>DASWTM010000063.1:0-21702 GCA_036402115.1 Chryseosolibacter sp.
TCGACATCAGCGAGGTCTTCTTTCGTGGGCTTGTTCTTTTTGCCATACAATGAAATGATTGGAATACCCGTAGCGGCATCTACCTCATCATTGATCTCAGCACCCGCACTCGCCTTGCCACGGAACCCGTGCTCAGGCCCAAACACTTTTACAATATTTACGCCTAGCGTTTTGAGACTATCAACCAAATGCCTCTTACCAATAATTGTCGTTTGATTGGCCAACATGGCAACACGCTTGCCTTTGATAAGGGGTAGATATTTGTCGAGTTGCTCGGCTCCGGTTTGGATCGTGTTTTCTAAAGAGCTGGATGCGGCACTATATTCCGATTTTCCTGCGCCTAGAAAGAGCGTTGCAAAAAGTACAATGAGGGTAACTGAGAATGATTTGTTCATGGAGACTTTGTTTGGAGACGTTTGAAAAGCCGAAGCATGATAGGAAGAATTATAATACCAAACATCACTGAAATCAGGTAGCAGCAGCGAGCGCATTGGGTATTCTATGACAAGGTATTAATATTTTGTTTACGTTACAGAAGACCGGCCACGGGCAAACTTTTGTCCGGGCGAGGTATCATCCTTCGCGGCTCCCCACACCTGGTGACGTGTAACACAACCACACCTTCGTACAAAAAATATCTTATCTTTCGTTACAGGCGATTGTCACCAAGGCTTTCTAGTTCCGTTGTAATCATGCGCACGATCAGAATTTATGATAAAACGATTCCGGTTTTGTTAACCAGTAATGCGAGATTTCTTTGCGCTTTGGTTTCGCTGAGTTTATTTGGGTTGTGGACATTACTTCAGATCGAAGGAATGGCATACGTGGGATTGTTTCTGATGGCCTTCCTAGGCGTCCAGTCAATTCTTCGTCATATGCATCTGCACGGGACGTTTGGACCGATCTCACGTGTGACGGTCACAGATCATGCGGTTTCGCTGTTCGGAACAACCTGGAATTATCACGACATTTCCGCAGTTACAATCGAGTTGTGGTGTAGGGAAATCCAGCATGTGCAATGCGGAAACAATTACATGAATATCCTTACAAAAAATGGACAAGTCTACGAGTTGGCCGTACTCATTGAAAGCGATAAGGATGTAGCTGAACTAGCCGAGACCATCCAATTATTAAAGAAGAAGATACGTGTTGACTACACAAACAGGCTACCCGCCAGAGGGTCACGCGTGTTATACCCGATCGACTAAACAGGGAATTGGTGACCGTCTCAGGATGCCGGAGTGGTCTCCGCTCAGATGACTTGAAGCTTGATCTATCGCGGCTAAATCTGTCTACACCTTCAGGCAGGTCACAGCGCAGCGCATCTTTTATCCAAACTTCCACAACGCTACGGCTACCAGCGATCCAATATTTCGCTATATTGGGTAAAAGTTTAGCGAATGAAAACCTCTCCGTCTTACAGTGCAATCTATTTCCTTCTATTCTCAATCATTTCAATCAGCGGAACTGCCCAGGATTCCCGAAAGGAAACCGAGCCGATCTATGAAGCAGTCAATCTGTCCGCCAATGGGTTTATTGTCGGGACGGAGAAGGGGATTTCGTACTTTAACTCTGACGGAAGCCTGAGATGGTCAGGCGCAAGGGAAATTGAAGCGGGCGATATCATCGCAAGTCCGGATGGCTCCGTTGTGTACGACATGAATTATTTTGATACGGGAGGAGTGATTGTTGTTGGGTCAGGCAAGCGCAAGGGACCACAATACATTACCCGGTATGATGCCAATGGAAATTCAACTCGTCTGGAGATCAACATCGACCAGGGCTTTGGCAAGAATATCCAGGCATTCTATTGCAATGAACGGTATTTGTTTTCGCTCGTTACGCGCAATGGCAACGAGACCAATGATAAAAAGAAAGGTGATGAAAAACTTATTCTTCATCGGTATTCAAACACCGATTTTTCCTACAAGCAAATCGCGCTTGATCTGCCAAACGTGAGCGCAGATGAAAACTCTACCTTCTGGAGCCTGATTGGGCAATCCAGCAAGGGCGTATACCTGCTTTCAAAGTCGATCAACCTTATCGACAACAAAATCACTTTCAACGTGGTGACGATCGATGATGATGGCAAGGTTGTCGAGACGCTGACGTTGCGGCCCGCGTTGAATAGCAAGTTTCTGAGGCCCGCCATTAACACAGAATACCTCACAAAACTCAGAAAGACAACAAACTTCTTGGTTTTACAGAACATGGAATCGTATTGGCCCCTGGTCGGGTCGAACAGTGGTAAAGCCGAAACCATGACCAACGGATCCTATGGACATCTTCTGTACGATGCGCAAAGCCAAAGCTTCTTCGCCTACGGTCTGTTAGGACGGACCGAAAAAAAATCCGAGGGCTTTTATGTGATCAAGATAGACCGATCAGGAAAAGAACTTTGGAGGCTTGAAGAGATCGGATCGAAACAGTTACTAGGGGAATCGCATTTTGTAAACTACCCGCTCTATGCCCGCAAAAGTATCCTGCTCAACTCGCTGCCAAACGGCAAACAGATCGTCTCCTTATCATTTCGAGATACCCGGTACCTTTATGAAATAGACAACGCAAAGGTCACGGCTACGGAAAGGCTGCAGGGAGTGTTTATTTATGAAAATTCCGCCAACTACCTTTTCTCTCAGCCACCACTCAAGTCTCAGCAATACATCAAGACGCAGAAACTTCTGGAGGATCGAAATACGAGTACGCAACAATTGCTAACTCCTGAAGCAGAAGTCTTACTGGTAAAAACCAAAAAGAAAGGAGAGATCCTGGTTTTTAAAAATAAGTGACCCCTGTAACGATGCCTGACCAAATCAAGAAACTGAAATGACGGATTGTATGGAAGAGCGAAATGAAAAAACAAGACACGCTTAAATACAAAGATTTCCCTGAAGGTAGTGCGTCTAAGCGCTTGTACGACTATCACCATCTTCCTTTTCAGAGTTATCTTAGCAAATACTATGTAGCTCCGGACCTGAAAAGTTGGAACAGCCTTGTACATGAATATGTGTTACCGTCTTTTGATAACGAACAGCGTAACTATTGTTTGCTAATAATGGCAAAGAAAGGGGCACCATTCAGGCCTGACTTTGAGAAACTTGAAGAATATTGGGCTCGTTTGAAAAGCGATAGAAGGTTTGATGAAGAGCTAGGAAGATTTTTTAGTTTTCTCGGAGCCTGCAATTTCTTTGAAAGGTTTAACATAGACCTTAATGATTGGCTTCATATGAAAAACTGGCAGAAACCTGCGCGGAAGAAAGTTTTAGAAGATGCAAGGACGATAATGGAAATTCTTTCTTTCAATTTTGGCGTAAATTTTTTGAAAAGCGAGCTTGCTCTGATGCCTTGGGTGACAGGGCGGGGATAAAATAGCCAGCCAAAGCCCACTTTTGGTGAAAACCCAGCATAGTGGGATGGAGGGCAAGCCTGTTATCGATATTGCCGCAGCGTATTTCAAGGATCTGCTCAATGCTCCGGTTTCACGATCACCCTGTCAAGTCAGCCTCGTCAACTTGAAAAAGATTACGTGAAGACGCCACCGCTTGAAGCTTGAAGCATGCAACCTGCATCCATTAATCCCCAACGTCCCGACATTCACCGGCCTCCCGGCTCCCCGGCCTTCCCGGCCCCCTCTTTCCTTATGACTAGTGACTAGTGACCAGTGACTCTTAACTAGTGCAGACTTGCTATCTCGCCATCGATACAGTAAATTAGGAATAACAAGGCTCTCTTTTTCTGCGAACTCCCACCTAAGCCCCCGTTACGTATGAAAAAAACAACAGTCCTGTTCCTTTTCATCGCACTATGTCTTTTTGCGAATTCATGCTCCACTGAACAAGCCCTCAATCGTGATGTAACAAGAGAAACCATCTCGATCGCTGAACTTGTAGATGAACAAAAAATCACTCCCGATTCCATTATCCAGGCGCTTAATGCACAACATCACCAACTTAAAGTTCTAGAAAGACGCCTGGTGCCCGGCCCATTCAAGCCTGCCAACATGAAGAATTTTTCGAGTCACGCGGTGAAAGTGGAACAGCTCCCGGTAATCAATCCCGGACCCGGAGAATACGTCCACGTGATGGAGGGACAGCGACATGGTTACAACAATCTCACCATTGGCATTACCGAAACATTTCCAGGTGGAGCGCCACCCATGCATTCGCACGAAGGGGAGGAGTCGCATGTATTGATTGAAGGAGATATTCTTTATGCACTCGGTGATACCATTTTCCAAATCGAAGCGCCTTACATCGTCAACATTCCGGCAGGCGTTCCCCATGCATTTAAGAATATCGGTGACAAAACCGCCAACCTCGTTGTAATTTTTCCTACCAATGTCTGGAAGTATGATGTCCTCGATTTTTTTCCTTTTAAATCCGATAGCACGAGCCTAAGTTTTGATGCATTTAAGGAAAAGAAGAAACTCGCTAACAAATAAAAATTACCTAACCCCACCAAAATGAAAACATTAAAGCTTGCGATTATTTTCCTTGCCCTCGTTTTCTCAACAAGCTGTACGCAAGAACAAAAAACGGATGACACTGAGGCGCTTAAGAAATTACTTGCCGACTATTTTGATGGTATTAAGCATCGAGACGTAGCCAAAATGGACTCCGTTACAACAAACGACTTCATACTTTTTGAAGACGGGAGAGTATGGTCAAACGATAGCCTCGTAAATATGCTGAATGCATTCAAGTCCTTTGATGGCACCTGGACACTGACTGACATGAAAATCAATACCGATGAACGAAGTGCGGACGCTGTGTATTTTAATCACGGTGAACTTATCGTCAACGACACAGGTAAACTTAATTTTGATTGGGTCGAGAGCGCGACATTTAGAAAAGTCGATGGCAACTGGAAGATGAACTTTCTTCATTCGACTGTTAGAAAATAAGTTATTTTTTAAAGTAGCTGCAAGCTTCAAGCTGCAGGTCGAAGTCATCAAAGTTCAAAGACTGGCTCAACGGAATCCATGGCTTGTAACTTGAAGCTTGAAGCTTGTAGCTTGCACCTCCGCCACACAACGACCCAACTACCCGCAGATTCTCCGAATCTTACAAGAATGGAGACCTGGTTGCATCGCAGGTGAATTAGTTGGGTTCATCAGGGGATACAGGGGGCAAGGTGGTGGGTCTAGTCGGGTTTCAGATACGTCCTTGTTGGTGTTCTTCACCAGCATGCCTACACGGCACTCCTTGTTCCGGAGTGTTTGTCGATGTCAGCATGCATATTACTCTAATTTTGCGATCTCCCGGTCAATTTGTTTAAGCAACTTCGTCAGCGAATTTGCAATCGGTCTGTAGGTACCTCTTAGAAGCCCCATTTGGTTCGATATTCTGGCACGAAGGAGCGCTGCGTATTGAGGATTGTTTGTGAGTGCCAAAAAATTTATCGGGCGCATTATTCCCCAAAAGGGCGCGGGCACGCTCTTGCTGCTCGATACGCCTTGAATATCATACGCCTCAAAATAAAGTCTATCGAAATCCCGGAGCTGTTCATAGTCCCTTAGAATAACCAACTCAACATTGCGCAGTCGTGTAAAAGCTTCGTCATACATGCTAACAATGTTTAAGCGCAGGCTGTCATTTGAAACAATTTCTAAATTCGTGTTCTTCAACTGCTCAATGGGACCGACCCTTCCGGAGAAGGCCGTGAATGCATGCGTGTAGGCAAAACAGGCATCTAATGAATCATGATAAGGCAGATGATCATTTATAACCTTCAGCAGGATTCTACTGGAAAGAATACTAGTCTCATGCTCATGGATATTGTTCTGTATTTCCGCTAAATCGGCAGCGAGCGCTACTTTAAATTCTCTTAATATTTCAATTTCCCTCGTCTTGTTGTTACGTGCATCACTCCATTGTTCGAGATTATAGGCAACCAAAATTCCCAGAATTACAACGATGATTTCAATAATATACTTGTACCATTCTGACTTGAGATGGTTAATAATGGTTTTTAGCATTTAGGTCAGGTTAGTACTTAAAGATACGAAATTGTAATCGGATGATTTCTTCCGACTGCTCTCATTTCATTGAGGTATAAAAATCATTTCGTTAGGCCAATATCATCTTGTTTCGAGTCCCCCTGCGACTTACGCAAGCCCTCAACTCTAGGGCTAGCGTGCGCGAGACTTGTGTCTATCATGTTTCAAGTCCCCTCCGAATCGGATCCGGACTCTTCGACAGACTTGAATTGCTTTTCGCGTGGGGGGCATGTTTCGCGCAATGCGCACATAAGCGAAAGTCTTGCGCCAGCAGATTCATTCTAAGCGATTATCTGTTTTTTAATAATTTTGTTGACAACTTTTTTCGTGTGACATTCACAATTGACAAATAAGATTAACGTTGTTTTTTAACCTAAAACTCTAAAAATGAAAAACCTCTTATCAATAGTTTTGTCACTGCTGACGATCTCGGCCTTTTGTCAAAATGAGAGCACAAACTACAGTGTGTTCAATCCAAAGAATCTCAAGAAAGAATTTTTCATCGCTACTAACTCGGGTGTGCTGAACACACCAGTAGGATTGAAAATAGGATTCATCTCCGATCCGGGTTTGTATGTTGGTTTCAGGCACGGGATCGGCAAAGTCTTCAATTCTGACAGTGATCTTACCATCAACGCAACACCATTGTTCTCAGCTACCGTTGGGATCAACAAGCCTCTTATCATCCAGGGAGATTTTAAATTAATAGCGCAATTCGGTGGGGGATATGGGCAGTGGTGGAATTATCGCTGGGAACGATGGACAAAGTCAGGTTATGAGTTCGAAGGCGGTTTAATGGTTCAGAAAAAAAGTTTCCTTTTCAGCCTCACCGGCAACTATTTGGGTGGCCCGAAGACTTATCCAACGGGGGATGTATGTGTCGGCATCGGATATACCTTAAGGAATTGTGAATAGCATGGGCTGAGATGCCAGCGAGCTAGTAGGCTTGCCGCCCGGGTTTGTGTTCTTAGCCAACACGCCTCCGTACGTTGAAGTCCATCCGCCACATGCTAGAGCTAACTGTCTTTCATTTCACTTCAGGAAAAATCGTCCATCCGTACTTTCTCTTCAGCTTGCGAAGCTTGTTGACGGAGTAAGGAGATGGCGGTCCAACCATTGACCGATCATCATCGTCCTGCGACCAGGATGCCGGGAGGTTCACATGGCCAGTGCGGGGTGAGCGTACAACGGAGTCGTACACGCGTGCAATAACGCGATCGACAACCGCAGTCGAAAGTTCGTTATAACCTGAGATGTCGAGCGTGCGGATCTTATTTGAAACTGGCAGAATGAGATTCTCCAGGTGTTGTATACCAGGCAATACTACGCTTTCGATAAGCTTGTTGTTCGAGAGGTTGATCTCTCGCGGACCGTACCCTAGCACGCCCATGCTCAACGTCTTCAGATTTGTGAGGCCTCCGAAGTACACTTCGTTGACGTACAGACTGGCGTAGTAGAAATTAAACTCCCTAATGGTCTTGATGTCGCCCGAGACACGGATCGCAAAATCCTGCAGCGTTTCTTCATCCGTATTGTAATCGTGCGTGAACGTTACGTCATAAGGGCCCACATAGGCAGTCTCAGATGCTCCATCGCCCCAGTCGACTGTGATCTCGCCACCTGTACCGTTCAGGTGGAAGGTAACATAGTCCTCGAAGTTAGTTGTGATGTCGATGGAGAGAAATTGATCCCAGTAACCAGTGGCAGAAGTCTTCACGTCCTCCGTAAGCGGCAGCGGTTCGACATTTTCGTCCGAGCATCCGGCCGCAGCCAGCAGGATAGACGCGCATAGCAATTTGAATAGTGTTTTCATAAATGAGCTTTTCCATTCATCGCTATAAAACGAATTCCATAGTTATAAGAAGCCATTCAACGGTGAACGGTGCGATGGACGTAAAGCTGCTCTACAAAAAAGATGTGGAAAACTTGGAGGCCGGAGCTGGAGCCAGGAGGGGCCGGGGGGCCGGAGCCAGGTGCCGGGGAAATCAATCCGTTGGTGTGAATGTGAGGCCGCAAGCTGCAAGGTTGCCTGTCGGCATACCGCTTCAACCGTTCCCGGCCTCCCGGCTCCTCGGCCATCCCGGCAACCCCCGAACTCCCACTCGCAATCGTGTGCAAAAATCACCGTTGGTGGTTATTAGAAGTATCCTGACAGAATCGATGATAGATTCGTCAGAATGCTGATTGTTAAAACTGGGGCATTGATTCGGCCCCTAGTCAAACCGTTAGCAGCTTCCGTTTTCATTTCATCTTACCTAAACAACCCTATGCGGAAAATCTCTCTAACTCTCTGCTTTGCCCTGATGTTGTGCGCTTCTTTTGCGCAACAAGTAACCCTTACAAAAGAACAGATCATCGCGATCACACCGGAATGGAAAGGAGAGCGTTTGCCCGATGGAAGGCCGAACGTCCCGGATAAAATTCTGCAGCGTTTAAAAAATGTTTCGCTTGAAGAAGGCTGGGGCATCTTACGCAACAGCGGATACAATAACCAGTTCGAAGGCGACTGGACTGTACTCAAACCTGATGTAGTCGTGGTGGGTCGCGCGGTCACTGTTCAATATTTGCCGAAACGTCCAGACTTTGATAAGGTGATAAAAGACAAAGGAAAGGCTGAGGGTCGCATCGGTGGTTTCAACTCGTGGCCCATTGACATGCTGAAGCCTGGCGACATCTACGTAGCTGACGGCTACGGCAAGATCGTTGACGGCACATTGATCGGAGATAACCTCGGCAATTCCATTTATGCGAAATCAAAAAACGGAGTCGTGTTTTATGGCTCGGTGCGCGATGCAGAAGGATTGGAAAAAATTGATGGCTTCAATGCATGGGTGAAGGGAATTGATCCTTCGTATATCCAGGAGATGATGTTGGGCGGAATCAACGTTCCCATCCGCATTGGCAGGGCAACCGTATTACCAGGGGATATTGTGCTCGCGAAAAAAAATGGCGTTGTCTTTATTCCACCACACCTTGTTGAAGACCTTTTGCTCAATGCAGAATTTATCGCGCTCCGCGATCAGTTTGGACATCAGCGCCTGCGTGAAGGAAAGTTTACACCGGGCCAGATCGATCAGCAATGGTCCGATGAAATCAAAAAAGATTTCCTAAGCTGGCTCGACCAGAATCCCAACAAACTTCCTATGAGTCGACAGGAATTAGACGAGTATATGAAAAAGAGAAACTGGTAAGCAGACCTAATCATTTAACCAACCTACCTTATTGTTTATGGAAAATCCATCCCAAAAACTTCTGGCACAATTTGGACTAAAGGAACCGGAAGAAAACAAAACTTCACCATCCACCTCCACTTCCCCAGAAAAGGAAAATGACCGCAGGAGCTTTTTGAAAAAATCAGCTTTCGGTGGCATGATGCTCGGAGGTTTTATGTTCAGCTCCATTGAAGACACGCTCGCGCAATCCACTTCTAAAGTCAACCGCAATTCATCGCCCTCCGATCTGAAGATCACCGATATGCGTTATGCTGTTGTGATGAATGGCGGTGGACGTTGCCCAGTGATTCGCATTGATACCAACCAGGGAATCTATGGTCTTGGCGAAGTGCGCGATGGTGCATCGTGGCGCTATGCGTTGTTTTTGAAGAGCCGCATTTTAGGAATGAACCCGTGTAGTGTGGAGCAGATCTTCAAACGCATCAAGCAATTTGGTTTTCATGGTCGTCAGGGTGGGGGAGTTTGCGCGGTGGAGATGGCGCTCTGGGATCTTGCCGGAAAAGCTTACAACGTGCCGGCCTACCAGCTGCTCGGAGGAAAGTATCGCGATAAAGTAAGATTGTATGCCGATACGCCACAAGGAAACGATGAGGCGCAGTTCGTGGCAAGAATTGAGAAACGTTTGAAGGAACAGGGATTCACGTTCATGAAGATGGATTTTGGAATTGAATTGTTGAAAGGCGTTCCAGGCACCGCTTCAAACAGTAATTTCTGGGACATCGGAAGACAATGGACGAACGATCCGATGACCTATGGCGCCACAGAACACCATATGACTCAAATTCAGCTCACCGATAAAGGCCTTGACATTCTCGCCAATCGTGTTGCACTGGTGCGTGAAAAAATGGGTTACGAAATTCCGCTGGCTTCCGATCACTACGGCCATTTCGATCACAACAATGCGATCCGCCTGGGCAAGGCAGTTGAAAAATATCGTCTCGCATGGCTTGAAGATATGATCCCATGGAAATTTACAGACCAGTGGAAAATGATTTCCGATGCCATTGAAACACCAACAACAACCGGTGAAGACATTTACCTGAAAGAAGAATTTATCAAACTGATCGATGCACACGCAGTGGATATTGTTCATCCTGATCTCGCCACATCAGGTGGTCTTCTGGAAACCAAAAAGATTGGCGACTACGCGGAAGAAAAAGGTGTAGCGATGGCCATGCACTTTGCCGGAACACCAGTCTCGTTTATGGCGAACGTTCATTGCGCTGCAGCAACGCAAAACTTTATGGCACTCGAGCATCATTCAGTCGATGTGGACTACTGGACTAGCCTGGTGAAAATGAAAGGCCCGATGATCGAAAAAGGTTTCGCCATCGTTCCAGAAACACCCGGACTTGGCATCGAACTAAACGATGACGTTGTGAAAAAACACCTCGATCCGGAACACAACCAATACTTCACAGCAACAACGGAGTGGGATAAGGATCGTTCGTGGGATAGGCTATGGAGTTGAACGGTCACAAAGCATTTGTTTCAAATGCTTTGTGACCGTTCAATGCTGACATTGAAAATGAAACAAATCACACTTAATGAGGAGCACACCCTAACTGTTTCATTTTCAATCGTCAGTATTAACCGAACATTGTCAAGCACAACTATTGCGTCACATTGAAAGTGAGAGACTCACTCCTGATGAAGAAACACAGTATAACTGATTTTAAATTTGAAATTTTATCCCGATAGCTATCGGGATTGAAATTTGGGTGAAGCGTTAACGCCAATCTTAGGCTTGATTTCGGTAACACTTGTAGTTAAAGAAAGATGAATGCTCTGCATAACATGTAAAATTTTAAATCTTAAATTTTAAATTTTAAATTCCATTTATTGAACCATCACACGTAATCCTGCATGGGTAAAACTACAACTGCTAAGATCCTCTTCCTTCTGGCCGGCTTAATGCTTGTCGGATTCATCACCACCACAATCAACGAGTATGCTGGATGGCTTCTCATGGGATGCTTTGTTTTTATTGCGCTCGCGTTGAGGTCGTATGAACTCCTGAACGGCTATTCGTTCACGGTGATGATCTTCGCTGCCGTGACCGTGGCGATGTACTACCCGCAACATTTTTCCTATGTAGGCGACTTCAAACTCTCGAAGTTGATTGTGCCGCTCATGCAGATCATCATGTTCGGCATGGGCACGGGCCTCAGCATTAAAGATTTCGGGCGCGTTCTTCAGATGCCAAAAGGTGTAGTGGCCGGAGTTGTCTGTCATTACACCATCATGCCCCTCGTGGGATTTGCCATCACGAAAATATTTACGTTTCCTCCCGAAGTTGCCGCGGGCATCATTCTCATTGGCAGTTGTCCCAACGGATTAGCCTCGAATGTCATGTCGTATCTGGCACGTGCAAACCTGGCACTTTCTGTTACGCTCACGGCAATCTCCACACTCATCGCTCCGCTCGTTACGCCCATGCTCATGCAGCTCCTGGCCGGCCAATATATCACCATCGACTTTTGGTCAATGGTGATGGACATCATGAAGATCATCATCCTCCCGATAGGCGCGGGTCTGGCCTTTAACTATTTCCTCCATGGAAAGTTCAAGTGGCTCGATGACATCATGCCGTTCTTTTCAATGGCAGCAATCACACTCATCATCGTAGTGATCACCGCTGCGGGGCGCGATTCATTGCTGGTAGTGGGTCCGTTGCTGATCGTAGCGATGCTCATTCACAACCTCACCGGTTATTTTCTTGGTTATTGGTCAGGCCGCCTCTTACGAATGAAAGAAACCGACTGCCGAACCATCGCCCTCGAAGTCGGCTTGCAGAATGGAGGCATGGCTTCAGGCCTCGCCCTCGCCATGGGAAAGCTCTCCACCGTAGGCCTGGCCCCCGCGATCTTCGCACCGATCATGAACATCACTGGATCCACACTCGCGTTGTGGTGGAGGTCACGGCCAACGGAAATTGAGGAGACCTCGGAGCAGGGGATGAAAGAGGCGCAAGCGAAATGATATCGGAATCTAACTAATGCCTAATGCCCAATTCCTAATGCCTTTTTTGGGCGTGCCCCTTGCCATTTCACAAAGCCTCGCACGGGTCGCGCTCTACACTACAAGTCCTCGCCCCGCGCTGGAGTCATTCCGAGCCTACAAACTTTAATAGTAGTACGCTTTAACTGCGAGGAACCTGCGCAGCTGTGGGCTTTCCGTTGCGATCGCTCACGCAGTCAGACAAAAAGTTAACTTGCCAACACAAATAGAAAGCACTTGTTCCTGAGCAAGGACGAAGTCCGTAGCGAAGGACCCTCGTCAAGTCTCCGTGAGCGTGAAGATGTTGATTTGCCTGAATAATTGGGCGGCAAATTTGTTACTTCGCACGTAACCCGGCAACAATGAATAAAAATAAAAACCTAGAGCACTCGGATGTCTTAAGAATATTGCAATCGAAATGGCCAGATGTGAGTTTTCACGCCAAAGGCGGCAATAGTTGGGTATATCGTGCGACTGCGGCAAGCGGTGATCAAATTGCCATAAAAGTTTTTAGACGATTTGATACACCGACCAGGTATCTCCGATTCGTTCGGGAGGTGCGTGTCATGGAAGCCTTGAAAGGTATAAAAGGCATTCCAATCATCACACCAAACCCAACCCTTCCGGAAAAACTTTTAACTGGTGTCAAAATTAACAATATGGAGGAGCTGGGGTATTTTACCATGCCTTGGTATAAAGGAAACTTATCCGATCTTTTACCGAACATTGCAAGCGACAACGGTGAAATGTCTGTGACGTATGGAATTGAGATTGCTCGCATTATTGAGCAGCTCCACTTGAAAAGATTGGCTCATAGAGATCTTAAGCCGGAAAATATTCTGCATAATGATGATCTCATGATGGATGTGTCAGACTTTGGCCTGAGCCTTGAATTGCGTGAATCGCCCGATGAAGAGGAGAGGCTGACTGAAGATCACGAGATGATCGGCTCCATTTCCTATCGAGCACCCGAGTTTTTACGTGGACGTCTTGATTCTTCGGATCACAGGCCAAGTGACGTGTATTCGCTTGGAAGAATTTTGTGGGCTATGATTTTTGGATATGAACCACATGGTATTACGGATTTCGAACTCAGCCAAAAATCTGTAACCGATTGTGGGAGAAAAATTAAAAGGCCTTCAATACTTAATGATATAATAAGAAGTGCGGTCTCTGTGGATCCGAGATTCAGAATAAATGTTACCGAATTTGTCATGGCATTAGAAAATTGGAAAAAAGATCCGGAACCAGGTACCTACGATGGCTTGGCCGATAAAATCAAAAATGCTGAAAACACGTTGTCAGCTGGAATATTTAGAAAGCGAGTTGAAGATATCCGCATTCGCCATAGTGAAACAATGCAGTACATAGGCTCTGAACTAAGTACTATGGTTAAACCCTGGCGTGATTTGGCAGAAATATATAAATCCAGCGCCAGACAGATTGGAAATGAGTTTGGTGTTGAGGCGGTTTCATACTATTCTCCTGACTTCGATCCAATTCAACTAGATTTTGAAAAGTTTCCTGACGAACCAAAAGGCTTGAGAGTGCGATTTAACCTTGACATAGACGTTGCTCCGAGAATTCAAATTGCACTTTACGTTCAGGTAAACCAAACTGAATGGCACGGGCAGAGATATGTGGTTTTCGGAGGTTACATTCCTAAGGGTTCTGACGTAACTATTGGCAACTCAGAAAACTCTATCAAGGTCACCAAGTCCAAGACTCATGTTTTTGATTATCGAGATGAAGGAATCAGACAGAGAATGCTGGTAGAACTAACCGAAGCATTTAACGAACTTTCTAAAATTCTCTTGGAGTCTCAAAATTGATGACTAAACGGCTATAAGCTCAGAAAGTGACACGCCAAGTGCTTTTGCCATTTCATAAAGGCTATACGCAGTAGGATTCACCTTTCCATTGTCCAGCTTCTCAATCGTTTGACGATCCTTACACCACAAAGAAGCCGCTGATAATCTGTATAGCTTAAAAATAATAGGTTTTTTACTTTGCTAATGACTCTTTATCCCAACAGGGCCAGATCTCATTAATTCTTCAACTCTTTTATCGTTGTTTTTCCAGTCAACAGCTTAAAAAATGCCGACTCGCCTCCACTGCCGGGCTTGAAATTGCCTGAAGTAAAATCGGGATCAGATACTTTTACACGCTTGAAAAGGTTTTTAAACGAAGCTATGTCTGGTATTTCCCCAATGTTCTCCTCACCCACGAGGTCGACATACGATTCTTTCAGATAACGCATAAAAGCTTTGAAAGCGTTTGATCGAGGTAGAATATTTCCTTCGACATTGATGCCGGCCCAAGCTTGAGGCCAACTCTCACGGATAGCAGTGAAGTAATTATATAGAATGACCGCGATATCATTATCCCTTTCTTCCAAAAATAGATTGCGAAAAGGTAGTTTTCGGAGTTGTTCAATTGTAGCCATACGTGGGACTTTACCCTTCAGGTATAGCAATCGATCACCCAATGGATCTGCTGAAATAAGTCGAACTAGCGACTCGACAAACGCAGCTTGAGTTAATGGCTCTGAAATTTCACGGCCTTTTGTTTTAACGCCCAACCGTTTGATGCGATGATAAAGAGGACTTCGCGGATCTGCCCCATCCAAAGTGACTGCAATCTGGTGGCAAGTGCGAAACGGGCTTCGTGTTTTAGAAAGACCTTCGAGATCATAGGCAAGACTCCGGCTAACCTTCGTTTGTGCAAGATTGACTGTTGCAAAAATATTTGCTTGTTCATCTGGATCAATCCCTATAAAAATGCTGACATTGATTTGAAAGTCGCCAGTAACCTTCCATAAATTTTCATCAAACATACCGCCCTCAGTTACAAAGGCACCGATCCGATGCTGGCCATCTAAGATTTGAGCAATCTTGCTGATAGGTATTGCGTCATCTTCCTCAAAGTCGCTATTAAACGGGCGAAGAATAAGTTTGCCTGAACTGTCGAACTCTGTACATTTCTGATCAACCGACAGAATGACCCCTGTTGGAAATGCAGCATCAGGCGAGCGTAAATATCGCTTTATCTCATTCACTCTACGCATGTCAAGTGGCCGCTGGATACCAAGGTATTTCTCAACATCCCGCTCACCAATCCTGCGCACATCAGCATAGGAGATCTTCACCAACTCTTTTGCACTGATCGAAGCAGTATAGAATGTACCGATCGGTTGCGTGACTTGAATTACGGGCAGTATAATTTCCATGGTCAATTAATTGGCGATACTTCTTCTAAACGTATCATCAGCCGCACGTTGTTGTCGATCCTGAGAAGCCTTATAGTCAAAAAGCCGGCTATCGTGATACTCCGTAAAAAACCTTAGCAAAATTGCTATCGCTAACGCTACCAATGACACAATGAGATACAAATCCTTATGGCCGCCATTGAGATCTATTCCCTCAATTAATTTATTTTTAGCAATTAGAGTAAGGGTCAATGCAGAGAAGTAAAGCAAGAAAGCAGTGACAAACACAGTCTTTATCGCAGGAATCTTGAAAGCTAAGCCATGGGTTTTTAAAAGCAGAAAAAAAAGAGGTGCAATTAAACTGAGACAGTATGCCAGCATTTCACCGGGAACAATTTTGGAGCTAATGACATCCGTCTCGTTTGGAGTGACGTACGCCACTAAGAGATTCAGAAGCAACGGAATAAACATAAACACCAAAATCAAAAACATTTTCTCTGTACTAGACCAGAAACGACCTTCAAGAAATACATGAACTTGTCGCCTGCACCATTTCCAGGCATGTCCGATCTTCAGCAAAATCTGACGAAAAAAACCCATAAACATCTTAGCGGTCCTGATTATAGTTACGATACAAAAAGAAATTCACGGTATCTATCTCTCTTCGCAAATTTACCACCTATTACACTGTTTCTCGTTAACACGAACTTTTTACCTACTCCACGGTACAACTTTTCAATGCTTTGGTGGGCAGCATTAGTTAAAATAAAATGCGCTTTCCTATCCTTTATGGTCTCTATGTAATCTCGCAGTCTTTCCTGATCGGCCCACTGAAAAATCTTCTGATTGTATTTTACAAAGCCATTATGTTCATGGGCAACCGTATAGGGCGGATCAAGAAATACAAGATCTCCTTTAGAGATAAAATCAAGACTACTATAAAAATCCTGTTGGTGAAAGTATGAGTCATTGAACAACGCTGATAGACTAATCAGGTTATCAAAATCGAAAAGTTGAAGATAGTTTTTACGACCAAATGGAACGTTATACTCACCTTGCAAATTCACGCGATAAATCCCGTTATAGGAGGTCCTATTCAGAAAAATAAACTGAGCTGCACGGCCCACATCACTATGTGGCTTTTTGCTCCTGATATCATAATAAAACGCTTCTTCATTTTTGAACCCTCTTAATCTTTTAATCAAGGTTTGTACATCGTCCCGAACAATGACGTAAGAATTAATCAGATCACGATTTAAGTCGGATAGGATGCTTTCTCCGGTAATCAATCCTTGCGCCTTCAGATGGATAAAAACAGAACCTCCACCTAAAAAAGGCTCATGGTATGCGTTAAATTTCTTAGGCAAATAATTTACGATATCGCGAATAAGCCATTGCTTTCCGCCTGCCCACCTAAGAAACGGCTTAGGAGCGCTTTTTTCGTCTGGCATAGTAACAGTTAATCTCCCGGTGGGCTTGCCATTTGTTGGCATCCTGAAGTTGGTGATAAATATATCAAAATCTTGATAAAAAATGGGGAAATTGGCAAAAAAAGCGGTTTTTTGGCAGGCCGTTTCAAAATGTGAGCCGCATTTTATCGCGCCTTGATAGGGAGTAACAGCACTTAACCCTCGCATAGGGCCGATCCGCCCGTGTTGCTCTTCGTCATCAACATGGGCGAAAAAAGGGTTCTTCTTTCCGCTGTTGATCCCGAACTAACCACATTTATACGGTTAGCTCGAGCAGCTCATTGTGATATCTTTGACCATCGTCAATAAAATCATCGAAAGTCATAACTCGTAATTCTTCAAGGCTGAAGTGCCTTGCCCTTTTCATGAAAATTGATGTCTTGCTTCCAAAGTCAGATCTGCATCCATGATCAGATTATAACTCACCTTAATTGGCTTAAGCCCCAAGACTTTTTGAACGTGTTCTTGATTTGCAGGATCTTCAAGATAATTTTTATAGTCTTTGACCTGTCCTATGTGCTTAAAAACATCCTTCGTTAACGTTGGATTAAAGCGAGTGCTGCTATAAAATTTTTCGTTTGGAGTTTTAAACTCATTTACCTCAATCGCAGGTCCACATAAGCTTTATAGAAGGATTGTCACGTTCACGATTTTGCAACTGATCCATGTCTTTTCGGCTCGTGTTACTTTCCTCACCAACACGCCTCCAAATATTGAGGACTCTAAATACACTGCCACTTATTGCTCAATGCGCTTATTTTGTGACGCGCACTTGCCACTCGGTCGGGATAAAGGCGCTCGGGATTGGGGAGGGTGCATGTCTACAGCGGGCCTAGTAAACCGTTCTGCTCATCCATCAAAAACTTAATCTTCTCTGGCCTCGCTAACAAAACTTGCGAACTGCGGCCGTCCAATTATCAGCGGAGTTATGAAACAGGCGGCACTGCATTCCCAGCCTCAATCGCAAATTTTTGGAGTGGATTAGCGAATCCCTTTTATTTACAGTCTGGCCCGCAATGAATTCGTACAATAATTGAGCTGATTCGATATACGGCTCTTTTGTAGCGAAGACATACGATGCCTTTGTTTCTTCCTCACTTTCCCAAATGACAAACAACTCTTTTTCGTGAACCAACGGAAATAAAAACGAGTGATGAATTTGGCGCTGTCCTTTAGAAGTAATGACAAGCTCACTTACGGGAATTATAGGAAGATCCTCAGCACAAAACTGGCATAGTCTTCGAAGCGACTCGGTGTGAAACAAATATGGCAACTCACGTTTATAAAACGCTTTGGTATATTTTGTCCACTCGTTGATCGTTGGCGTTCTGTGATTAACGTTGTCGAAGTCAAGTCCTATTAAGGATAGAAATCTAATATTGAATAGGAGCAACTCTTCGTTCACAAGTAAAACTGTCCCGTTCGAAACTTCTATTTCAAGCAATGGCACCTTTTTGAAACTGTAATATGATTTAATTTTATTAAGAAAACTTCTCGATGATGAGACTGGCGCTTCGTACAACTCACGTTTGTGATAGATCCTAATGAAACCGTCCATGAAGGTAACGTTTTCCCAACTTGGCCGAATGGTTTTAGGGATATCTTGAATTCGGCCGGAGCTTTTTGGAATATCGAATTGCGTTTCTTTACGTAGAAGGTCTTTTTTCTGATCTATAAGTCTTTCAGCTGCTATCATTCGTGTTTCTCTAGAGACTTCATTTTGCGTTGCGGTCAAATCCTCAGTGGCAGATTTTAGTTGGATTCGCAATCGTTCAATCGGTGCCTTGTGAAGTTCTATTTTGAGGCTCTCTATCTGTCGTTTCAGGCGAATTACTCTAAAGTCATGAGGGGGTAATCGCCAAGATTCTTCATATTGATTCAATGACGTGGTTAGGCTGGCAAGTTTAGTTTGAATGTTTTCTTGCTGAATGATTTTGCTTGAGATTGCGCCAATATTCTTTCTCAACAAAGCAACTTTTTCTTGCGCTGCCTTCAGTAACGGATTCTTGTTTCTTTTATTTTTCTTTTGTTTCCTATTTGGATTCATTCGTCAAAGTTAATTCCTTGATTCTCTTCAAACAAAGCGCGCGGGCCTCATGAGCATAAAGCAATTTTATTTTTGCAATAACTTTTCTAATTTAGTTTGCTGTAGTGTCCACCAAACACCAAAGACTTGATAGACGTTTCTCAACTTAAAGTTGGCGAAGTGTATGATAGACCCATTCTTGCTAAGATGTGGGGCTATAGATCTCATAAGGCGATAGAGCGGGGCGTTATTACACCGAAAAATCAATCTGTAATAGTTCTATTTGTTACCAAGGAAAAACAAGAGCATTTAACACAATATGAAGACCATATTGAGCTAGACGTATTGTTCTGGGAGGGAGAAGAGAAACACGGTAACGACCTTAGGATAATTTCCAATCGTGATAAAATTGTTGTTTTCTTTCGATTGAGACATCACTCGCCATTCATTTACCAAGGGGAAGTCAAATTATTGGGATTCAAGTTGTTTTCTGATCGCCCTTCTAAGTTTAGGTTTCAACTCATCGATCAAAGAATTTCAGAATTGAGTATCGTGGAAGATGTAAGGAGTTCCTACGGGTTGACTGAAACAGAGAAACAGGCAATAATAAAAAGTAGGATTGGTCAGGGCGTTTATAGAAAAGATTCAATTCGGCTATGGGAGCGCTGTTCCGTAACTGGATTTTCCAGGACGGATCTACTTATAGCATCTCACATAAAGCCCTGGAAGCTATCTGCTAACTTCGAAAGGCTTGATCCGTTCAACTCGTTACTATTAATACCAACTCTCGATCGACTTTTTGACAAGGGATTCATCGGATTTGAAAACGATGGCCGTATCCTGATTTCTGATATGCTGAAAGCAGATGACTTAAGTCGCATTGGAGTTAATGGAAACTTGCGACTAAGGTCCGTTCCGGAAAACGTCACCCGCTACCTCGAATATCATCGAGAATATCGATTTGATATATTAAAGAGATATTGAAAGTCTACAGAATTCTTAGCCTCGTGACTATTTTTCGCTGGTGCCTACACTTATGCCTGATAACCCGTATCTGTAACATAGGTCCGCACCCGCGTGAGCGACTGAGCGCATGTCTGAGCCCGCAATGGTTCTCGCAAATAATGATACATTTCATAGATGACTCTGCACGCTCGGAATGACGTCCCGCGCAGATGCTGCGTGTGCTGGGTGGCGAGTAGCGAAGGCGCGGCCCCGATGCGCAAGCATGTGTGAAAGGAGAGGGGCACGCCCACCTCTTTGATGAATCAGCTAACAACTCACTCTTTCGCGATGACCTGGAAATTTGCGAACGGATGCTTTGCCTCGTTTAGGTCTTTAAGGGGAGGGAAATCACATACGCCTTCCATTCGGCCCCAGATGGTTCGGATGGCGGGATGTTCATGGGCGTGGTTTTTCGCTTCTTCGTGTGTCCACTCGAAAATTTCCATGACGGTGCCATCTTCGCATAGCGCGGTGAACGAGCCTGCATCGGTGATGAGTTCGTACTGGCGAAGCGTGGAAATGTGGTCTTTCAAAATCGTGCGAAGGTCTTCTGCCTTTCCCGCGCGAGGTTTATACAAGGCAATCGCGAGACGACCAGTCGTTTTCATAATTATATTTTTTTAAACCAAAAACTTTGCAACTGAACCGATGGTCCTATGGGAAGCGGTACATTTTTCTGGATGAAGTTCTCGTACTTTACCAATTTCATTTCAGGAGAAAAGAGTTGTGTCAACTCCTCTTTCGAGCGCCTGATTGGCCCCATCGGACGCCAGTCGAAAAAATTTCTTCGACCGAAATGTCCTAAGATAAAATCTCCGTCCGGGGATAACCAACGTGTGACCCGATCTTTGAAAGCAGACTTGTCGGAAATGGTGTGAAGGCATCCTGAATCGAGAATGATATCAAACTTTTCGGCAGGTTCCCACGTCAGCAGATCCTGCATCAACCAACGCACAGAGACGCCTTGCTCTGATGCATACGTTTTGGCCATCTCGAGCGCTTCGGGAATGAAGTCAATACCGGTGACCTCATATCCGGCTTTAGCCATGTACACCGAGAACACGCCTGCACCACAGCCGAGATCCAATGCGCGTCCGGCTTTGGAGCGCTTCGCAATGGCCTCAATGAGAAAGGGTGAGGGATCCTCGGAATGCCAGAGTAAATCGGAAGGCTTCTTCGCCTTGCGATATACCCGTTCCATAAATTTCTTTTGTAACATATCTAAAACCATTTTATCCAATTACCGACAACGGTCTTCAACCTGGTTTTATCCAGGGTGTAGAGCTGTTGCGTTCCACTTCGCGTGACTGACACCAATCCGCTTTTTTGAAGGAGTTGCATATGACGCGTGATGGTTGGCCATCGATACGAAAATGCGCTGACAATTTCCCCTGCAGCCATTTGGTCGCCCTTCGAACGCAAAACGACAAGGATGTGCCTGCGTGTCGGGTGCGCCAACGCTTTAAAAACTTTGTTAAAGTCTTCAAGCTCGTTTTGTGCTAAACTTTTTTTGGCCATTGATCAAAGTTCAAATTTAGCAAAATGGCTAAATAAATAAAAATTGTGTCCGGTTGCCGATGTCGCCCTGATGAAGAGTATTCCTGATACGAAATTATTGCGCTTGGATAGTGGTGACGGTTGAATCCACTTTTTCGGGGATTTTCTCCAATCCTCACAAAATCCACTTTTTAGAGGATGGAGCGGGGGATCGGCTTTGCCACCTTTATGAAAAAAAAGACATGAAAAACCTATCCACCTGTTTG
>DASWTM010000064.1:0-8005 GCA_036402115.1 Chryseosolibacter sp.
AATACTGAAGAAACCGAAACCTTAATTTGTAACGACTATGGCTTTTTTAGATAAACTACTTGGAAAGAAGAAACCGGAAATAAAAGCCCGTTGCCCTATCACAAAGGAGCAGATTGAAAATGGGTTTGGCTACTTGTTAACGACTGCGCAGGTTGTTGCCTCCCGGAAATACTGGGATATGATCATGACCGAGCCGGAGACGTTGTCATACTCTGTATCACACTTCAAGAATCAGGAAAGCGGCACACGCATGAGAAGCCTGATCTTTGAAAAATACAGCAGCGTTGAAAAGCCATGGATGATTTCAGATTCATGCATTAACCTGTTCGACAACATTGATAAAAAATCAGCACGTGACCACGCTAAGAAGTGGTGGGAGACTGCTGGACAGTATACACCAGAAAATGCAGGCAATGCACTTCAGGCACTTGATCCGAATTCATACCAGTCGCTCAAAGATTATGCGGTGCTGGAAGCTGGAAGATCACGGGTTGAACTCCATTAATTGATTACTCATAGATTTAGGTTTAGGTTGAACCGTCCTGCGTAACCAGGGCGGTTCTTTTTTTGAAGACGTGTCAAGGGTTAGCTTTTGCGCTTGGGCTTCAAGCTACAGGCCGCAAGCTTCAAGTCCGATTGCAGCCCGGGACTCAATGAGCGGCAAGAAACGATTTGTAAGCAGAGAACCGGCTTGTAGCGTGCAGCTTGCAGCCATTAATTCGACCGGTCAATCGTGAATTGTACGAGCTGAAGCAACGAACGCTTATAGTCCGAGTCGGGAAAATCTTCCATAATGGCTAACGCTTCCTTGTGATAGGCGTGCATTTTTCCAATCGCATATTCAATGCCGCCTGAGCGTTTTACGTAAGCGATGACTTCCTTGACCCGCTTGGGTTGATCACTTTCGTTCTTTATTATGCTGATGATCTTTCGTTTTTCGAGCCACCCGGATTTCGACAGCGCGTAGATCAGCGGAAGCGTCATCTTTTTTTCTTTGATGTCGATACCGACTGGTTTGCCGATTTCAAGTTCACCATAATCGAAGAGGTCATCCTTGAGCTGAAATGCCATACCAATCTTTTCACCAAACAAACGCATCTTCTGAACCGTGGCGTCATCGGCACCGGATGAACTTGCCCCAACGCCACAGCACGCGGCAATCAGGGATGCGGTTTTCTGGCGAATGATTTCGTAATAGACTTCTTCGGTAATATCAAGTCTTCGCGATTTCTCAATCTGCAAGAGTTCCCCTTCGCTCATTTCACGCACGGCATCGTTGACAATGCCGAGGAGATTGAAATCCTTGTTCTCCAGCGCCAGCATCATGCCTCGCGAAAGCAGGAAATCGCCTACCAGCACCGCCACTTTGTTTTTCCACAAGGCATTGACGGAGAAAAAGCCTCGTCTGTAGTTGGCTTCGTCCACTACGTCATCATGTACAAGGGTAGCGGTATGAAGTAATTCGATGAGGGAAGCCCCGCGGAACGTTGGCTCCGAGATCGTGCCGCACGTACCCGCGCTGAGAAACACAAACATGGGCCGCATCTGCTTCCCTTTACGCTTCACGATATAGCCCATGATCTTATCGAGCAAAAGAACTTTTGTTTTCATGGAGGCCCTGAACTTCTGTTCGAAGTCTTCCATTTCTTTCGCGATTGGCTTCTTTATGTCGTCTAACTTCAAGGACATTGACGCAATAATACGAAGGATTTTCATGTCCCTAAGCATTTAGGAGTATTTAAACGAACGCTGAAAATTCGACTGTTTGACTTATATTCGAAATCAGGAAAGAGGCGGTACAACCCCATTGTTTAACATGCATCAACATCATCTTCACGCTGTTCCCAGCGACCAGGTTATTCTAGAATTGATCAGCTATAACCGGGAAAAACATGACCGGGCTCCCTATACTAATGTTGATGAACTCCTGAAAAACCTGCACCCCAACCGGGTAAACTGGATTAACCTGGATGGCCTGAACGTGTCTCCCATCATTGAAAAGCTGCAGGGATATTTTTGCTTTCACTCGCTCGTAGTAGACGACATTTTAAATGACCAGCGTCCTAAGGTTGAAGAGTTTGACGATTATTTGTTTGTGACGCTCAAGATGCTCTATCGTATTGAAGGTGCATCCATTGACTACGAGCAGATCAGTTTTGTGCTGGGGAAGGATTACCTACTTAGCTTCCAGGAAAAGGAAGGCGATTGGTTTGACGGATTTCGTGAACGGATTCGATCGGACCAGGGCCGCGTGCGAAAAAAAGGTGCCGACTATCTCCTGTATCGACTGATCGATATCATCGTTGAAAACTATTACAGCGTTCTCGAAAATATTGGTGAGCAAATAGAAGTGACTGAAAGCGAAATCAGGCAGGATGCGACCGAGGATAATTTCCAGAAAGTTCAGCAACTCAAAAAAGAACTGATCTTCCTCCACAAAGCCCTTTACCCGTTGCGGGATGCTCTTGGCAAGCTTGTCAAAGATGAAAGCAGCTTCATTCAGGAAGAAAATGTAAAATACTTTTCAGATGTCTACGATCACGTGATTCACCTCATCGACTCGCTCGATACCTATCGGGATTTGACATCCAGTCTTGTCGATATTTATATCAATACGCAAAACACGAAGCTAAATCAGGTAATCCGACTGCTCACGATCATTTCCACCATCTTCATTCCGTTAACATTTATTGTAGGTGTGTATGGGATGAACTTTGATAACATGCCCGAACTCCGAATGCAATATGGCTACCATATGATCTGGGTGGTGATGATTATCATTGCCGGATCGATGATCGGGTTTTTCAAGTATAAGCGATGGTTTTGAAAAAGCTGAAAGCGGAAAGCGGAAAGCTTGTGTTAGACATGGATGAATAGGCACCGGGGTAGATAGATGGCGCGGAAGACTGAATCGCCTCAGGCGATGAACTGCGCGGAAACGATTTCATCGCTGCTCATTTCAGACGCTGAACACTAGGAACATTCAATAAGTTTTTACCCACCGGGTCAGTCTATTAAAAGAGAGAAATGAGTGAACGTACCCCAAGCTTTAAGCTTTAAGCTTTATGCTTTCTCACCCTAGTCCGCTTCGACTGGTTTGGCGCGATCGACTACATCAACAAGAATAATCTGATTCTTAATGCGCTTCACTACGGTAAACACGTAGTCTTCGTAAGGAATGCTTTCTCCTACGTTCGGGATCCTTCCTACAACGTCAATCAACATACCAGCAAGGGTAACGTAGATTTCGTTTTCTGGCAGCGGTCGTGGAAGGCGTTCGTTGAGAGCAACGAGTGTTGCCTGTCCCTGAACGCGGAATTTCTTTTCATCAAGCTTTTCAATCAACGGTGTTTCGGAATCGTATTCATCCTGGATTTCACCGACAAGTTCTTCAAGAATATCTTCCATGGTGATCACGCCCTCTGTTCCTCCGAACTCATCGACAACAATCGCGAACTGGATATGCTGCTTTTGAAAATCGCGCATGATATCAATCAGCTTTTTGTTGGCAGCGATGTAGTGGGCAGGACGGATGATTTCTTCGATGGGAAAATCTTTGCGGTTATGTAGCTTTTGAAGCAAGTCTTTTGTGAAGATGATCCCGACAATGTGGTCGATTGTTCCTTCGTAAACAGGGACGCGTGAGTAGCCATTCTCCAATATCTTATCAATGCTTTGGCTTACGGGTGCGGACTTGCTGACACCGAATACATGCGTTCGCGGAACCATCGCCTGGCGTGCTGAACGTTCGGCAAAATCGAAAGCATTGCGAATGATCTCGTACTTACGGGCTTCGATTACTCCACTCTTTTTACCTTGCTCGACCATCATCCGCAATTCTTCCGGTGAGTGCACTTCTGCTTCCTTCAATGGCGTAATGCCGATCGACTTGAGTATAAAGTTTGAGAAACCGTTTAGAACCCAAATGAAGGGTTTGAAAATCCAATAGAAGACATTTAAAGGAGCCGCTAGCCATAACGTTGTGCTCTCGGGTCGCTGGATCGCGTAGCTCTTGGGTGCAAGCTCACCAAACACGATGTGCAACACGGTAATTACGGAGAAGGCTATCGGCAAAGCGATACGGTGAGAGGCTTCGGGGCTAAGTTCCACCCCCATCGCGCTGACAGCATCCAATACCAATTTCGCTACCACATCTTCACCAATCCAACCCAGACCAAGCGAGGCGATCGTGATTCCAAGCTGTGTAGCCGAGAGGTATGAATCCAAGTTGGCAATAATATGCTTAGAGAGGCTGGCCATCCGGTGGCCTTCCTTTGCCTTAAGATCAATCTGAGAAGATCTTACTTTTACGATCGCAAATTCCGCGGCAACAAAAAATCCATTCAGAGCAACCAGGAAAAGCGTGAGAAGTATGTCGATAAGCATATAAAAAGAAAAGGCTGTCCTAGAACAGCCCACAAAAATAACGAAATCTGGCTAATTGGATTATAGTCGCTTCTCGAGCTCGTCAATTTTGGCTTGCGCCTCATTCTTACCAAGAGAAAGGGCCTTTTTGTATAGCTCGACAGCCTCTTTTAATGTTTCTTTCTTCTTCCTGGGTGCGAGGCGCGTACGATTCGCAGCTTCTTCTACGGCAACCGCTCTCGTGTAGTACGCGTCAGCCTCAGATACCTTTGACTGAATCATCAATTCCTGAACTCGCGCTTCAATCAGCGCAAGCTCCTGGGTTTTTGCTTCAATTTGTGTCTGCTTATCTGCAATTTCTGCTTCCTGCAAGCCCACGGTAGTTACGAGATTCTGATTTTCACTCCTGTATTTTTCAACCTGCTCCTGCAACAATGAAATCTCCTGAGTCTTACTCTCCAGGTCAGCTTTCAGTTGACGAATTGTTTTAGCAAATGCGCTTGCATTGGCTTTTGAATTTCTTAGATTTTTCTCGAGCTCATCGATCTTGTTTTGCGTTGTTTTGATGTAACTGTTGAGATCCTTCATGCGGGTGGCATAGTTGTCATAGGTTGTTCCTTCAACCATGTTAACGCGAAGCAACTGTCGGCTGGCATCGATCGAGTCCATGAGCGTGCCTACCTCGGCAAGCGTTTGCGACATTTCATGACTCCTTTGAAGTTCAGTGTTCAACGAGTCGACCTGACGCTTAAGTGATTCTTTTTCCTGTGTGTCACAGCTGAACAAACATGCAGCCAGCGGAAGACAAAACATCAATTTTCTCAACATATTGAGTATAATTTGGGGTTTGCTGGGTAAAAATAGCGTGATTTCATTTGAGAATAGTCGGTAACGCAATTAAAAATTTCGCCAGGTCGTAAGCCCGTGTGCACCAAGCCCAACCGAACATTCTGCTGTTTTGTTTTTGGGATTACCGAAAGGCCTCTAAATTTGGCACAATTTTAAAAAAAGGGTTATTCAAAAACCGCAATGCCCAAACTAACAAACACGCAAACGCGTATCGCTGACCTGGGCAAACCTCGAGTGGTTATCATCGGAGGAGGTTTCGCAGGGTTAGAAGTTGCAAAAGAACTCGTTGGGTCAGAAGTGCAAACTGTGCTTTTTGACAAATACAACCACCACTGTTTTCAGCCCCTTCTCTACCAGGTAGCAACGTCTGCGCTTGAGACAAGCTCAATCGTCTTCCCTTTCCGTAAGCACTTCGCCAAAGCTGACGATTTCTATTTCAGACTGGGCGAGGTAAATGCAATCAAGCCTGAAACGAACTGTATTGAAACTTCTATCGGAAGTGTTAAATATGATTACCTGGTGATCGCCAGTGGAGCGGAAACAAACTTTTACGGCATGAAGGATGTGGAGCAGTATTCACATCCGATGAAGACGATCATTGATGCGATCAAATTAAGAAACATCATTATTCGCAATTTTGAGCAGGCGTTACTTACGGATGATAATGAGTTAAAGAACAGCCTGATGGATTTTGTGATTGTGGGTGGCGGCCCAACAGGCGTTGAACTTGCCGGGGCGATCGCTGAGCTTAAACATTATATTTTCCCGAAAGATTATCCGGAGCTCGAGGTGAGTGAGATGGATATTCACCTGGTTGAAGCTACACCTCGTTTACTCAACGGAATGTCGGACATCGCTGGCAAAAAGGCGTATGACTATCTGACGAAAATGGGCGTGAATGTTCACCTGAACACGGCCGTCAAAACATATGATGGATATGAAGTTCAATTCAATACCGGCACAAAGCTGATTACGCGGACCTTGATCTGGGCAGCCGGAGTTAAAGGGAATCCGGTCGCAGGCATAAGCGCTGAAAGTCTCGGACGCGCTTCTCGCCTGAAGGTTGATCAATTCAATCGCGTGGTCGGCTACGATAACATTTTTGCAGTGGGCGATGTCGCACTAATGGAGGGTAGCGACCCTAACTTTCCGAAGGGACATCCGATGATGGCGCCACCTGCGCAACAGCAAGGCGAGCTTGTAGCTAAAAATATCAAACGCATGTTACGAAAGGCTGAGATGAAGCCATTTCGATACAATGACAAAGGTTCTATGGCAACGGTGGGGCGCAACCGCGCTGTCGTAGATTTGAAAGCTGTAAAGTTTCAGGGCTTTTTCGCCTGGTTTGTGTGGATGTTTGTGCACCTGATGTCGCTTATTGGTTTCCGAAATAAGTTTTTAGTGTTAATAAGCTGGTTGTGGAGTTACTTTTCGTACGATAAAAGCAATAGACTAATTATTGCTCGTCCAAAAGACGGGGTGCAATAGAATGGCTGAATCTCATGGCAAACATCTGACGCCTCTCACGGCTGGCGGGATCCTGATCTCACTTGGTATCATCTATGGAGACATTGGAACCTCTCCCATTTATACCTTCCGCTTTATTGTCGATGAACACCCCATCACCGAAGATTTGATCTTTGGAGGATTGTCGTGTGTTTTCTGGACGCTAACACTGATCACCTCTGTTAAGTATGTGTACCTGGCACTCAGCGCAGATAACAAAGGTGAAGGTGGAATTTTTGCCTTGTATGCGTTAGTAAGGCGGTATAAAGCCGGCTGGGTAATTTTTCCGGCCATCATCGGTTGCGCTACACTTATATCGGACGGATTTATTACGCCTGCGATCTCGGTGACTTCAGCCATTGAAGGCCTTCGCACACTCGACCCAACTATTTCGACACGCACTATTATTACTATTGTTGTTATCATCCTGGTACTGCTGTTTATTTTTCAACAATTTGGAAGTGGTGTGGTGGGAAGAGCGTTCGGACCAATCATGATGATCTGGTTTGCTTACATAGCTGTAATCGGATTCTCCCATCTTATTCATAAACCCGAAATTCTACAGGCGATCAACCCTGTTTATGCGTTCGACTTGCTTGTCAAATATCCGGGCGGTTTCTGGATCTTAGGTGCTGTTTTCCTGTGTACGACAGGTGCCGAAGCAATGTATTCTGATCTTGGTCACGTAGGAAAATCAAACATCCGCGTAAGCTGGGGATTTGTGAAGATCGCGTTGCTGCTAAGCTACTTCGGACAAGGTGCATACCTTCTAGAGCACAAAGGAGAATTTCTCGGAGAACGAATTCCGTTCTTTGAAATCATGCCCGACTACCTGCTGATCTTCGGTGTCGTGATTGCAACACTTGCTACTATTATCGCGAGCCAGGCATTGATCTCCGGAACCTTTACGCTCGTCAACGAAGCGATGAAGCTGAAGTTGTGGCCATCCACGCGTGTCCGTTATCCGAGCCAGGTGAAAGGTCAAATTTATATTCCAGCAATCAATTGGATTCTGATGCTTGGATGTATTCTCGTTGTGCTGATCTTCAAGGAATCCGAAGACATGGAAGGCGCATACGGACTCGCCATCACCTTCGACATGCTGATGACGACTTCGCTGCTTGTATACTATTTCTCGATCACAAGAAAGTCGGTTTGGCGATCCATTGGTCTGGGGATTTTATTCTTCTCGATTGAATTGGCGTTCCTGGTTTCCAATCTTAACAAGTTCGCGCATGGCGGATGGTTCAGCTTTACCATTGCTACGTTGTTCTTCCTGATGATG
>DASWTM010000065.1:0-20046 GCA_036402115.1 Chryseosolibacter sp.
TGCTATTCCTGACAACTTTGTGCTTGTAGTTGTTGCTTCGAGTCGCACCTTCGCACCTGACCGTATCACACAAATGGAACAGAACATTTACATCATAGGAGCAGGCGCCATTGGTAAAGCCCTTGCCGTCTTCCTCACACACGAAGGAAGAAAAGTATTTTTGCTCAGAAGCAGTGTTGACAATGTGTCTGAACAGAGACAGAAGCTAGAAGTTCTCACGAGCAATCAGGATTCTATTAAAGCGCCTGTGATGATCACCTCAGTCGATAGTCTCAAGGCACTCGATGGGGTAGTGGTTCTTGCGAATAAGTCATTTGCGAATACGAAACTGGCAGAGGGCCTTGCGACTAAGATAGGTAAGTCGCCAATCGTCATCATGCAGAACGGCCTGGATGTTGAGACGCCATTTCTTGACGATCCGTTTACCGATGTGTACCGATGTGTGCTTTTTTCGACAAGCCAGGCCATTAGCGATACCGTTGTGCGGTTCAAACCGGTGTCGGCATCCGCAATTGGTCCGGTGCGGGGTGATGGTAAAGGCCTCGGTGAACTCACGCATTTGATTCATACAAGTCATTTTCCATTTGCAGGGGTGGACGATATAAAACCAATCGTATGGATAAAAGTTATTGCGAATTGTGTCTTCAATTCGGTTTGCCCGTTGTTAGAAGCCGACAATGGCATATTTCAGCGCAGTAGATCGGCCCTTGCCATTGCAGAGACAATAGTCGATGAATGCCTGCAGGTTGCCCAACACGCAGGAGTTTTGCTGGATAAGCAGAATGTGCTGAAAACGGTGCTGAACATAAGCAAGTCATCCGATGGACAACTCATTTCGACCTTGCAGGACATTCGTAATAAACGGCCTACGGAGATCGAAAGCCTCAATTTTGCGATGGTGAAAGCCGCAGAACGCATGAACCTTGTCCACACAACACCCGTAACGAAACTACTGGGACAGTTGACAAAGCTGAAGTCCGATCTGTCACTGCAGTAGATGCTATTGGTATACTTTACGAGGCGTGCGTCCTGTTGAATTGTCCTGCTTGTATTTACGTATTCCGCATTTTATTTTTACATCAGTAACCCTCGCTTGCCCATGAAGTGCATTATTATTGCCATCCTTAGTCTCCTTTTCACGACCACCCTATACGCACAGGAAACCGGATACAACCCGGGTGCCATTATCACACGAGACAATGAACGCATTGAAGGCCTTGTTAAGAATGTGAACCTTGTGCCCGCACGCATCCTTGATAATATAAAATTCAAACGGGGAGAAGGAGAGAAAGTGACTTCGTATTCCCCGGCAGAACTAGCGGCCTACGAAATCAATGACGACTTGTTTGTATCCAAGAAGGATGCCGATGGGTTTGAGCTTTTTGTAAAGAAGTTTAACACGGGAAAGCTGCAGCTGTACGGTGCCCTGGTGTTTGATGGTACGGCATCATACAATGTTAAATATACCCCGTACATTCAATTGCAGGGAGACCCTGTCATTCATCTCGTGGGGCAACTCAGCTTCCGAAAACAAATGCTGTCGTATCTAAAGGATGCGCCCAATTTGTGCAAGCTTATTGACGAAAAGGAGCTAAAATGGAAAGATATATCGCAGATCGTTGCGCTTTACAACGCGGAAGTAGGTGAGCAAAAGCCTAGCCGCGCGTATTAAATTTTAATGTCCGTTTTATCGAGGCACTACAGCCGCACCCGCTATGCGAATCGCAGCGTCATTACCCAGAAAAGGCGCGACCGGCACTGCGTTTTTCCAAACAATACCACGATAGACGCCAGAAGCCTCGAGCAGATTGCCAGCAACGATCACATCATTTCCAATAACATCGAGGGAGACTATATCGACCCACTGATCAGTGAGCGGGACAAACTTATCATTTTTCCAATATCCGGTCTGGTTTCCATCCATTCCCGTTGAATATACATCGTTACCCCTAAAGACGATATTGTCATAACCGGAGAACGGGCGGGCCACCTTCATTCCATTTTTCCAATAAACCGTTGACCGAAAGCCTTGCCTATTGCCTTCATGTCCGATGAGATAGACATCGCTGCCTTTGATCGCCATGCTCGTAACCTCGTAGTACACAGAATCATGTTCCAGCGAAACGCGTTTACCGTTCTTCCAAAGCCGCGACACGATGGAGTCATTGTTGTTTACGTTTTCAACACCCAGGATGTAGACATCGGAGCCTGAGACTTGCACCTCCATGGCGAGCGAAGTATGCCCAGCTGTATTTGCTCCGAGCAGCACTTCATTCCCATTTTTCCAAAACTTTGCGCGAATGAAGGACTCATTAACATTTTGGTCGAAGCCTACAGCATATACGTCTGAACCAACCACGGCAACATCATTCGCCCGTTCATCATTCACCCCGTTGCTTAACGCCACCTCGATTCCGTTTTTCCAATATTTGGCAACTGATTTAGGAGGTATACCTCCTGTGCCAAAACCACAAACGTAAAAATCCTTTCCATTAACGAAGGATCCGGCCAAGAAATTACTGTTTATTGTTTCGGGGCGCTCGGTCCCATTCATCCACACAGTACCTTTTTGGTTTTGCATTCCAAAGACATAGATATCATATGAGGGATCATCTGAATCTTCACATGAAAGAAAAGTGATTGTGGCTAACAATAGGCATACCGTTGGCACAAGGGTTAAAGGTCTTTTCATAGGGGTTTAATTGTATCCGACAGCAATATAAATAACTCGGTTGCTTTTTCAATGTGGCCGTTTTGACACATCTTAGCGTTTCCAAACATAAAAAATGAACTCCCTACTTTTCTCAGCTTTGGTCTTGTGTATTGTATGTCAAGGCTGCAGCGATAATGATCAGCAACCAGAAATCATCGTCCTTCCCACACATGCCGATCTATTCGGCTATTGGAGGTTAGATAAAGCCTTGCTGAATGACACGGAAGTTCCGTTCGAAAGCCGGGAAATGAACTTAATCAGCGAACATCTCGGCTTTTATCAAGACATGACGGTGCATCATGTCAAAGAAAGCCCATATCCTCGTGCCGGTAATTTCAGTTGGGAACTAGAAGGCGATCTTCTAAGGATTGGTGGGCTACAGGGCGAAGTGTACAAGATACGTAGCTTCGACAGGTTATCGCTTGTGATTTCTCCAAACGCCAGACAAGATCTTAAACTTGAGTTTAAGTCAATACAGCAGGATGATTTTCCTTTGCTACTTTTTAGCGCCACCGTGTCGGGGGAGGAGGCGTCTAGTGCGTCAGCATCGGTTGATGTTTATAGCAACAGCATGCAATTAAATGGAGGGACCGAAACACTCTATGTTGCAGTTGGTTTAGCATCTACCGCGCACACTGGTCAGCAATTCTTCAGCAGCGGAACGGAGAACACATTCCGCGCGATGATCGGTAAAGGTGCAAAAACTTACGGGACAATGCTTGACGGTAATCTGACGGTAGTAAGAAGAACCGCGGACTACATTCACATCGTATTCGAGTTTCGGGTACGCGACAACGAAGGTTCTGAGGAGATCTCCGTCACCAAGGGAACAATTCGTGCAATTATACAGGAGTGATGCTTCAATACGGCAGCGCATAGATCGAGTCTGCTGGCCTTCTGTGTCTTTTACGTTTATCACTCGCTCTTCAAGTTATCCACTGGCTTGACGAACGTTGCCCTTATTGTCTGCGATCCAACGGTAATGACACCGAAGACCAGTAAGATGAAAATGCTGATGCTTACAGCGCCTATCCCAATAGTTGTGTGATACGCAAATAGCTCCAACCAGAAGTTGTTAAACACATAGGCGAGCGGTAAGCCAATCAGAATTGAAATAGCCAGCATCTTCATAAATCCTTTCGAAAGCAAAAAGACCAGGGCTGCACTTCCGGAGCCCAGTACTTTACGGATTGAGATTTCTCTGATCCTGGTTTCTGTGGCATACGTAGCCATACCGAGTAGGCCCAGGCATGAGATCATGATAGCAACAAAAGAAATAAAGCCGAGCACTTTTCCCAGGTCGCCAAAGATTAGCTCATAGTATTTATTGATTTCCGACTTTACTTCCATATAGTCAGCCTTCAATCCGGGGTTGATGGCAGCCCAGGCCTTTTCGATCGACTGACTTGCTTTATTATAATCACCTGTATAAGCTACCTGTAGCACACTCATCTCCGTTGATCGGTATAACAATGCCATTGGAGCGATTGCGCTGATCAGGTTGCGGTGATTATAATCGGCAACCACTGCCTTTACAACCCGCGTAGTCGAATCATTTAGAAATATAATAGGCTCACCAACGGCATCACGCGGGTCATCAAATTTCAGTGCTTTCCGTGTAGCTTCGTTAATGACAATGAAGTTTGTATTCGATTCACCTTGGTCACGCTGAAAGAATTCTCCGGCTAGCACTTTCAGCTCCATGTTTTTACCATAGTCTTCATCGACAAAAAAGTAGTCCGCATTGATCATGGCAGCATCATCCTCCTTGCGCTTTAGTCCGCATCCATACGTGGTACCCGCTGCTGGCACGTGCGAAGCGGCTGACACCGAAGTGATATTATTATACTTTTGCAATTCATTTTTTAGCGTCTGGTACGATGTTCCATTCAGCTTGACCATAATGTTGTTATTCAGATTGAACCCATGGTCCTGATGAGTAAACAGGTTGAGTTGCTGGTAAATTACTATGACTGTAACAATGAAAAACAGGGACAGCGTGAACTGGGAAACGGTCAGTGCCTTTCGCATACCCATGCGTGAAAACAATCTGACGTTGCTGAGATTCTTAAGGACAGCGATCGGTTGAAATCCCGACAACACTACGGCTGGAAAGAAACCAGCCATGATACCAACCACCACAGTGAAGACGGCAAAGATCATATAAACCATTGCGTCAGCATGGAGGTCCCAATGAAATGCCTGCGCGAAATTCAGCTGCAACAGCATTGGTTTCATGAACGTAATCATCACCATGGCAAGCATGAGTGCGATCGCTGCAACAACCACAGATTCGGAAACGAATTGCATGAAGATCTGCCAGCGCATTGCTCCATTTACTTTTCTGATACCAATCTCCCGCGCTCGTGTCAGCGATCGTGCAATGGAAAGATTTGTAAAATTGAAGCATGAGGTGAGCAGGATAACCAGCGCAAGTCCGCCAAGGAAATAAACAAACTCCCATGGCAGCTGCGGGCCGATGCTGTTATTGTTGATCTCTCCAGGTGTGATGGAAAGCAGTGGCTGTGTACCGAAGATCATTTTATGGATACTTGCTTTGGTAATTGAGCCAATATGCTGATCATAGATTTTGTTCAATTCCCGTTGTAAGTCTTCTTCCGTTGTTCCCTCCTCGAGCATCACATACGTCCACGCTTGCCAGTAGTCGGTCCAGGTGCCGGAAGTTTTCGAGAGTTTACCGGATTCTTCCAGGCTCTTAACGGAAGCCATGCTGGCAAGACCTTCGAAGACGATGTGCGACTTCTTGTCGGTATCTTTGAGAACTCCTGTTACAGTGTAGAGTCCTTTGTCACCAACTTTAATTGTTTGCCCGACCGGATTTTCTTCCTTAAAGAGTTTGTTTGCGGCTGCCCTGGTTAGCACGACTGTGAAGGGTTGCTCTAAGGCTGTATTGGCATCGCCATATTGAAGTTCATATTGGAAAAATTCAAGTGTGTTTGCATCCGCGAAAAAGCCTGAAAGCGGAACATTGATGTCCTGACCTTCTAATGAGAGCCATCCGTTCCCAAAATCCCTGCGCAGGCGAACGGCATCCTTAATGCCTGCGTGATTGGCAAGCAACTCGGGGGCTATGGGCATTGAACTTGCCGCGCTCCAGGGATTTTCCACCACTACCTTGCCGTTTTCATCCAGGTCTTTTGTGGTAACACGGAAAATACGATCGGCATTGGTGTTGTAGCGGTCGTAGCTAACCTGATCGGCCACAAGCATAATCATCGTCATGCATATGCACATCGCCACAGCAAGGCCAAAAATATTGATCGCAGAAAAAAAACGGTGGCGCAGGAGGCTGCGAAAGGCGGTTTTAAGGTAGTTGAAGAACATACGGCTTGGTTAAAGTGGTACGGGCACATAGCCCTGACGTGGCCGCATTTTCAAAAACCAGTCCAATCGAAAAACAATAGAATGCACACCAGAAACGCGGATTCACTCCTAAGGGGTGTATCAAAACGAACAGTCCGTTAAGCAAGAATGAACAAAGCTTGGTGCGAGCGAAATGCCGGTCGTCAGTTGAAAATTTCTCCCATGGATGTGGGTTTCTGGATCGCTGCTCTTCGAGGAATTACCTCAACATCACGCAACATTCAAACTGATCTTACTCCACCTCGCAAAGATTAATGATCCCTCGACTCGCGGTATTTAAACAGTACCCGCCTGGGTTCATTCGTCAGGCATATAATTCGTTGGTCGATGATAAAACTAAATCAACTGAAAAAATGAAACTCACATTACCGTTACTCACTGCTTTGACACTGTTGGTTCAATGCACGACACAAGATCTGACACTGCAAGAGATGCACGATCGGAAAATGCGGGACGCTTCCTTCCAAAGTATAGCGTCACAAAAGAATTCACAACAGAATCTTTCCATCGAGATGATTATCTACGAGGGCTTTGAAGAAACGTATGAAGCGCGGCTCGGCTTTGAAGGAAGAGGCAACATCACGATTGCAGGTGCTGATGAATTTGCAGGGACTTATTCCGTGCCCGTAAATTTCCAGGATAATTATTTGCCCGGCACGTACACCCTGGATGTCAACGGTAAACTTAACCAGATTACAGCGCTCAAATTCTTCAGCTACCAGGGGGCGTTTAAGACGTTCACGGGTATTGAACAAATGAAGGCGTTACGCGAGCTGGAACTTGAATTACATGGCCCAACGCTTGACCTTACGCAAAACAAAAAGCTTGAGTATTTCTCTGTTGGTATTCATGATGTATCCAACCTCATCTTACCTGAGCAACATTCTATCCGGTTCTTCTTCCTTCGTACGAACGCCATTACAATCGAACAGTATGTGGCAATCCTTGACAACATTCATAGCAATGCCATGCGAAAGTCAATCATGAATGGTGCGTTCGATGTATCGATCAGTGAGGAGATTGAACAATACATTGCGGCCAATCCGGAAGTTGCAAACAAACTGCTTGAGCTCAGAGATGTGCTCGGCTGGGAGTTGTCTTACATTCCAGCGTAGCCGATGACGGTGAGGCCGGGGGCCAGCGTTTCGCGCCACGGGCTTAATGGCTCTCATGACACCTGGCTCCAGGCTTTCACCTTCTTCACTTCTACGTGCCCTCCTTGAGGGATTGCATGCCCTTGTGGGTGAAGATCATTCTTTTGGTCAGTCGGCATATTGCCGCAGAAATCCTGTATCTTCACTAACAAAATATTTTCGTTGTGAAAAAAATATTCCTCCTTGTCGTTCTCGGTCTGCAGCTGCAGATTGTTTGCTATGCACAACATTATGAAGCCAACTGGTCTTCCATTGACAGCAGACCAGTCCCGCAGTGGTTCACGGATGCCAAGTTTGGAATCTTTATTCACTGGGGTGTATTCTCAGTACCTGCGTGGGGGCCGCTACCGTCCGATGGCGCGAGCATCTACCAGTGCTATGCAGAGTGGTATTGGTGGCGTTTGAATAATCCCGAAGATAAAGCGCATTCCTTCTTCCGGAATTATCACCATAAAGTTTACGGAGCAGATTTTCGATACCAGGATTTCGTTAAGGACTTCCGGGCGGAGATGTTCGATCCGGGAGAGTGGGCGAAAGTTTTTAAATCTTCTGGCGCGCGCTATGTTGTGTTGACATCCAAACATCATGAGGGATTTACGCTGTGGCCAAGTGAACAGGCATGGAACTGGAATGCCGTTGATGTCGGGCCGCACCGTGATCTGGCGGGCGATCTCATCAAGGCGGTAAGAGCGGAAGGATTAAAGATGGGCTATTACTATTCGCTCTATGAATGGTTCAACCCATTGTATCGAAGAGATGTGAACCGCTATGTTACGGAACACATGACACCTCAAATGAAAGATCTGGTGATCCGGTATAAGCCCGACATCTTTTGGACCGATGGCGAGTGGGATCATCCGTCAGAAATATGGAAGAGTACTGATTTTCTAGCCTGGTTGTACAATGAATCACCGGTGAAGGAAACGGTCGTGGTGAATGACCGTTGGGGCAAAGAAACTCGCGGTAAACATGGTGGCATCTACACAACCGAATACGACCTGGTGCATGATGAGAATGCGACCAACAAAAAGATTGAGCATCCCTGGGAAGAGTGCAGAGGAATCGGGTCGTCCTTCGGCTATAATCGCAACGAGAATCTAGAAGACTATTCTTCTTCAACCGAGCTGATTAAGATCCTGATCGACAAGGTTGCACGAGGCGGTAACCTGTTATTGAATATTGGCCCTACGGCTGACGGGCGCATACCAGTAATTATGCAGCAGCGCTTAAACGATATGGGGGAATGGCTAAAGGTAAACGGAGAAGCCATTTATGAGACGAAGCCGTGGAGCAGTGCACCCCAACAAAAGAATGAGAGTGTATATTATACAACAAAGGGAAAAGATCTGTTTGTGATTTTCACAAAATATCCGGACAGTTTTACTGTCCCAGGGATTAATAGACCTTCCCAAGTCGAATTGCTAGGATACAAAGAAAAGGTCTCATTTTCCGGCAACAAGATCTCCGCTCCAAAAATGACACCCGCAACGATGCCCTGCCAACATGCGTGGGTGTTTAAGCTGACGGGCGCAGCCAAGTAGGAGTCAAGGTTATCCTGCACTTTTGAATGTTGATGCATTCATTTTATCGATGGCGTTCATAGCGCGATGGGGTTTTTCCTGCAAAATTTCTATGTTACCTGGCCCGTATAGCGTCATCGTGGGCAGGCGTTGCGCACAGAAGGATTTTGCCAGATTCGCCATTTCAAATTATCTTACCACAAAAACCCAACCATGAAATCCCCTCTGATTGCAATTTTAACCTGCATGTGTTTCTCTGCGTTTGGTCAGTTCGGCTGGACGGAATACGAATACTTCGAGCATTTGAAAGACGGACAAACGTTGGTCGTAAAAACGGGTAACGAAGGTTACGATCGATTAATGGAAGATGCATTTAAAAAGTACTGGAAGGTAAACGAGTTTTCCTTCGTCAACCTGGATGAGGCAAAAGGCAAGGCACCGGATCCCGGCACATTTTACCTTACGACCGTAGCCGTGTCTGCGTCCTATGGGACGGTGAATTATGATGTCTTCAAATTGTTTTACACCAATCAGCTGCAGTTCGACAAGCGTGGCAAAGTAGACTATCAGCACAAAAAAATGAATTACTACGCAACCGCCCAGTTCGAGAAGTTGCTTTCGAATGAGCAGAAATTTTTGGAGCTCTATACTCAGGCTGAGCTGATCAAAGGCGTTCAACTGATCAACAATCACTTCCATTTTGTACTCGAGCAGAAACTTAACAAACACCTGGGCGTAAAGGACTATCTCAAAGTATTGTCTGAGAAAAACAGGCATCTTGTTCATCAGCATCGATTGCTACTTATCCCCGAAACGCTCCAGGAAGAACTGCGCGGCTCGGATGCTATTGGCAAGCTTTACAATCATCCTTACTCGATTGCCACCATGGAAGATGTCTATCGTTCCATCATTAACCAAACTGACGATATCTATGTGCTTTTCTACATGGATGGAAATCTTACCTACAAAACGCTGATCCAGGCGAAGGATAGCAAGATTCTGTTTGGAGAAGTAACGACTGGATTTGGACAGGAGACGATCAAACCTGCATACATCAAGCGGTTGAATAGTTTGTGATGAATATTTTGATTCGCTACAGCGAGCTCAGATAGCCATAGCACGACAAGTATCAACGGGCAATGCAGCGCGAGGATTTACATGGCTCCCGTGTCTATTTCCAGCATGTACCCCTTGCCATGAACGTTCGTGATCCTCAGGTCAGGATCGCCTGCTAATTTCTTTCGTAGCTTCGACACAAACATGTCGAGGCTTCGACCGGTGATCACACCTTCGTTGATCCAGATTTTTTGCATCAGCGTTTCGCGGGTAACTAATTCGCCAAACGTGCTGTTCAGTAATTCGAGGATCCGGCATTCTTTTTCTGTGACCGCAATCACCTCACTTCCTAACAGCAAACGCTGGCCTTTCACATCAAATTGAAATTTGCCAAGCGATGAAAACGGTGGGGGAGACTCTTCTTCAATACGCTGGATCCGATCGTCCGATTCCTTTTTTGCAAATAATCTGAAACGCGCCAGCACCAGGGTTACACCCAGTGAAATAAGCATGCTTGTATACACCAGGTTGACTAAAGGATAGCCATTCGTTGATGCTTTTACTCCTCCAGCGTTCGATTGTGTGTCGGAAAGATTTGATTCACTTTCATCCGCCAGCAACGGTTTGGTGTCAGTGTCCTGTATTGATTTCACATTTGTGGCATCCGTGTCCGCAATTTCAATCTTTGCTGCGTTTGATTTTTTTATTCTGGGTTGCTCTGGCTCCACCGGTTTGTAAAAGTCTGCGAATGCAAATTCGATCGAGTAACATCCCGCGGGCTCATGTCTTCCCTGACACGCGAGAAGATCGGGCGTGGTATGGTTTATCTGGAATCCATAGATGATGCTTGCAGTAAAGCAATCATGAACAGTGACGGTGTAACCGGATGGGAATCGTGATTTAGGCAGAAAGCGCTGTGATAGTGCAATGAGCGAATCATGGCTAAAGAACAACTGCTTTTCGAGCTGAAGCAGAAATGTACCTTCTCTGACCTCAGTAACCGGCAGCACACGCGAAATTGAATCACCCGACTGGAGCAATAACTGGTGCCCGATCAGGCGGATCAGGAGGTTTACCTGCTTTGATTTTAAATCGCGGTCATGCCCCGGGTCTTCGGCCTTTAGCCCAGGCGTTGTTTTTGGTTTCTCGGGTGAGCCATATGTAAAACCACCATCCATCGCAGATGCGCGAAGCATGCTGAAGCCCCAAACCATCAGGAGAATAACCGCATGCCCAACCCCGCGGTGAATGAAAAGGCCGTTTAAAGCAGAATTTACACGCATTTACACTTCTTTTTACAATTGATTTACATGAACTGGCAAGTTACAAGCGTAGGTTTGGTTAAGTGAATTTAAAACATTTTTTGCTTATGAACCTTTTGCCAAGACGCACATCCATCATCCTTTTACTTACAGCATCCGTTCTCGTGTCGTCACGATCCGTCACAACAAACAGGTATGTGATCGACAATCAACAAAGCGTTGTTGCCTGGACCGGCACAATGGCGTTTTCTGACAAAGGATCACACACGGGGTATGTCAATATCTCAAAAGGTGAACTGATCGTAGAGAACGAACAACTGACGGGTGGGTTAGTTGAACTCGACATGACAACCATTGCCGATAAAGAACACGGCAGGGAAAATGGACTCGTGGAACATTTGCGATCACCAGACTTTTTCGATGTTGAGAAATTTCCGGTCTCTACGTTCGAAATCACCCATGTTGTTACAGCCAGCGGTCAATATCCAAAGGTTACCGGGAATCTAACCATTAAAGGGATTACGCATCCGGTAACCTTTCCTGCCCAGATCGAAGTGAAGAATGGCGTGGTCAATGCCAGCGGAAAACTCGTCATCGACCGAACCCTTTGGGACGTTCGCTACAAGTCCGGCAAGTTCTTCTTCAACCTGGCCGATGAAGCCATCGCTGATCAAATCTACTTCGAAATAAAAATCACCGGAAAAAAGCTTAAAGCATAAAGCTTAAAGCCGTAGCCATCACCCATAACCCATTACCCATCACCCATTACCCATAACCCTAAAAACATGCGCATACTCAATCTCACATTCCTATCCTTCATCATGTCCGTGTTCCCTTCGGAGCGTACACCACAGACATTGACGAACGTAGCATTTCCAGTGCCATCTGCCAACTCACCCGGAGCGGCAAACCTCATTTATCAGTCGCGGGATGGCGGGCAAACCTGGCAGGACATTAGTGAAACCCTGCCGGTCAATAAAGCGCCTGACGACTTCTTTGCCGGAGCATCGGAGGTGTATCTTCGGGTCAGCGATGAGTTGTATCGAAGCAAAAGCAATCTCACCATTCCTGTATGGGAAAAAGAAAATGGTCTTGACACACGCAACGCTTCAATTGCATTCAATCATTCGGGTATAATGGCGTACAACTACGATGGACTGCTGTATAAGAAAGTTACCGCAAAAGGCACATGGCTGCCGATGTATACTGACCTTCAGAAGAGTCTGATGCGCGGTGTCTTTGAAACATCGAATGGCACGATACTTCTCGGCAGCGACAGAGGACTTTTCAAATCGAACGACCTGGGTAAGACGTGGAAGCAGGTTCAAAACGAAGGTTGGGTCATTGATATCGTAGAATCAGAGGGGGTGCTGATCGCGACCGGACAGAATGGTATTATGCGCTCCGCAGACAACGGTGATACGTGGGAGTGGGTGATCAGTGACGGAGGAGCTGGCATCGCAGTTGAAGTTATCAATGGGGGATTCGCTGCTATCTCCGCCAGTTCAAAAACTATCTCGAGACGCGTGCACATTTCCCTTGATAAAGGGAAAACATGGCAGGCCATTGATGAAGGCCTTCGTCCATCGCTTGCTATTTCATCCATCAAGCAAGTCGGTAACTATCTTTTCTGTGGTCATCCCGATGGTGTATTCCGCTCGTCAGACCTTGGCAACACGTGGCACCTCGTTCATTCTGCCCTCGAAAAGAAAGCTGTACGCTACGGTCAATCCTGGACGATCGTTGAGTCCAGCGCCCCGAACAAAGCGCTTACGTTATACAAGTCAGGCAACGTGTTGTATGCTGTGGTAAAAGACACGGGTTGTTAGAAGTCAATAGTTAGTAGAATGAGGAGAATTTAACAGTTATGATTTTAAGTTGGGTGGCGAACGCTAAGTGCCGGAGGACTCAAATGCCGGCTCTTAAACTCGGTGTGACAGACCGGGGCTCGGTTGATAGCCTGATGTATTCGAACAGATTCTTAAGGTCTTCATCCGTCAGCGATGTAAAGGAAGTCATCTGAATCCGATTGTATTCGTTGAAGAGAGCTACCGCCTGGGGATCTCCATCCGCAATCATTTTTGCCGAATTTCTAATCCAGCTTACAAGCCACACGGAGTCGTAGCGTTCCATTGCACCTGCGAGAGCCGGGCCAACCAATTTTTGATCGATGCGGTGACAGGCTTTGCAATTAGTGTCGAATATCGTTTTGCCCGGATGATCGATTGCAGCTTCCCGCGCCTGGGGCAGATAATCCATTGTGCCACAACCAGGAAGCGGTTCTGAAACGCTCATCTCACCGATTTCGTCCTTCGCCAGGATTGCCACCCCGAAGAAATAAAGCGTAAGCACAAATGCACCAATGGTCAGAATTATACTGAGGGAAAATTTTGTATTCATGCCGTTGCCAAGTTAATGGACGAAGGCTTATCCTCCAACTGATGGCTCGGCAGAAACTGCGTTAATCGCAAACACCTTATTCCCAGTGACTACGCCATCAATTAATTCCTAATGCCTTGCCGATACTCCGCTTGCGCTACGATCGGGATCTTCGAAATGACTATTGCCTAATGACTGATGACTAGTGACTAGTGACTTCTGAATTGACACAACCTGGCAGAAAATCTTTTCCCTTCATCAAAAGAATTTTTTTCGAAAAACCTTTTTGTACATTTCGCCCGCTGTGGCAGGCAACGAAATATTTTTCATGCAAGATGTTTCGTTTATGACTCAAGAAAATGTGAAGGCGATCAAAACCGTCTCCGGTGCAATCTTTTATGCGTTGTTGACCTACCCGCAAATGGAATTAAGCGGAAGAGATTGGGAGATATTATGCAGTCATCTTAAAATTCATCGCGACTGCATTTACTCAACCACGGTACACGCAAACGGATTCACGCTGATGACAAAGTTCGTTTGCCTGAAATACACGCATAATGTATTTGCTTCGGATAAACGTGTTGTCGAGCTGCGGTACTAGGTGGATGGCAAGCAATATCAACGGATCGTGGGATTGCCATCAAAAGACTAAATCCCCTGCAGTCAAGTTCATTGGGCAAAGCATACCTTCAGTCATGCTCAATATAACAATCCGGAAGTAGCTGCTTCAGTTGCACAATCCGAGAATAACTCAGTTCCGTTTGAGTAATTCTGAGACGTTGTAGATTTTTTAGTTTCTGAATGTTGTCGTTGATAACGATGCCATGATTCCTGCTGATGTCAAGCATTCGAAGGTTCTCAAGCGCGAGCACTTCCATGGGTAGCTCTTTCAGATCGCACTCCCGAAGGTATAATTCAACAACAGACGGAGGGAGCTTATTCGAAAGACCTTTTGAAAAGTCGTTCATGGAAAGGTCGAAGGTATTAAGTTGACTGAGTTTGTCGAGATTGGGCGGTAGCGCGGTAATCTTATTCCTCCATACTTTGAGTTCAACCAGGTTGCGGAGACATGTGACGTGACTGAAGTCGCTGATCTTGTTGCTTGCGATATCGAGTGTTACAAGTTCTTTAAGGTTGCAAATTGCTGGCGGAAGCTCCCTTATGTAAGTCTGGTTGATCGAGAGATGGCGCAGCTGATGCAGCTCGAAAAGTTTGGCTGGAAGGGTGTCGTGCAGAAACTGAAAAATTCCATAGCTATCCTTGGATTTCTGGTTAGCGTACGCTTCATCAAGCCAGGCTAGTTGCAACGAATCCGATTTCTTCCTTCGAGCCTCTCTTACACGCTCGAGCGAATCGAAGTGGCCCGTAGAAGGCGCGGGGACATCGCTTGTTGCCTTGACTTCATTTGATCCGCAACTTGCATTGCACAGTGCTGCGGCAAGCACTAACCATTGTATCGTAATCAAGACATGGCGGCCTGGTGCAATATTGTTCATCGCGGCTAAGATAACGAAAGTGCATAACGTATTTACATGAGGTCCCCGCTTTGAGATAAGATTGTAGGCACGTCCAATGATGAGTTTGGCCTATGTCAATCTTGTGTTCATCTCTCGCAATTATCCCAGACGTCCAGCGTTACATAGCTGAGCCGATGGGAAGGACGTGTCCGTTTTACACGACCCTAACTTAATTCACCATGAAAAAGCTCTCGCTAATAGCACAAGCTGTCGTGCTCATTCCAACTTTATACATGCCGCGGTTATCTGCTCAGGATCTGGAAATCAATCGGCTCGTGTCGATCTCCGGAACTGTAGTCGATGCCGAAACCAGTGAGGCACTTTCATTTGCTTCGGTGGCGATTCGGAACAAAGCACAAGGTACCATTACCAATAGTTTTGGTGCGTTTGACCTCACCCTCCGTAACGGCTCCTCACAAGACACGCTGGCGGTGTCCATGATGGGCTATCAGCCCTTAACGATCCCCATTGGCACGAACTTCACAAACATCACCATCAGGCTGCGGCCCCAGGCACTGCTGTTGAAAGAAGTGGAAGTGACGGGCAAGCGTATTACCACGGACGAGATTTTTGCAGCAATCAAAGCGCGGATCAAAACAAACTATCCGGTGGATGACTATGCGATGGAATGTTTTTATCGCGAGATTAAGAAAGAGAATGAGACATATCGCTCCTTGCTGGAGGCAGCACTCGTCATTCGCGACAAAGGTTATGATAAAGCTACGCCTGAAGTAGTATACCTGCGTGAGGTGCGCGGGTCGAGCAAATTCATCAATCGGTTCTCCGACTTCTGGCAGCGGAACAATTTGCTGAATGAGACTCTTGGTCTCAATGCCGTGCGCCATCCCTCGTCAGCGCCAAGCGTAGTCGGGGGCGACCGCTACCAGTTAGAGGGGACAACCATGCTGAACGCGCGCGAAGTGTATGTGCTAACCAGTGAAATCAAACCTGATGATTGCTGGCAGCGGACATTGTACGTAGACGTAGAGACCTATGCGATCTATCGGAGTGAAGAAGCGATCCGCAATTTTGCATTGTCATGGAAGGTCGACAATAACGATTCCGTGTCCATGCGGCTCACCAAAGGTTCAAGCATGTTTGATTTCAAGGTGTTCAACGGTAAGCTCTACCTGAGTCATATTCGTCACGAAGTGGAGAATGAGTATTTCAACCCAAAGACAAACGTGACGCTTCAACGGTTCACCATTATTAACGATCTCGTGGTGAGCGATATCTATGACGATGCGAAATCACAGACGGAAGGGCTGAAACGAGTTGATAACCGTGCGCTCGAACTGCAGGTGACACCATACAATGAAATTTTCTGGGACCAATATAACGGCATCAAACAAACCCCACTGGAAAGTAAGATCATGAGCGACCTGCTTCGAGACGCGGAGCTCACCGAGCAATTCAAAGAATCGGCTGCGGAGAAATCTGGCCGGAGGCGGAGACGGCACGAGTAAGAGAGTCGATCCCATCCCATCATTTAGCGTGTGTGACGTTTCCGTTTTTTTTTCGAAATTAGAATTGAAGTCACGAGCGAACATCACTGATCGTTATGAAAAAGCCTACCCTCATTCTTACACTCGTTGTGTTTTCTGTCGCCTGCAGTTCGGATGACCCGGTGGCTAGAAAGGGCGTTGAAGTTTTTCAAGTAATCATAGATAAATCGTATGATACGGAGGGTTCTGGCGACTGGCTTGTGGCGCACGACCTTTCAGGCAATCTCATCTATTCTTCGCGTTTCGAAACGGGTGACACCATAAAAATTCAGTCGCCTGACCCTGCTGTACAACAATTGTCAATCACCTTCTTCGCTACTGTAGCCAGTGCCGTCAGAACTTTTTCACTGAAGACCTACACGCACATTCCGATCGGGGGTGAATGGGTGTTGCGAAAACGCGATCAGACATATGAGACGCCTCGGGGTCTTGGACTCTTTACTATTACCGCCACAGACCTTCCGCCAAACAATCTTGTTGTCGGATCAACGCATTATGGAATCAATGGTACCTTCGAACCATTGCTGCAAATTCCTTACGCTCAGCAGGGAAAGTTCATGGCTCATGCCAATACCCCGCAGCTTGTCTTTCTTCGTGATGCCCAAGACAATCTCCGATACAAGTTTTTTGAAGGCGTATCGGAGGGCCAGGATATCTCCTTTACGTATGCTGACCTGCAAACGCCCGAAACTATTATCGAGGTAAACTTAGAAGGTTATGAGGATTATATCTTAAGTGTTGCCGGATCCGCGTCAAAACGAACAGGTGACTGGAGTGGATATGACCTGGGCCATGCTTATCGTGAAGGAAAGTTTCGCTCCGTGAAGATCGGGTATATCGACCGCCTCAAATTTTTCAAAACGAACCTGCGCGTGTATACCCCGGTGAGCATGGTGCAGTATGAAAAGACGGGTGGTGTACCAGAATCGATAAACCTGCCTACTAAAGTTGAACAGGTTTTGACAAGTGCGGAGGTCACAGACTTTTCTGCAAGCCTGAATGTGCCCTTTGAACGGAGACATTCATATTGGTACCATCAACAGCAGGGCGTGGGCATGCCTGTGATCGAATGGACTATTGACTCGCCAACCGGTGAACACAAACTCGGGCCGATACCTAACGAAATTACCGAGCTGTTCCCGATGTTCTCGATCAGTAAGCTGCGACCTGGCACGACCGAATTTATACTTTCCGGATCATCCTACACTGACCTGATCGAAAGTACCTTCCAGGGCAAGGCGATGCCCGATGAGTACGAAATTTTCAGTGCTTCGTTCTGGTAACAATTCAGCTAAGTTAGCAAGCAGTTTGTGCCACCCCAGTTACCCACAACCTTTGCATCGCATTCATTCGAGATATGAACAAAATCCGGTTTCGACATCATTTCAGAGCTGTTCCCTTCTTACTTGGGATAACGTTCTTGTCAGTTGTGTTTGCGGGCATGACAGGATTTGATCCGTTTGCAGTTAAAGTGTTTAGCGTATTCATGTTTGTGATGGTGGTGCCATGTATATTCATCCACATTGAATACCTGCGCGCTAACGCAGGATTTGAATTCGAAATTAACAACACCGGCATCCAGGTGACCAGGGGTGGCAAGGTAGTCCGCGTAGTAGATACCGGAGACATAAAGAATATCGCGATCTATAAGTCACCTAACCTGCGATATCGTTTCGTTCATTTGGCGAGTGAGTACTATTACTATGCACGCATCACCATGCACGACAGCAGCGCGGATATCATCATCACCAGCCTGGTGACGAATGAGGACTTCGATGAACTTAGCCCGTTGTGGCAAGTGAAGACGGAAACGAAGAAGACACTTTTTCCCAGCATTCGTTTCCCTGTTGTTCTTCCTGCGCTGAATTAAGTTTTCAGTGTTGGAGGAGATAGTTCATTCCGAAAATTGATGTTTTTTTTGGCGGTCTGCGCAATTCGAAGTGCGAATTAAAATTTCTAAATTGCCTTTATGATCTCTCCCAGAATACGGATTATTACCGCAGTTTTATTCACTGTTAATGTAAGTGCTTTCGCCCAGGAGGTTTGGACCATTGGTCCGATGCTGCATGTGAACTTCGGGCGAGGAAAGCCAACGGTGTCTTTTGCTATGGAAGTAGCATACTGGAACGTGAGGAACGTCCCGCACAGTGTCGATTTCGGAATTGAATTTGATCGCAGAAAAACGACAAGATTTTACTCCGAACTGCAAACCGGCATCGGCATCGCAGGTGTATCTGTTGGTCCCGTATTGCAAGTGGGAGGGGGCGATGGCGCGAAACTTGGCCTTCAGGGTACCGCGTGGATTAATTACTACATAGGACTTGACTACAGAATGCGCTTCTTCCGCGACCAAAAGCATCGTGCTATTGGCCTCTATGCAAAACTTCCTGTAGCAACGACTGGCTTTGAAGACGGTGATGGTGATGGTGGCGACTGGGGGGATTGGGATTAGCTCCTGGATTAAAGCTGCAAGGTACAAATGCACCAATGCCATCTTCCATTACCCATAACCCATTACCCATAACCCATTACCCATTACCCATTAGCAATCACCCATTACCCATTCCCATTCCTCACCGCGGCTCACGGATACAACAAATACTTCTTCCGCATCTTCTTATACTCACTCAACCCCGGCTCCCAACTCGCGCGGATTTCTTTTTCAGGTGTTCCAGCTATGATCTGTTGTCTAAACTCGCCTACACCAATCTGAACTTCAATCGAGTTCATTTGGTTACTCAGCTTTGAATCGAAGAACTTTTCTTTGTGTGGATGAGCCTTGTATAGTTCCATGATCCATTTGATGTTGATTTGTTTGCTCTTGCGAAGGAGGTTAGTGTCATAGTTGCGCAAGTCTAATCCGTAGCATACCTGGTCCATGAAGAGAGGCGTTTCTGCCATTCCCTTTATTCCGGTAGGCGTATACGAAAATTCATAGATCCCTTTCAGTTCAGGACTTCCCAAAACGGTAAAAGGAAAATACGTACCGCGGCCATGATTGAGATAGGTGCCTTCAAACATACAGGTTGATGGATACAACAAGACAGCTTGCTGCGTATTCAGATTAGGCGATGGAGGCACGGGCAACGTGTAAGGCATATCGTGATTGTAGTTCGCCACTTTGATCACAGTAAGTTTACATTGTACTTTATTGGTGAGCCATCCTTCGCCATTGGCCATTTGGGCAAATTCTCCAACGGTTAGCCCATGCGACATCGGCAGCGGAAACATTCCGATACCCGATCTGTACTTCATATCGAGAATCGGTCCATCGATCAGATAAGCATTCGGATTAGGCCTGTCAAGAATAATCAGCTCTAGTCCACTTTCTTGACAGGCTTCCATCAGTCGCGACAGTGCGTTGATATTCGTGTAAAAGCGTACGCCTACATCCTGCAGGTCGTAGATCATGATATCGACATCAGCGAGGTCTTCTTTCGTGGGCTTGTTCTTTTTGCCATACAATGAAATGATTGGAATACCCGTAGCGGCATCTACCTCATCATTGATCTCAGCACCCGCACTCGCCTTGCCACGGAACCCGTGCTCAGGCCCA
>DASWTM010000066.1:0-6581 GCA_036402115.1 Chryseosolibacter sp.
TAAGTCTTTCCGGCAATAGTATAACATCGTTGTGCCCTAGTCATACGTTCTTTGATTTATAATTGAAGCGCATATGACATCCGACATCTTAATTAAAGGAATGGTTTGTGAACGATGTGTATCTGTTATCAAAGAAGGAATTACTAACCTGGGCTATGACCTTGTAAAGGTAAGCCTGGGAAAGCTCTCCTTAAAGTCTGAACCAAACCCGCAAGATTACGCTCACATTGAAAAGTTCTTGAGCGAAAATGGATTTGAAATGATCTCCAACCGCCAGGTGAGAATTGTGAATCGCGCAAAAGAATTGATCAATGAAATATTCGGTGAAAATTTAAAGCATACTTCAAAATTGAAATTTTCGGCCCATCTGTCGGAAAAACTTCATATTAACTATGACTCAATCAGCGAGTTGTTCACTCAACTTGAGGGCATCACACTTGAAAAGTACATCATTACCAAGAGGCTAGAAAAAGTAAAAGAGCTTGTCGTCTATACAGATCTTACCTTAACGGAAATTGCATATATAACAGGGTTCAGCAGCATCAACCATCTGTCCAGGCAGTTCAAAGAACTAACAGGCCTATCTCCTTCTCATTTTAAAGAAGTACGAGCAACCAAGCAAAAGCTGGCCGGTGCTTGAGGCACCCTATTTGATTCCGAGCTCCTGCTCTGCGATTCGCTTCTTGATTTTGCTGAGGAACTCCGCAGAGATACCGAGATAAGACGCCACCAATTTCTGAGCGATTCGCGACTCGATCTTCGGATACTTCTTCTTAAAAGCGAGGTATCTATCTTCTGCGGCCATGCTTATGTTTTGCACGATCCTATGCTGAAATGAAACAAACGCGCGTTGGGTAATGATGCGGAAATAGCGTTCCATCTGAGGTACTTTATTGTACATGATCTCAACTTTGTCTGCGGGTAGCTCGAGGAGTTCACTATCCTCAAGCGCCTGAACGTTGAATGTCGCGGGCTCCTGGCTAATAAAACTATTGAGGTCGCTGATCCACCATCCCTCGATAGCGAATTGTACAATGTGTTGTTTGCCCTCGAGGTCCAGAAAATATGTGATCACACTTCCTTTGGTAACAAAATGAGTGCTTCGTGCAATACCGTTTTCATGTACTAGGAATTGACCTTTCCGGACCTTCCTTTCCTGCATTAATCCGGCAAGGATATCTCTTTCAGCATCCGAAAGACTGATGTGCTTAGCAAGGCTTTCAAACAGTAGTGATGTATTCATCTTGAACCAGTTCAAGTCAATTTCATAACACAGTTCATTTTTTTTCGGGCGTGTGACGGCCAATTTTGACCATCAATAAATCGAAATAAAAATGAAAAATCAAATGTTTAAAACTGACAGAAATTATGCCTCAACGACACTACGGATCGTCTTAGGCGTTATCATTTTTTCACACGGAGCGCAGAGCATGCTCGGATGGTTTGGAGGCTATGGTCTGAAGGCAACGTTGCAATTCCTCACAACCGCGATGTCGCTTCCAATGGCCGTGGCTTTTTCTGTTATCGCAATCCAATTCTTTGGCTCACTGATGCTGGTCGCTGGCGCGGGAACTAGGATCGCAGCGCTGGGAATATTTGGAATTTTCGTAGGAATGGCGTCCTATCACTTTCAGTTTGGGCTCCATATGAATTGGGCCGGGTCCAAAGGCGGTGAAGGCTTTGAATACCATCTTCTGGTTATGGGTATGTGCCTGGCAGTTTTCATTCTTGGCGGTGGAGCGCTTTCGCTGGACAGAAAAATTGCCGCAAAGTTATCGTGATATGCGCCCCTCTATAAGCTTGTCAACCATAATCTGCCTGATCACACTAGTGATCAGCACGTGTGGGTGGTCTCAGCCTGTTCCAGTGGAAGTAATGGCCGGCAACAATAATTACCTGTATCAGCATTCTTTCTCCAAGGGGATCGAAAAGAGTAATTTTTCTTTTTTTCACACTTCATCACTGTATGCTTATTACACGGAGGAAACCAAACCAGAAGTGATGTCTCAGTCCTACATTACTTATGGATTGCATCGCAATGTGAAATTCGCCCTGGGCACCTTCTATGCATCTAACCCAGGATTCAAGCCTTCGGCCGCGGTTCAGGTCAGCAAAAAGATCAGCGATTTGTTCGTCCTTCTTGTGCCCCGCATTGACCTATGGAAAAATCCGTCCACGGAAGCCATGTTGCTGGCTGAGTATAGACCGAATATCGTTAGGCAAATACATTTTTATTCAAAACTGCAAATGATGAGCAATTATGGAAGTCATCATAACAGGAGTTATCAGAACATCCGGGTTGGATTGGGCATTTCGCAAACTCAGTTCGGCATCGCGCTCAATGTAGACGAATTCGGAAGCGAAAAGACTACAACCAGAAACCTTGGGCTTTTCCTACGGCACGAATTCAAGTAGTCGCTCACCCCGATGTGTAAATCTTATAAATGAGAAAGGTTTAAATGCAAAACGACCTAAACCACAGATGCGTTTGGTAAACAACAAAGCAAAATGTTATGAGCGCGATTGAAATTACAGATGAAAGTTTTGATTCTATCCTTGCCAATTCGAGCAAACCAATACTCATTGATTTTGGCGCTGAGTGGTGCGGCCCATGCTAGATGATGCATCCCGTTGTTGACATGCTCGCCAAAGAAGTTGAGGGGAAAGCGCTTGTTGGCAAGGTAGATGTTGACTTAAATCCAAACACCGCTGCCAGATTTAGGATCAGAAATTTACCAACCTTCTTGTTTTTCAAGGATGGTAAACTTGTCGACCGCGCTGTCGGTGCCGTTCCTAAGTCGGTATTGCAAGACAAGATAAATCCTTTGTTATGATCACCAAGGTCTACGCCTTATTGGTGATGATTGGAGGGATTGCAGTAGCGCTGATTGTCTCCTATTACCTCAACATTCGCGTTGACTACAAGGCAGTGCTGGCATACCTCAGATCAAAAGTATAATCCACCCGTATCGACCATTCCATAAATAAATCTGGTTTCAATGCAAGTCGCCCTGTTGTGCCTTCGCATTTCAACTCAAAGCGTTAAAGATGAAAAAACTAGTTGTAAAACTCATCGGCATCTCACTACTGGCATTCTACTTCCTGGCGTGTGATGAGGACCGAATTATTGAACACGATCCTGTATCACCAACCAACATCCAGTTTGCGAAAACTGATTCCGCTGTTTCGGAAGGCGCGTCTACTTCGTTGATCTGGCTATCGTTTGACAAGCCGGCCGCCTCCGCTGGAAGCATACGCCTATCAATTGACCCGCAAGACGCCAAGCACATCAACACAACGCCCGCGCTGACCGGTGGGCAGATCACGATTAACTTCAGCAAAGGCGCTTCAAAAGTGAGTCTGGCGGTCATACCCAGGAACAACTCAACTGCAGATGGGAACCGTGAAGTTGTTGTTACGCTGAATTATGCAAGCAATGGCTTTATGATCGGTGTCAGAAAAAGCTTCCAGTTAAAAATCCTGGACGATGAAACTCCTGGACATGCGAACCAAAGTCACGTAAATTTTATTCCGGCCAATCTCTCAATAAAAGAAGAACGGGCAGAATGGTATGAACTTCAGATTCAGGTATCCGAAAATGCAACCGCTGAAGGCTCAGCTACGATCGAAGCATTATCAGAAAGAGCTCAGCATGGTTTGCATTTTTTAACCGAGCCTGCGCTGAACAACAACCGGGTTAGGCTGGCCATGTTACCTGGAACAGCTGTCATCAAGCTAAAAGTCAAAGCGATCAATGATGGATTTATTGTGGGCAATTCGATAGTCAAATTCAGAATCAGCGAGACATCAGGAAACATCCTCAAAGGAGCGTTACTTGAAGATTCAATCACTATTCTTGATGATGAACTCCGAGGAATGCCAAAGGGTTATGATATCAGCAGCACGAGCTGGGGCCTGAGGAAGGAGATTGAATACGATGCGATGGGAAGGGTTGCTAAGGTACTATGGAACTCCTACACTCCATATCACCGCCAACATGCTGATACGTATTACTACAATGATCGCGGTGAACTCAACAGGATCAACACTGACCCCGGCCGAGATCTCTTGTATCAATACGTAAACGGACGAATTGCGGTCGAACAGAAGATTTCTAACGGTGAGATCGTGCGTTACACGGAATATGATTACGACCAGTTCGGCAACGTGAATGGATACAACATACACCACCTGCAGCCCGACCAGACTTTTAAATTGACATCCACGACTGTGTTGCTCTACTATACGGATGGAAACTTATACAAAAAACTTGTGTACACACCGTCAACTGATCCGGAGAATCCCTACCTGAGTTCCACAGATACTTACGAAAATTACCTGGACGTGTCAAACGATTTCGGAATTGAGTTTATACCAGGGATTAAAGCTCAGCCGAAGTTACCTGGCTCCTATCGGGTTGAAGCAAACGGAAAGGACCTCCATTATACTTTCTCATACCAGTTCGCGTCAGATGGAAAACCTTCAAAAAGGACGGTCGTGGGACCTAACACTTTTGAGGTCGCTGCATATCACTATTATTAAGGAGAGGAATCATATAAATCAAAGGGGGTAAAGTGTAAAACTTAACCCCCTTTTTGCCTGTATAATTGTATAGATAAACTAAGGTCGGGACTTATGTCAACATTAAGCGAAACCAAGCCGAAAAACGGCAACATAAAATATACAAAGGAAACTTTTCCGGTTCTTGAAATGACCTGTGCGGCTTGTGCCGTGAGCGTGGAGTCAATGCTAAAGTCCACCTCGGGTGTCAAGGATGCCGGTGTCAATTTTGCCAACCAGACAGCGTGGGTCGAATATGACGCAAAAGTGGCCAAGCCGGTGGATCTTCAGAATTCTGTCAGGTCAATTGGATACGACCTGGTCGTTGATGTGGAAGATCCGCATGCGGTTCAGGAAGAGGCGCAACGAAAGCATTACGAAGCTGTCAAACTCCGCACAATCTGGTCATCAATACTTTCAGTACCTGTTGTGATTATCGGGATGTTTTTTATGGACATGCCGTACGGTTCCTACATCTCGATGGCGCTGACTGCACCCGTGGTATTTTACTTCGGCCGCAATTTCTTTATCCATGCATGGAAGCAGGCGCGCCATGGAAAGGCCAACATGGATACCCTCGTGGCGTTATCAACGGGAATCGCGTTTGTTTTCAGCGCCTTCAATACGTTCTTTCCCGACTTCTGGCATTCAAGAGGCATGCACGCTCACGTGTACTTCGAGGCTGCTGCCGTTGTTATCGCTTTTATCTCGCTTGGAAAATTGCTGGAGGAAAAAGCTAAATCGAATACATCATCTGCAATAAAGAAACTGATGGGGCTGCAACCGAAAACTGTCAGAGGTATCATCGATGGAGTTGAGCAGGAAATTCCGATTTCTGTTGTAAAGGTTGGATACAAGATTCTCGTTAGGCCTGGTGAAAAAATTCCCGTAGATGGAGTTGTTGCAAGCGGTTCATCATTTGTAGATGAAAGCATGATCTCCGGTGAGCCGGTGGCGGTGGAAAAGAAAGGCGGTGAAAAAGTATTTGCCGGAACAATTAACCAAAAGGGAAGCTTTCTCTTCGAAGCCGAAAAAGTCGGGGGTGATACGATTCTTGCCCAAATCATTAAAATGGTGCAACAGGCTCAGGGCAGCAAAGCTCCTGTGCAAAAACTTGTTGACAAGATTGCCGGGATCTTTGTTCCAATTGTGATAGGAATCGCGATACTGACATTCGTTACCTGGATGCTCATTGGTGGGGACAACGCGTTCACACACGCTTTACTGAATTCTGTGACCGTACTTGTGATTGCATGTCCTTGTGCGCTTGGACTAGCGACTCCGACTGCTATCATGGTTGGTGTTGGCAAAGGCGCGGAAAATAATATCCTGATTAAAGATGCCGAGAGTCTGGAACTCGCGCACAAAGTGAATGCTGTTATCCTCGACAAAACAGGAACGATTACAGAAGGAAAACCTGTAGTCACAGATCTACGTTGGGAATCAGGAGAAGGAACGTTGCATGAAAAGCAAATACTCTTCAGTCTGGAGTCGCATTCGGAACATCCGCTTGCCGAAGCAGTGGTCAATCATTTGAAAGCGGAGTCCATTGCCTCCGTTGCAATAACATCCTTTGAAAGCATTACCGCGCGTGGAGTCAAAGGAACCGTGGACACGAAAACATATTTCGTGGGCAATAGGAAGTTGATCGAGGAAAATAAAATCACAACTTCAACGACCCTTACCGAACTTGCATCAAGACTTCAATCCGAAGCCAAGACAGTCGTCTATTTCGCAGACGATAGAAAAGTCCTGGCGGTGATTGCGATCGCTGATAAGATAAAGGCAACGTCAAAAGCTGCGATCGAGTCACTGCAGAAGAAGGGAATCGATGTCTACATGCTCACGGGGGACAATGCGCAGACTGCAAAGGCGGTGGCAAGCCAGCTTGGCCTCAGACACTACAAGGCAGAAGTACTGCCTTCAGAGAAAGCAGAGTTCGTGAAGGAACTTCAGTCAAAAGGAAAAGTTGTGGCGATGGTCGGTGATGGAATCAACGACTCTCATGCGCTGGCAGAAGC
>DASWTM010000067.1:0-8054 GCA_036402115.1 Chryseosolibacter sp.
ATTGAGCGAGAAAACCGTACGTATTGAAATTACGCGTGAAAACTCCTGCTGTATAGCGTTCGTCAATGTTCAGTGCGAAGTTCAGGTCAGTCGAGAGTTTCGCGCCTTTCACGCCTTTAAGAAGGGCAGAAGGTTTCAAACGCAAGTGTTCATTCAGGAAAATATTATAAGCACCAAGAAGATAATAATGTTGACTGTACAGTTTTGCCTGGATATCGCCTACTGATACATTCGACTTTAATAGTCTTGGCACAGACAAACCGATGAAATATTTATCGCTTTGGAGGATGGCTCCGGCACCGAAACTTGGTTTTGTGAAGTTGAATGTTCCGGTGAATGCAGGGTCAGAAGGATCGAATGGATTCAAGTCTCCATTATTATTTTTGAAGTTAATGACGCCCGCCTGTAATCCGAACGAGAAATATTTTCCGTTGAGGTCCAGCTTGTAGGCATACGTTGCCTGCACTTCCGTGTTCGCGTTAGCACCGATCTGATCTTTCAGTACGATCAGGCCGAGCCCCATCTTGTTATTGTTGAACGAGCTGTGTGCGTTCGCATTAAACGTTGAAGGACTTCCATCAAATCCCGCCCACTGCTTGCGGTAGGATGCCGCTGCATTGAAATTGTTGTGAATGCCAGCGTACGCAGGGTTGATCAGTAACGGATTATTCAGATACTGTGCGTAAAGCGGATCGATCTGCGCCTTTGAACCCAGGGAGCAAAATGCGATTGCTGCAGAAAGTAAAAGTTTTCTCATGGGGGAATTATTGTTTGAGGGACAGATAACCTGTTATTGTTTTTAAACTTCCGAACGGGTCGTAATATTCTATTTTATAGAAATAGGTTGCGGATGGGAGAGCAGTGCCACCTGTACCAATACCTTCAAATCTCACGGTGTTGTTATCATACCCTTCTGCCTCATAAACGACATCACCCCAACGACTGAACACGCTTACCTTATTGTCTTCAGGCAAGTTTAGAATACGGAAGAACTTATTGTCGCCTGAGCTGTTTGGCGCTACCGCATTATAAATCTCGACCTCAGAACTTACTTCAATTGAAATCACATTTTCAGAACACGCGCCCGCTTCATCGCACGCGCGCACCGTCAATTGATCAGTTCCGGAGAAACTAACTCCGGCATAATTTATCGTGAGCCTGATCTCCTGGTCAGACACAACCTCAATCTGCGCAGTTGCTCCACTCGCTGGCGCCTGCGTAATTGCAAAAGTCGATGCGTCAAGGTTATTATCAACATCAGACGTTAGGTCGAGCAGGTTTAGTGATCCCGTAGAGCCTTGACGGGTTAGTACGGTTTGCGATTGAATAACCGGGGGCGCATTTTGGATGGTAATTGATATCGTTGCATCAGCACAGCTCCCACCTGCATCACAAACGCGGAGCTGAATATTGTCATTACCTGCGACATTCACATTGCCGTAATCAACAGTAAGCGCTGTTCCGCTTACTGTGGCAGTTCCACCAACTTGTGAGCCATTGACAATTGTTAGCGTCCCGAGATTAACATTTGCATCCGGGTCAGTAATTAATCCCCCCAGGTTGACAGTAGCCATTCCGTGGTAAGAAACGGTTGTGGAGGTTGAAGTGAACACAGGTGCTGCGTTGGTCACGTTGACTGTTAGGGTAGCCGCATCACACAGTCCTCCATCGTCACATACATTTAAGGCAATCGTTACACTGCCGGCAAAGGTAGTTGTGCCAAAATCGACCGTCAGAATCCCTGTGCTATTTAGTGTAGCGTTGCCATTTGATGGTTGTTGTGTTATCGCGAGTGAGCTAAGGTTAATGTCATTGTTTTGATCGGTGATCAACGTCTTTAAGTCGACTGTCATTGAAGTGCCGGCAACGATCGCCACCGTCTCGTCAGCAAATACGGGTGCCGAGGCAGAAATAATATTTACCGTACGCGCCACTATTGCGGAATTCGTGCGATCGGCATCAGCAACTTGAAGCGATACCGTTTTAGTAACAGTAGCCAGTGATGCTGTCGGACCTTTTCTTCGTCCCCCGAAAGATCCTTCATGTTGGCGCAGCGTCACGCTTTGAAGAACTAATTGGTAGTCGGCAAGTGAGGCTTTGCCTGAAAACCTCAGTACTCCGGTGGTCGCATTGAATGCGCCTTCAATACCAGCAAGAGGTGTGAATTCTAATAGATCACGACCTGCATCGTAGGGTGAAACAGTGACCTGTGCAAAAACAATGGAGTCGCTGTCAACATCAGTTAGCGTGAGAGTCGGATCGATTGTGATCGTTGTTCCTGCCGAGACGTCCAGTGCCTGCGTGTTTATGGTTATCATGGCAGCCGGATTTATGTTCTTGTAATAAACCAGATCGCCACTGCTTGTACCGAAAAATATGTCGAGGTCACCATCGTTGTCCTGATCAGTAAAAGATGGAGCAGGTTCATAAGGGTTAGTTCCCTGTTGAATCAAATTTCCCCGATACCTGAAGGTTGGGGTGGTTGCGCTGCTCACGTTTTCATAATAATGAAATTCATTCCCGTCAGTGTTCTCAACCACGCCTCCACCCTCACCAATAAGCGCGTCCAGATCGCCATCATGATCGATGTCGTAGAACCGCGGGAATAATTCAAAGTCTTCAAAAACTGAGTTAAGTGGATTTGCCGTACCGGTTTTCTCGGTGAAGGATGGTGCGGTAGTTGTTCCAGTATTTTCAAAGTAACGAATGAAGTAGTGGTAGTCGCCCATTTCCCATCTTCGATCTGTTGCGATCAAATCAAAATCGCCATCGTTGTCGATGTCAGAAAAATCACCACGCCCTTCGTTCCAGTAAATGTCTGCGAAAGGACCGGCAGCCACGTCTTGTCGTACAAATGCGCCATTTTCGTTCTTAAAGTATTCGACATACGTCATGTCGGTATTGTCAGCTGAGGCCAGTAGATCCTTATCGCCATCGCCATCGATATCTACAAACGAGGGTACAAACATATTCGGAACAGTTGTTCCACTGAACGGGTTGTTAGCGATGACCTCTACGTACGCTCCATTATCATTTCTGAAATATTTCAGATAAGGGTCTGTGTTGTCACTGCTTCCAACAACAACATCCTGGTCGCCATCGCCATCCACATCTACAAAAGCGGGACTGGATTCTGCTGTAACCGAAGCTCCCCCAAATGGATTGCCGAAGCCAGTTTTTTCTTCGTATACACCATTACCTTTATTTTCGATGTAGGCGAAGTCAAAGAGGCTATTCACAACTCCGACAACGAGATCGTTATCTCCGTCATTGTCAAAGTCAGCCGCGGTAGGTGAACTGTACTGTCCGCGATAAAAGAAGTTGAAAGGATTATTCTCACCGGTTTGTTCTTCAAAAGAGGTCTGTCCCGTGCGTTTGAAATAATAAAGCTTTCCATCTTCCGCACCGATCACGATATCCTCATCGCCATCATTGTCGACATCAAGAAAAGTAGGTGTTACTTCCGCCAGGTTCGGATTGATCCCCGACAAGGTGGAAGGAGTAAAATTGAAGTTGCCGTCATTGACAAAATAGTGCATCGACTTGTTCAGGGGAAGATATGACGAACCGATGACGAGATCGAGATCACCATCATTATCCATGTCGTTGAAAACCGGGCTTGCAAATGCACCCAGGTCCTGACCGAACATTGGATTTCCACTTTTGGTTGCAGGGTTCCACGCTGCACTTTGAATGGTCCATGCGAGGCCGGTAGGGTTTGTTCGCTTATAGAATCGGAACGTTCCATCAATCGTTCCGAATAGCATGTCGAGGTCGCCATCACTATCGATGTCGGTAAATGTCAGCGTTCCTCCGTCATCAAAAGAAATGTAGCCGAACGGGTTCTCCAGATATTTTGCCCTGTTGAAAGCAGGTTGTGTTACAGTACCATCATTCCGTAAAAGGTGGAAACCATTACCGCCATCATAGTCGGCAACCGCCACATCGATGTCACCATCTTTGTCAATGTCAACAGCCGTGGGCGTTGGTCTGTAGTTAAACTTAAAGGGTTCGCGCAGAGGGTTGTCTGTTCTCAGCTGTACCTCGAATGGCCCAACGTTACTCGGTGTGTAATCGTTTTGCTGCGCATTGATGGTTCTGGCAGATAAAATTAAAAAGGAAATAGCTAAGGCAAATGATTGCGTGTACCCACTACGATACATCGTGTAACGGGGTTTTTGTTGGTGGCTGCGTGTCTTGGAGAAAAACACGCTAGTGGGGATTTTCATTACGGGGTAGCCGTTTGGTAAAACTTCATGCGTTAACGGAGTGCTTAAAATAATGTTACCCCGACTGACGTGAAATCATGAAGGTTTCACTTTTTCGAATTTTTTTTGATAAAAAGTTTCCCGCTACGCAGATCGTAGTTTCAGGTTGCATTGGCTGCACGAAAATTTTTTAAGAGTTAAACTCTCGACAGCAGAGAGGTGCGAGGCTTACGGATGTCGGTTGAATTGTGCGCGGGGATTTAGGTACCACGGCTCTCGGCCTTTCTGGCCCAATCAGTTTGTTGTTGGGTGGTCGATTCCGGAGCAGTTGCAAAAAAAAATGAGTTGAAATTTCTTCCAACTCAATCGTTTGAATTTTTAAACTGGCACCTTTGATTAAGACATTTGTGCTAATTGCTGTCCACTGGGAACTTAATCTGCATGAAACGTCTTAACTTGTGTACCTGAATTTTGTGAATGGAGCTGTGGCTGACTAAAAAGTGTCTGAGAACAGAATACGAGAAGTGTCAGCAGCAAGGCTAAAAGTACTCGGTATTTTAGGCTCACGTTAAAAAATGGTTAGGTTTGAGCCAGTGAATATATCGTGTGAAGTGATTATTCACAAGTTTTTTGTAAGTTTCTGATATTTAAATTTTTATCGAAGGCGCCACAGATGAACTTTGAAGGGATAAAAGAGAAGCTTGAAGCCTATCGCAACGAGGGCAAACGGATGTTCACTACATCATCCTTCCAGTCTCATAGCCTGGTGCTGCTGCACATGATCAGCAGAATCGACCCGAAAATCCCGGTTTATTTCATCAATACAGGCTTTCATTTCCCTGAGACGGTTCAGTTTCGGGATTTCATTACTGAGCAGTTCGGCCTCAATACAGTTGACCTCAAGTCAGATGTGCCGAAGTTCATGCAACGCGATCCGGACGGTAAACTACTCTTTACGTCAGACCCTGACCATTGCTGTTATTTGAACAAAACACAGCCCATGGACGCCATCTTGTTGGCGCACGATATCTGGATCAACGGAGTTCGCGCGGATCAGAGTGCTACCCGTGCGGCAATGAAAGTGGAGCAGCCAGCCAAACACGGGTGTACACGATTTCATCCGATGCTTGACTGGAATGCAAAGATGATCTGGCAATACCAAAAAGAATACAATCTCCCCAAACACCCACTGGAAGAGAAAGGATTTGTTTCGATCGGATGCGAACCCTGCACCCGAAGACTCGATCCTGAGATGCAGGAGCGTGAAGCCAGATGGTTTGGATTAAATAAAGTTGAATGTGGTCTTCACACAGACCTTATCAATAAGTAAAGCATGAACGTTCTTGTTACCGGAGGAGCCGGGTACATCGGCACCGAACTCGTCAGCCAACTCATAACACGACCTGATGTTGATAAAGTAATCGTCTACGATAATCTTAGTCGCCCGAACTTCAATATGTTTCTCGGGCTACGACTTCAACAACACAAGAAGATCGCATTTGTTAAAGGCGAACTTCTCGACTCTCGAGCCCTGAAGAAAGTGCTTAAGGGCATTGATGTGGTTTACCACCTAGCTGCGAAGGTCACTACACCCTTTGCAAATGCTGATGCACACGGGTACGAACAAGTGAATCACTGGGGAACGGCAGAACTTGTTTATGCTGTTGAGGAAAGCAATGTAAAACGCTTCATCTACACAAGCAGCACGGGCGTTTACGGCTCGTCAAAAATTCCAGCGCACGAAGATACACCACCGGATCCACAGACGTTTTATGCCGTCTCGAAGCTTCGCGGAGAACAGCATGTGCGAAGATTGATCAGCAGTAAGAAGATCGACACATACATCATGCGTTGTGGGAATGTGTACGGCTACAGCAAGAGTATGCGCTTCGATGCAGTGATCAATAAATTTGTATTTGAAGCCAACTTCAACAAGCTCGTTACAATCCAGGGAAATGGAAAACAGTCGCGAACGTTTATTCACATCGATATGGTCGCGAAAGCTTTGTCAAATCTTCTGACGGCAGATCTTCCAAGCGATGTTTATAATGTAGTTGACCGAAACCTCAAGGTGATTGATATTCTTGATGTTTTGAAAGAATTGATTCCGGAATTGGAATTCATTTTCATCAATCAGCATCTGCATCTTCACGAGCTCAACGTTAAGGTGAACCCGCTGATAACCGACACGCTGATGATTCGAAATGATCGTTCATTGAAAGAAGACCTTTCAGATTTTCTCACTAAGTTTAGTTTTTAAATAACTCACTGGTTTAAACACGTGTAAGCCGCATGCAAAGTATTGCTACGGTAATTATCCTATTAGCAGTTGCCACCGCCCTTGCGCAGATCACGGACCTCATCAGGATCCCATATCCGATTTTGTTAGTCCTTGTGGGAATGGGAATCGGGTTAATGCCCGGGTTGCCCCCGATCACTTTATCACCCGATGTTGTCTTTCTGATATTTCTTCCCCCGATTTTGTACGCTGCCGCATGGTCTACTTCGTGGGCCGATTTCAAGGCTAATAAACGACCGATTACGCTACTGGCCATCGGCTGCGTCATCTTTACTACGTGTTCGGTTGCATTGATCGCGCACTACTTTATCCCTGGACTAGGGCTTGCTGAAGCATTTGTACTAGGCGCCATCATCTCACCGCCCGATGCTGTGGCCGCGGCTGCATCTACGAAAGGTCTAAGCGTGCCGAAAAGGATAGTGACGATTCTTGAAGGGGAAAGTTTGGTCAATGATGCTACCGGCCTGATTGCGTACAGGTATGCCGTTGCAGCAGTCATCACCGGAACCTTCAGTCTCTGGGAAGCGAGTTATAAGTTTGTCATTGTAGCCGCAGGCGGAATTGCACTTGGCCTGGCTGTCGGTTATCTTTTCAAATGGATTCATAAAATCACACCGGATAACCCGACTACGGATACAACCTTAACGTTCATTGCCCCCTATATCGCTTACCTGTTTGCCGAAAGCATTCATATTTCTGGAGTTCTCTCTGTTGTTGCGTGTGGACTTTACCTCAGTTGGAATAGCTCGGAAGTATTTACGCAACAGGGGAGGATCCAGGCGAATGGAACATGGAACACCGTCATCTTTGTGTTGAATGGAATCATCTTCATTTTAATCGGATTACAACTTCCGGGCATCTGGGAAAATATCAACGATGATTTTCCTGTAAGCGATTTGTTGAAGTATGGTGCGATCGTGAGTGCTGCTGTTATTGTTGGAAGACTGGTTTGGGTATATCCGGGCACGTATATCCCGCGCCTCAGTAAAAGGGTGAGAAAGACGGAGCCTCGCCCAAGTCTAAGGCTGGTGACGATCGTTGCGTGGGCGGGTATGCGTGGCGTTGTGTCGCTCGCTGCGGCATTAGCACTGCCATTGGTAGTTAGCGCGTCTCAGCCTTTTCCGAACCGGAATCTTATCATATTCTTGACGTTCTGCGTCATTTTCTCTACCCTGGTGATTCAAGGACTGACATTGAGGCCCTTGATCAAATGGCTTGGTATCAAGGGGGATGGCTCCGAACTCGTTCATGAGCATGAGGCGCGGTTGAAAGTTGCATCCTCCGTGATCGAACACATCGAAGAAAATTATTCGCTGGCCTTGAATGACGAAGTCCTAAATCAGATTAAGACTAAGTACGAGATTCGTATACAGCGGATGAGAAATGAGGGATCTTCAAAGATGACGAAAGAACAAATCGCGCAGCTTCATGACATTCAAAAAGATTTGTTGAAGATGGAACGAAACCTCATTCTAAAATTGCGAAGAGACGGGGCTATCACGGACGAGGTGTTGCGAAAACTTGAATACGAACTCGACCTCGAAGAA
>DASWTM010000068.1:0-10410 GCA_036402115.1 Chryseosolibacter sp.
GGCGTTGGAGGAACGAGGGCTTGGTCCACAGGTGTCAGTTTTGCTGATGTCAATGCTGACGGCTGGCTGGATATTTACGTGTGCAATTCCGGTGATGTGAAAGGCGATGACAAAGAAAATGAGTTGTTCATTAATAATGGCAATCTGACATTCTCCGAGCAAGGCGAAAAGTATGGTGTTGATGACAAAGGCTTTACAACCCATGCTGTCTTCTTCGATTATGACCGCGACTCTGACCTTGACCTCTATATTCTTAATAACAGTTTTCAGGCCATCGGAAGCTTCAACCTGCGAAAAAACGAAAGACCGAAACGCGATTCCCTCGGAGGCGATAAACTGCTCCGAAATGATGGCGGCAAATTCAAAGATGTAAGTGAAGAAGCCGGCATTTATGGAAGTGTAATTGGCTTCGGACTGGGCGTTACGGTTGGAGATGTGAACAAAGATGGTTGGCCTGACATTTATGTCTCGAACGATTTTTTTGAGCGAGACTATCTGTATATCAACAATCACGATGGTACTTTTTCTGAAGAACTGACCAATCAGATGAAGTCCATCAGCGCAGCATCGATGGGGGCTGACCTCGCGGACATAGACAACGACTCGTGGCCAGATATCTTTGTGACAGAAATGTTGCCTCATGCCAACGAGCGGTTGAAGACTGTAACAACGTTTGAAAATTGGGATCGGTATCAGAATGGTGTTTCCAACGATTACTATCATCAGTTCACGCGAAACATGCTGCATTTAAACAACGGTGATAATACGTTTAGCGAAATCGGAAGGCTGAGTGGTGTCGAGGCAACAGACTGGAGTTGGAGCGCGCTTATCTTTGACATGGATAACGATGGCCTCAAAGATATTTTTGTTGCTAACGGAATCTACCAGGATCTCACAAATCAGGATTACCTCCAGTACATCTCCAATGAGGAGATTGTCCGCTCCATCGTGACAAAAAATAAAGTGGATTATAAGAAGCTTGTAGAATTGATCCCATCGAATCCAGTTCCGGACTTTGCTTTCCACAATGAAGGTAATTTCAAATTCACGGACCGGGCGAAAGAGTGGGGGCTTGGTGAACCGAATTTTTCCAACGGTGGTGCCTATGGCGACCTTGATAATGACGGAGACCTTGATCTGGTGGTCAATCGCGTGAATGGCCGTGCGGGAATTATTCGCAATGAATCGAACCGTCTAAAAAAGGAGAATCACTATCTGCAGTTTGTACTGAAAGGGGACAGCAAAAACCCATTTGCAGTCGGCACTCAAATTCAGCTGCGGAGGGGAAATCGTTCGTTTTATGTTGAGCAAATGCCGAACCGAGGATTTGAGTCTTCGGTTGATCCACGGCCGCACATTGGGCTTGGTCAAATTGATTCAGTTGATGTCATCGAAGTTACATGGCCCGATGGCAAAAGTACTACCCTAACCAATGTCGCCACGAACCAGGTGATCGAACTTGACCACCAGTCGGCTGCGGAAAGGAAGAACGAGATTAAGTCTGATCAGGGCGCACCATTGTTCACCTTGCTGGAGAAATCACCGGCTGACTACCGCCATGTGGAAAGCAGTTTTGTAGATTTCGACCGTGATAAACTGCTCTACCATATGATCAGTTCAGAAGGCCCAGGTATCGCAGTGGGTGATGTGAATGCCGATGGGCTCGATGATTTCTTTGTGGGGGGCGCAAAAGGAAGCGAGGGGAAAATCTTTGTACAGACTGCAAATGGATCATTCGCAGACGGCACAAAACAGACATTTGAAAACAAGAAGCTGTCTGAGGATGTGGGTTCGCTATTCTTTGATGCCGATAACGACAAAGATCTCGACCTGTATGTGTGCAGCGGAAGTAATGAGTTTTCTGCTTCCTCCGATGCGCTTGTTGATCGACTGTACTTCAATCAGAACGGGACATTTACAAAGTCGCCCCAAATGCTTCCGAACGGTAAGTTTGAAAGCACGTCTACCGTGAAAGCTGCAGACTATGATAGTGATGGAGATCTTGATTTATTTGTTGGGGTTCGCAGCATTCCTTTTGCCTATGGCTTACCAACGAATGGCTATATCCTGAACAACGATGGGAAAGGACACTTCACAAACGTCACTGAAAAGGTAGCTCCCGGACTAACCAAAGCCGGGTTGATCACAACGGCAACATGGGGAGACATTGACAAGGACAATGACTGTGACCTGATCGTTTCGGGTGAATTCATGCCGATAAAAATTTTCGTTAACAACGCGGGGATATTCACTGATGCAACGGACCAGGCGGGGTTATCGAAGACAAATGGCTGGTGGAGTGAGGTTATTGCTGAGGATGTTGACGGTGATGGTGACCTCGACCTCATTGCAGCAAACCATGGCTTGAATTCTCGCTTCAGAGCAGGCGTTGACAAACCGTTGTCAATGTATGTGAGTGATTTCGATAAAAACGGAACGATCGAGCAGATCACCACAGCCTACTATGGAGAGACCAGTTATCCTCTTGTATTACGGCATGATCTGTTGGCTCAGATTCCATCGCTGAAAAAGAAATTTTTGAAATACGACTCGTACAAGGACCAGACGATTGACAAAGTCTTTACGCCCGAGGAGTTAAAGACGGCTGTGCGATTGGATGTTTATGAACTTCAATCAGGCGTTTTTATAAACGATGGAAAAGGTGTGTTTACGTTTAGGGCGCTGCCAATAGAAGCGCAGTTCTCAAAGATGTATAGCGTGATTGTATACGATTTCGATTCTGACGGTCACAAGGACATCCTCTTAGCAGGAAATCTCTATCGCGCCAAACCGGAAGTGGGCCGGTATGATGCAAGCTATGGGGCGTTAATGCTTGGCGATGGAAAGGGAAATTTCAATTACATCAGTCCCGCTAATTCAGGATTGCGCATCGATGGTGAAGTGCGGGACATGCAGGTGATCGAGGTGAAGGGAAGTAAAATGCTCCTTGTTGCCCGAAACAATGACAGCATCCTGTTCTATAAACTGCAAACGAAGTGAAGCGGGTACTTAATCTGATCTTCATCGCATCTATCGTCCTTTCGCTAGCCGCGTGCAGGGAATCTGCTGAGCAAAAAAACACAACGTTGTTCCATCTGGCCGACTCAACACGCACCAATATGGGCTTCGTTAACGCGCTTGTTGATGACAAGGATTTCAATATCATTGAGTACCTGTACTATTACAATGGCGGTGGAGTTGCAATAGGGGATGTAAACAATGACGGGCTTCCTGATGTTTACCTGTCATCTAATCAACGTCCGAACAAATTGTATCTCAATAAAGGCGACCTGAAGTTTGAAGACATTACGAATCGCGCAGGCGTTGCAGGCAAAGGCAATTGGAAAACAGGTGTTTCGATGGCCGATCTGAACAGTGATGGACTGATGGATATTTTCATTTGTGGTGTGGGCAACTACAAGAAGTTCAACGGATATAATCAACTCTACATCAACAACGGTGATCTCACGTTCACTGATAAGACGACCGAGTACGGCCTTGCTTTTCAGGGCTTCTCAACACAAGCATCTTTTTTCGATTACGATCTTGATGGCGACCTCGACATGTATTTGCTTAATCATTCGGTCCACACTCAGCGATCATATGGTAAAGTGAGCCTTCGCTATCAGGTTGATTCACTTGCTGGCGATCGTCTCTACAAAAATCTTTTCCGTGAAACAGGCAGTCATAGATTTCAGGAAGTAACGAAAGATGCCGGCATATTATCAAGTCAGGTAGGCTATGGGCTTGGTGTGGCGGTGTCCGATGTCAACAATGATGGCTTTCCTGACATCTATATTTCGAACGATTTTATTGAGAACGATTACCTGTACATCAATCAAAAAAATGGAACGTTTGCGCAGCAACTCGAGCAGGCGATGCCACACTCAAGCCGTTTCTCGATGGGCAATGACATTGGTGACATCAACAATGATTTGCTTCCGGATATCGTAACCGTGGATATGCTTCCGCAGGATGAATCCGTCATCAAAACATCAGCAGGCGAAGATTCGTATGAGGTGTATGCATTTAAATTAAAGTATGGTTATCACAAACAGGTATCTCGTAATACACTTCAGCTGAATCTTGGAAAGATCGACTCTGCAGCAGTTTCCTTTCGTGACATTGCGCTGGCTGCTGGAGTAAGTGCTACTGATTGGAGTTGGGGACCGCTTCTTCAGGATTTTGATGGTGACGGACACAAAGACCTTTTTGTCTCCAACGGGATAGTTAGACGCCCAAATGATCTCGACTACATCAACTTTATTTCTTCAGACTCGGTTCAGCGGCAAAGCAATGTTCTTCCCTGGATAAATAAGATGCCGGAGGGGAGGGTAAGCAGCTACGTGTTTCGCAACCGGGGTGATCTCACGTTTGAAGACGTCACAACACAATGGGGAGTTTCTCGCCCCGGATTTTCCAACGGTGATGCAGTAGCCGATCTCGACAATGACGGTGACCCCGATCTGATTGTCAATCGGATCAATGAACCTGTCCTTGTTTATGAAAATACTTCAAAGGCCGGATCGTTCTTGAAGGTTAAGTTAAAAGGTGATTCCGCCAGCGGGAATAGAAATGCCATCGGAGCGAAAGTCTTCCTGTCATTCGATAGGACTACTCAACTGCAGGAGCTTTTTCCTGTCCGGGGTTGGTGTTCATCATCCGACCTCGCGTTGATGTTCGGGTTAAAGGGCGCTAAGAAAGTGACCGTAAAAGTAATTTGGCCGGACAATCGCGTCACTGAAAAAGAAGTTTCCGATAACGAAGTTGTTGTTTCGTATGAAGAAGCAACAACGCGAGTCACACCCCCTCCAGTACCTCGAACACTTTTTGAAGCTACAAGTGCCCCTGCGTTCATTCATCGTGAAAATGAATTTAATGCTTTTAATCGCGAGAGCCTGATCCCACACATGCTCACCTCGGAAGGACCATGCCTTGCAACAGGCGATATCAACGGGGATGGCTTGGATGATGTGTTTATCGGAGGGGCGAAGGGTCAGGCAGGACAGCTGTTCCTGCAGGATCGCAGCGGAAAGTTTGTGAGAAAGAACATTGCTTCCTTTGAACTGCATCGGGAGGCTGAAGATGTAGCCTCTGCCTTCTTTGACTCAGATAAGGATGGCGATCTTGATTTGATTGTCGTATCGGGTGGTCAGGAGGAACTGGAAAGAACAACACTTCTGAATCCACGACTTTACATCAACGATAGTAAAGGCAATTTGACATTCGAAAAGTCAAAACTGCCAGCCATCGCGTTGCAGGCTTCGTGTGTGAAACCCGCAGACTACGATGGAGACGGTGACCAGGATATCTTCATCGGATCGAGCGTGATGCCGATGCTATATGGAATGGCCCCGGTGAGCTACCTGCTGACAAATGATGGTACGGGTAACTTCCTGGTGAATTCGGGATGGTTGGGTGCAAGTACATTTGACAATCCCTCGCGCATTCGTCCGGGCATGATTAAGGACGCCACCTGGGTTGATATTAATAAGGATGCATTGATAGATTTAGTGCTGGTAGGAGAGTGGATGCCGATCACGATCCTCATTCAACAAAAGGATCATCGCTTCCTCAACATGACGCAGCAGTACGGCACGTCTAACACGAAAGGGTGGTGGAATTCCGTTACAGCAGTCGATATTGACAACGATGGAGATGAAGACTTGATTACAGGAAATGTCGGCCTCAATTCGAGGTTGAAGGCCAGTCCTGAAAAACCGCTGACGATGTATCTTGGAGATTTTGACTCCAATGGAGGATCGGATCATATCCTCGTTTATTACAATGGCGATAAAAGTTTTCCCTTTACCTCGCGCGATCAGCTTGTAAAACAGCTTCCCGCGTTGAAGAAGAAATTCCTTAATTATTACGATTATCGCAACGTAAGACTGGACGATATTGTGACACCGCAGCTTCAGGGAAATTCCGCAGTGATGCAGGCAACGGAATTTGCATCGCTGGTCTTGGTGAACAATAAAGACGGATTCACCATGCACCAGCTCCCAAGGGAAGCGCAAATGTTTCCGGTGTATTCCATTTTGACGGATGATGTTAATAACGATGGTCATACAGACCTGATGTTGTGCGGAAACCTGACCGCAGTCCAACCGGAGATTGGTCCTTACGATGCAGGAGTCGGGTTGGTGCTCATGGGTGACGGCAGGGGTTCATTCGATGCTGTAGCGCCACGTCATTCCGGTTTTATCGTGACAGGGGAAGGCAGGGAGATTGGGAAGCTCAATTCCAACGGACAGAAATTGTATCTTGTGGGAAGGAATAATAATTCGGTTTTAGCATTTAAAAAACGTTAGTAATATGAAAGCAATTCTCACTGCAGCGTTTATCGTCTCCGCAGCGTTCACCTTCGCGCAAGATGAAGCATGGACCATCGATGCGTCCAAGATTGACCCAAGTAACTACTATGGTGTTACAGTGGCCAACGGGGTTGTCGGTCTGGTGTCATCGCCCGAACCGATGAAAGTAAAAGATGTGGTGTTGAATGGCGTGTACGATTATTACCAGCGGGGGCGCGTATCCAACATTCTGAAAACATTCAATCACATCAACATGAACCTGGATGTTGATGGCAGACGCATCGGACAAAAAGATATAGCAAACTACAAGCAGTCACTTAACATGCGAAAGGCTGCGCTGACCACCACCTTTGATGTAGGCGACAAACTTTCCGTTCGTCACACCATTGTTGCCTTGCGTCATCTTCCATACACCGCGCTTGCCAGTGTCGAAATTATTGCAAAGCAGAATGTGCGTATAACACCGATGAGCGTCATCGAAGCTCCGAATCACCTTGTAGATGTTCGCAATACCTATAGTGAAATTGACAGGCCGCATGTCACGATTCCGCTTTTGACTTCAGTCGGGAAGAGTCCGTCAGGTAGGCACACCGTTGCAGTGAGCAATAGTTTGTTGTTTTCGGAACAGCATGGTCAGGAGCCTGATCTCATCCACGAAGACTGGGATTACAACATGCACCTGGTAAAATTCAATAAGGATTTGAAAGCAGGCGAGCGCTATCAGTTCTGGGTGGCAGCTTCGGCAACTTCCACAGGAAACTACAATGATCCGATTAACGAAGCGGAACGACTAACAATCTTTGCAAAGCTTGAAGGACCAGAACGCCTTCTTCAACGCCATGAAGCGGAGTGGAATAAAATCTGGCGGGGCGACATTGTGATTGAAGGCGATTTGCAGGCGCAGAAAGATGTTCGCTTTGCACTGTATCACCTGTATTCTTTTGTGCGGGAAGGAACCGCATTCAGTCTTTCGCCCATGGGATTGTCAGGGCTCGGCTACAACGGACACGTGTTCTGGGATACCGAACTGTGGATGTATCCTCCCTTGGTAATGCTTCAGCCTGAAATGGCGAAGTCAATTCTTGAGTACCGTTATCAACGCCTCGCTGCGGCAAAGCAAAATGCATTCTCGCACGGCTACAAAGGCGCCATGTTCCCATGGGAATCATCCGATGAAGGAAGTGAGGATACTCCGGTCTGGGCGTTGACAGGTCCTTTTCAGCATCATATCACAGGATGTGTTGGCTGGGCATTCTGGAAATATTATCAAATCACAAAAGACAAGGGTTGGCTGGAGGAGCGTGGCTATCCGGTGCTGAAAGAAGTTGCTGACTTCTGGGCAAGTCGTGTGGAACGCAAAGGTCCCGGCAAATACGAGATCAATAACGTGATCGGTGCAAATGAGTGGCAGGAAAACATCGACAATAACGCCTTCACGAATGGCATGGCCATAACTGCCTTGCGCTATGCTACCGCTGCAGCAAAAGTGTTAGGCTTGCCTGCCGATCCCGATTGGGAGCACGTTGCCCAAAACATTCCGATCCTGAAATTCCCTGATGGTGTGACAAAGGAAAATGCAACCTACGATGGTGTCGATATCAAGCAAGCCGATGTAAACCTGTTAGCGTATCCGTTGGAGATTGTCACCGATCGTGCGCAGATAGAGAAGGATCTTAAGTATTACGAATCGCGCATGTCACCCGAGGGGCCTGCAATGGGAAGCTCGGTTTTAGCAACACTTTACGCGCAATTGGGAGACAGTGAGAAAGCCTTCACATGGTTTGGTAAAAGTTATCAGCCGAACCAGGTGCCACCCTTCAACGTAATGGCTGAAACCGCAGGAGGCAACAATCCCTACTTTGCAACAGGTGCAGGCGGAATGTTGCAGGCGGTAATCAATGGCTTCGCTGGACTGCGCATCACTGATCAGGGAGTAATCCAAACCAAAACAACCTTACCCAAGAACTGGAAATCACTTCAGATCAAAGGCGTAGGCGTGGGGCGGAAGGATTTTAGTGTGAAGTAGCATCGGATTAGGCACCGTCTAAAACGGGGCTGCAAGCTGCAAGCTTCAAGTGATGCGTGAATCGTCAACGTTCACACCACGGACTTGAAGCTTGAGGCTTGTAGCTATTGCGATTCCGGTCCTGGCAACTTTGTTCAAGCGCCAGCGCGACTACACACCACATGGCGTCAGTCGGGGCATTCACAAAGGAGCCGATCTGAGCGCAATTCAAAATGAATCACGATGAGCAGCATAACAAAATCCGTGGCGCCCTTTGCGGTAAGCTGCATTCCGCACGACCGCGTCAACCTCCAAGTCTCACACCGCAGACTTGCAGCTTGAAGCTTGCAGCTTGCAGCTTTTCTTACTAAGTTTAGTGCTATCTACCTATATCATGAAACTCTACTTCATCCTCTGGTTGGCTGTCTTGGTTGTGGGATGCGCAACAACGGAGAAACGCAACATCAACTTCTACACCTCCGCACTCTTCCATGACGTCCAGATCAAAGCAATCTTCCCGGACTCAAAGACGTTTGTCGACTGCACACCTAAGCGCGACATCGAAGAAATACTGGACGAATACGAATCCGTAAAATCAAAACCAGACTTCGATCTGGTCGAGTTTGTAAACCGAAACTTTGATCTTCCGGTCAGGCCAAAATCGACTTTCACAACAGATACGACACTGGCTATGGACGAACACATCACCAAGTTGTGGGCCACGTTAACGCGTAAGGCAGACGATGCCGAACCTCGATCTTCGCTTATTCCACTTCCGTATGATTATGTTGTTCCGGGCGGAAGGTTTTCTGAAGTATACTATTGGGACAGCTACTTTACCATTCTCGGATTGAAGGCGCAAAAACGCTACGACCTCATTCAAAACATGGTCAAGAATTTCGCTCATCTGATTGATACCGTTGGCTTTATCCCCAATGGAAACAGAAATTATTACCTGACGCGCTCACAGCCACCGTTCTTTTCCCTTATCGTCAAAGAGTTGGAAGAATATGATTCACTTGCAGCGGATCATTATCTCGATGCCATGGTGAAAGAATATAATTTCTGGATGGACGGACTCGACTCAGTGAAGAACCCCGGAGATGCAAATCAACACGTGGTGATGTTATCCGATGGTACGATCATGAATCGTTACTATGATAAGGGAGATTCACCTCGCCCGGAAGCGTACAAAGAAGATTATGCGCTGGGCCAGCAACAGAAATCGAACGAAACAAGACTTTACAAAGATTTGCGCTCCGCTGCTGAGTCGGGCTGGGACTTCAGCAGCCGTTGGTTTGCTGATGGGAAATCGCTCGCCACCATTCACACAACGGACATCATACCGGTCGACCTCAACTGCCTCATGGCGCACCTTGAGCGTATGATCGCAAAGGGATATGCGCAGCGAGGCCAGGCCGATCTTGGAAAACCATTTACGCGTAGAGCTGATCTGCGAAGACGGGCATTGCTGACATTCTCATGGGATGCCGAGAAGAACTTTTTCATGGATTATGATTTTGTGAAAGGAGAACGCACAGGTATTAAATCTCTGGCAGGAATGTTCCCCTTATTTTTTCAAATGCCTTCTAAAGATCTTGCTGAAAAAGCTGCTATAGTTTTGCAGGATGAGTTTCTCAAGCCTGGTGGTTTGGTGACAACATTAACGGACACGGATCAACAGTGGGACGCACCAAACGGTTGGGCACCGCTTCAATGGATGGCGTACAAGGGGTTGAAGAATTATCAGGTAGACAAACTTGCTGATGAAATTCGCGACCGATGGCTGCGTCAGAATGAGCGCGTTTATCAGGCTACAGGGAAGATGATGGAGAAGTACAATGTCATGGATACAACGTTGATCGCTGGAGGCGGGGAGTATCCAAACCAGGACGGATTTGGCTGGACCAATGGTGTAGCCCTTGCTTTCAAAAAGGAAAAAATCTACAATCTTCCAAAACGATAACCTTCCAACACTAAACACCAACCTATGTCGCCCTACTTAGCTGAATTTTTAGGTACTATGCTGCTCATCGTGCTCGGTGATGGTGTAGTCGCCAACGTGCTCTTGCGCGGAACCAAAGGAGA
>DASWTM010000069.1:0-7946 GCA_036402115.1 Chryseosolibacter sp.
TTAGCTCTTCAAATTTTTGCATTGTATTAGGTTTTTAGATTGAAAATTTAGTTTCCTATGACCAAATTAAATAAAAACCTTTAAAAACAACCCAAAAACGCATTTTTTTTAAACTCCCTTGGTCACTGACACCAGTACTTCTTCCTTATAAAAACCGCTATCGAGCTTCTCTTTCAGCTTGGAGAAGGCCGTCAGAGTCTCCTCGACATCAGCCAGGGTATGGGCTGCGGTCGGAATAATACGGAACATGATAACATCCTTAGGCACAACAGGATAGATCACTACCGAGCAGAAAATTCCGAAGTTCTCACGCAGATCCATTGACATATTTGCCGCTTCGCCAACACCGCCTTTAAACAGGACTGGCGTAACGGGAGAAGTCGTATTTCCAAGATAAAAACCACGCTCGCGAAGACCGTTTTGCATGGCGTGTACTACCTTCCAAAGGTTCTCACGAAGCTCCGGCTTGGTCTTCAAAAGCTCCAGACGCTTCATACCGCCAACAACCAATGGCATAGGCAAGCTCTTCGCGTAGATCTGAGAACGAACGCTATAACGGAGATATTTTAAGATTCTCTTTTCACCTGCGACAAATGCACCGATGCTCGCCATTGATTTGGCAAACGTTGAAAAGTAGAGGTCGACCTGATCCTGGACGCCCTGTTCTTCGCCAACACCGGCCCCTGTCTTACCCATCGTTCCGAAGCCGTGCGCATCGTCAACGAACAAACGGAAATTGTATTTCTTCTTAAGCGCAACAACACCTTTAAGGTCGCCTTGCTTACCTGACATTCCGAAAACGCCTTCTGTAATAACAAGGATACCACCGCCAGTTTCATCAGCAAGTTTTGTGGCACGCTGCAGTTGCTTCTCAAGGCTCTCCATATCATTGTGGGCATACACAAAGCGCTTACCCATATGAAGACGAACGCCATCGATAATACAAGCATGTGATTCCGCATCGTACACGATCACATCTTTGCGATCAACCAATGCATCAATGATTGACACCACGCCCTGGTAGCCGAAGTTAAGAAGCATAGCATCTTCCTTCTTCACAAACTCCGCCAATTGACGCTCGAACGTAAGGTGGTTTACTGAGTTACCCGACATCATACGAGCACCCATTGGAAGGGCCATCCCGTATTGAGCAGCTGCATCAGCATCGGCCTTACGCACCTCTGGGTGATTCGCAAGACCGAGGTAGTTGTTCAAGCTCCAGTTCAGCACAGTCTTGCCGTTGAATTTCATTCGCGGGCCGATCTCACCTTCCAGTTTCGGGAAGAAGAAATAATCATCAGGAAGATGTGAATATTTGGCCAACGGGCCGGCTTCCATTTTCAGCTTTTCAAATAAGTCTACCATTGCGTCAATTAGGTTAAATCATTCCGGCAAAAATAAGGAAAATTTCCTGTTTCTGTCGCAGCAATCTGAAGGCCGCGTAAGGTATTTCACGCAAATGCTGAATGCTAAGGCTTGTTGGCTAAGGCTATTGGCTATGGCTATGGCAAATGCAGAGTCAGGCTAGATGGCAAATACATGTGCTATTATGAAGACGCTGACATTAGCATAGCCTTAGCTAAAAGCCATTGCCTCTTTTTTGTCGGCAGGCGAATAATCGTTAGCATTGCAGTTTAGCAGACAACCATGGGAAAAATCAAGAAGCTATTAATTGCCAATCGTGGGGAAATTGCTTTGCGCGTGATGCGCAGTGCACGTGAGTTGGGCATTAAGACAGTCGCTGTGTATAGTGAGGCGGATAGGAATGCACTGCACGTGCGTTATGCCGATGAAGCAGTTTTGATCGGGCCGCCACCTTCTTCCGAATCATACCTTCGTATCGAGAAAATCATTGCAGCGGCAAAGTCAACCGGTGCGGACGCAGTTCATCCCGGCTACGGCTTTTTGTCTGAAAATGAAGATTTCTCCCAGGCTTGTGAAGATAATGGGATCATCTTCGTTGGCCCCTCTCCGAAAGCCATTGAAGTCATGGGAAGCAAACTTGCTGCAAAAGCGGCCGTGGCAAAATTTAATGTACCACTGGTACCCGGAACATCTGAACCCATCACCGATCTAAACGCTGCAAAAAAAATTGCGGCATCGATCGGTTATCCTGTATTGATTAAAGCGAGTGCAGGTGGTGGAGGAAAAGGCATGCGCATCGTTGAGAACGAAAAAGAATTTCAGGAGCAGATGGAACGCGCGATCAGCGAAGCCACATCAGCGTTTGGCGATGGCTCTGTTTTCATTGAGAAATACATTACAAAACCTCGCCACATCGAATTTCAAATATTCGGTGACAAGCATGGAAACGTTGTACATTTTTTCGAACGAGAATGTTCCATTCAGCGCAGGCACCAGAAAGTTGTGGAAGAAGCTCCTTCCGCTATCCTGACTCCGGAGAAACGCAAAGCGATGGGGGAAGCTGCTATCAACGTTGCAAAATCAGTTGGCTATTACGGAGCTGGGACTGTCGAATTTATTCTCGATGACAAACTCAATTTCTACTTTCTTGAAATGAATACTCGTCTTCAGGTAGAGCATCCCGTGACGGAAGAGATCACCGGCCTCGATCTGGTGAAGCTTCAGATCAAAGTAGCGGAGGGCGAAAAACTTGGAATCAAACAGGAAGACCTTAAGATCAACGGCCATGCAGTCGAGATTCGTGTGTACGCAGAAGACCCGGCAAATAATTTCCTTCCGGATATCGGAACTCTGAAAACGTATAAGCGTCCACAGGGTCATGGCATTCGTGTCGATGATGGTTTCGAACAAGGGATGGACATTCCGTTTTACTACGACCCGATGATTGCCAAACTGATTTGTCATGCGGAAACGCGGGAGGCAGCCATCGAAAAAATGATTCGTGCGATAAGCGAGTATGAGATCACCGGACTTGAAACAACGCTTGGCTTCTGCAAGTTTGTGATGCACCACGATGCTTTCCGCAGTGGAAATTTCGATACACGATTTGTTGAGAACTATTTCAAACCGGAAGTGCTCCAGGAAAAACCCAACGACAACGAACTGATGCTGGCGTCCCTCCTCGCAGTCGAACTTCTAAACAACTCGAAACCGAAACGAACTGAAGTCACCCAACAACAAGTCAGCCAGTGGAAGAAGAATCGCACCGCCTAATAGCTCTCACTTAAATTTTAAAATTTAAAATTTCAAATTAAAAATTTTAATGCCTCAAATCCTTCCTTTCCGCGCCTGGCGCTACAACCCTGACCTGACTCCCTTCATCGAAGACCTGACTTCTCCCCTCTTCGATGTGGTTTCGGAAAAACAGCGGAAAGCACTATACCAAAATCCTCACAACAGCATTCATCTCTCAGTGCCGCGCCCACCCGATGCGGCCGATCGCGCAGCGCACCTACTTGCTACCTGGAAGAAAACAGGTGTGATTCTGCAAGATGCCCTTCCGGGGATTTATGTGTACTACCAATATTTCAAGCTGGCGGGTGCACCCAAGCCTAGTATCCGAAAAGGATTTATTTGCCATATCCGCATACATGATTTCGATGAGGCAATTATTCTTCGTCACGAGAATACGATTCCAAAGGCCGTTAACGATCGGATTGAGCTGTTGGAAAAGACTGAACTGCAGGTAAGCGCAACGCATGGGCTATACACTGACCCGTCCTTTGAGTTAGAGAAATACATGGATCAGGCAATCCTTAATCCGATATATGAAACGGAGGATTACCAGGGCGTTCGTGACGTGCTGGCTGTTATCCATGATGCCGAGGTCATTAAAAAATTCATTTCAAATCTTAGTGCTAAGACGGTCATTCTTGCTGACGGTCATCATCGATATGAAGGCTCGCTTCACCACATGCACAAGATGAAAAAAGAGAATGCTGCGCACACAGGGAATGAAGGCTACAACTTTCACCTGATGTACCTCACGAATACGGAAGCCGATGATCTTCGAATCCTGCCCACACATCGCCTGATTAAAAACCTACCCGGCTTTGATGAACAGGCAATCATCAAAAAACTCGAAGACGATTTCATCATTAAGCCGGTAGAAGACGGTGACACGCTAAATGAAATTATTGCCGGCAAACAATGGGCGTTCGGATTGATGTTTAAGGACAATGCCTACAAAGTCCGGTTAAAACCCGAAGCGATTATAAAGTTGCGCTGGAATTTCCCAGATGAAGTGAAGAAACTCGATCTTACGGTGATGCACTACTTTATCATTGAACAAGCGCTCGGAATTCCAGGGAAGGACCAGCGGAAATCGGAGAACATAGAATTCGACCGGAGCTTTTCAGATTGTTTAAAACGCGTGATACAAGGTGAGTCTCAGATGGCAATTATTACGAACGAGGTATCCATCGAGGACGTGAAAAAAGTTTGTTACAGCGGATTTACGATGCCTCAAAAATCTACGTATTTTTATCCTAAGGTGATCTGTGGCTTCCTGTTCAGTTCGATCAAGGAGAACGAATTTAAGGAGCCGATCTTCTCTCCCTTCGCACTATGATCCAACGACCGCTTATTCTGGCCTCTTCCTCACCACGCAGGCAATACCTGATGAAAGAAGCAGGATTCACCTTCACGGTTGAAAAGCCTGATGTCGAAGAAGACTTTCCCTCGGAAATGCCGGTCGATCAGGTGGCACGCTACCTTGCCTCAAAGAAAGCGGAGTCCTTTCGACCACAAATTCACAATGAAATCATTGTAACAGCCGACACGGTTGTCATCCTCGGCACGAAGATCATGAACAAACCTCAGGATCGCGCAGAAGCCATTGCCATGCTGAGTGAACTATCGGGAAAAACACATCTTGTCATGACGGGTGTTTGCATCCTATCAAAAGAAAAAGAAGAGAGTTTTGATGATACAACCGAAGTGACGTTCCAATCACTCACAAGAAACGAAATCGAATATTATGTTGATCAGTACAAGCCATTCGACAAAGCAGGTGCTTATGGGGCACAGGATTGGATCGGGATGGTTGCAATACAAAAAATCACAGGATCGTACTTCAATGTAATGGGGCTCCCCATTCACAAAGTTTATCAGCATCTCAAAAACTGGTAATGAAAAAAATCTGGAAATTTCTCGTCCATCACCTGCGCGAAGATTTTCACCCCGGCCAATACATTTCCACCGCCATCCTGCTGGCGTTGTGTCTTTCCTTGAATTACGCATTCGATTTTGAGGATTATTACCTGGAAACACTGTATGGCATCAGTAAGTATGTCGCATACTTTTTCTTCTATGCCATTCCTTACTTCTGCGGAATTTTCATTTTCGCGTACTTTAAAAAGCGGATGGACATCTTTTCGGAAAGCGGCTTCTGGCTGCGGACGCTTTTTGCAATTGCTATTCTGACACTTGATGGAAGCCTGCCATACGTTGATGACGTTGTGAACTACTTTTCTAACCCGATGACTCAGAATTGGGTGTACAAGGTTGTAATCAACGGAATAAGTTTTCTTACAGTCTTCTTGCCAATTCTCATTTTTTATTATCGCTACGACCGCGACCTGGGACATCGCTATGGATTGAGTTCGTATCAATTTGACGCAAAGCCTTACTTCATAATGTTGCTGATCATGCTTCCGCTGATCATCATGGCGTCATACAATCCGGCTTTTATTCGTCAGTATCCGATGTATCACTCATCTTCAGCGCATATTTCCCTTGATGTTGAGGAATGGGTTATTGTTGCCGTTTACGAAATAGCTTATGGGCTTGACTTCATCACGGTGGAATATCTGTTCCGAGGATTTATGGTGCTGGCATTAGCGAAATTTCTCGGGCGCAGTGCAGTGATCACCATGGCCGTAGTCTATTGTGTATTGCATTTCGGAAAACCTGCCGGGGAAGCAATGAGTTCAATTTTCGGAGGATATATCCTTGGTGTTGTGGCGTATGAAACGAGGAGTGTATGGGGAGGAATTATTGTTCACATGGGCATTGCGTGGATGATGGAGATAGTGGCGTTTATCAGGAAAGTGGCGGTAAGTTAAAATATTGTGATCAGGTTAGCATTTTCATAGCATGGTTTGAGTCGCCTCAATGGGATGGGGGTACGAATACCAATGCGAAGCCGTCATTCAGAGCGGTGATTGTGCGAAAGCATGCGCGAGCGAAGAATCCCCGGATCATCAGGCGAATCTAAAACTCGTTTAGTGAAGGTTGTCGGTATACCGATAGGGGGATGTTTCGGCAATCAGCAGAACATTTCATAGTATAGTGTGAACCGCCTCAACATGACGGGGTGAGCGTAGGCGCTTCAATGCACCAATGTCTTCTCCTGTTCCTCAGGAAGTCCTTTGCGTTTGTACTCGTAAAGACGGATGTATTTGAAGAACGTCATCGAAGCAGAGGCCGTGCAGAATATGAATCCATAGTATCCATCAAGGAAACCCAGGCGGAAGACGTAGCTTTTTAGGAACCGGAACAGCGGGCTGAAGATAACATTCACCACAAAACTGACATTTTCACCTTTACGATATTTTGCTTTAGCGGCAATCTCAGCGAAGCGATGGATCTGAAGAAGATGCTCGTCAACCGTCAGGTATGCGTAATGCAGAAGATGCCCTTCAAGCTTCCCGACTTTTCCGCTGCCAATGTGCACATGATCGTGCGGATCGGTGCCAGTCCAAAACCCTTTCCTCCTGTCCCACACTCGGATCTTACGTTCAGGATACCATCCTGAAAAATGCATCCACTTGCCGCAGTAATTGTTGTATCGATTCACTGCGTAGCCATCCTTATCGCCCCAGTTTGACTTCACCTTCAGGATCGACTCACGAAGCTCTTCTGAAAGTCGTTCATCCGCATCGAGGGAAACAATATGATCGTATGAGGCCTGAGCCACTGCAAAGTTTTTCTGATCGACATACCCCAGGAATGATTGGCGGATGAAACGAACCGGGTAGCGCATACAAATCTCCTGCGTGCCATCCGTAGAGTTTGAATCCACTACGATAATTTCATCCACGACACCCAACAAGGATTTAAGGCATGCTTCGATCTTTCTTTCTTCGTTGAAAGAGATGATCGTAGCACTTATCTTGATTGGATTCACAGGCAGAGGAATTCTTTAGCGGGCAAATATCTTAAAAAAATATGATGTCTCAATTACCTGAAAAACGATTCAAAGTCGTTGAGCGGCTTCTTCATCGCTACAGTGTTTTCGTCAAGGTGCGTAACAGCGTAGCCATTCCGCTCCAGTAGAGCAATACACGCAGATTGGTCAGCGGAAGAAAGGTGGGATTTTTCATATACGATAACCTGTGGTTGAGTCGTTTCGATCTTTAGCAACTTGATGATCTCGTAATCAAACCCTTCTGCATCAATCTGAACCCAATCAATCTTTTTTAACTCATACTTTCTAATCAGCGTGTCAGCGGTAATGCTTGTTATTTTTTCCTCAGCAATGTAATCTTCCCTGCGTGCCGGCAATTTCTCTCCATAGCGCGCGACCATCCGGCCAACGTGACCTGAGTCGATGGCCTTTTCAAGCGCATCTTTGCGAAATGACGTCAGGCCGGTCGCCCACCTCAAATTCGAAAAAGCAATTTTAAACATGGTTTGCTCGCCATCTTTATCGGATAGTGCCGCGTTGATGGCATGAACGCCAGGTGTATTCTTATGCAACTTGCTGAGAAAATTTTTAAAGACTGTGGGCTGGGGCTCAAGCATTACGCCCCTCCATCCATACATGCGGATGAACTTGTGCAGCGGATCATGATAGAAGCCATCATTTGCGCCAACCTGCAGGAAAGTCACTGGTCTGTTGGCGCGGGCAAATTTATCAAGCATCTCTGATAGCGTTCCTTTTTTCGGCTTGTACGTTGCCTTATAGAACATTTTAACCAACGGGGCGTAGTTAGCGCTGATGTTGAAAACTGCTTTCTTAAATTGATTTTTTAAAAAACCCATATCAATAAATCAGGGAAAAATAGGGATTTATTTAT
>DASWTM010000070.1:0-3373 GCA_036402115.1 Chryseosolibacter sp.
TCATGCCTCCGGAGTTCCAGTTCAGCATCGCGCCACTCCTTCGTTTTTTTATCCACCCGCCCATCAAAGTATCGATACTCGGAAAGCTCAAAAGTGATTGCAGAAAGAAAATTCGATCTGGCCGTCATGAAATCCTCTTCAATAAAAGCGGGAATGTCTGTCATAGCATAAACGAATTTTGAGCAGTCGGATGTATTGGCGCCTACTGAATAGCAGCTGCGTTGTAGACTGCTCGTATTGGTGGTCAATGAAAGGAATCCTTTCAGTGTTATATTATACAAATAATTAGCGGGGATGATTGCCCAGTACTCACTCCTCACTTTCGGAATCTCGGATTGAAATTCCCAACTCCTGAAGTTGTAGGAAAAAGGAGACTCAATTGTATACTTGAATTCAATGACACTGCCTTCACGGACGTTCGGGATTGCAACCTTTTTTATGTCCAGGTATTTATTAACCTCTTCCGCAAAAATATTTCTCGCTTCAACTTTGCTTTCGCGGATTGAACCATTGTCGAGTGTAAACGAGGAAGCTTCGATTGATTTAAGTTTTTCGAAATACATCCCAGACTTGGAGAGCGCAATCTCAAGATTCGCATAGTCAAGCGCTTCCTTTTTCAGAATCTTGATCTTGACATGGTAATTGAACAGCAAGTTGTGATCATTGCCGCTGTCGAAATATGCCTGCCCAAACTCATTCAGTACTACCGCAGATGCGGAAGAGTCTTTCTCATATACTTTCATTTCAAGTTCTCGGTAGGTTGTTTTTCCAAAGGGAAAATCTCCCTCCTGCGCAACGAGCTGAACAGTGAAAAGTGAAAGTAGTAAGCCGAGAAAGTAGCGCATGCCGAGGGTATATTATTCTTAAAATATAAATAAAAAGACGCTCCGCCTAATGTTGCTTGTAAGGTTATTTGGCAATTCGACAAATCTTCTCCGCCACCAAGAAATAAGAAGTATTTTGTCCTCAAATTGAGGTATGAAGATCGGCCTGCTTTCCGACACGCATAGTTTTCTTGATCCCAAGGTGTTCAACCATTTTTCCGGTTGTGATGAAATCTGGCACGCTGGCGACATTGGTGATCCGGCAGTAGCGGATACGTTGGAAAAATTCAAGCCGTTTAAAGCGGTGTTTGGAAATATCGATACGAAGGAAATCCAAACGCGTTATCCCGAAGATTTGCGGTTTACCTGCGAAGGTGTTGAAGTCTTGATGACGCACATCGGAGGCGCACCCCCAAACTACAACCCACGCGTGAAGAAACTCTTCAAAGAAAGAACTCCTGACCTGTTTATCTGCGGACACTCTCACATTCTTCGCATCAAGAAAGATCCTGCCTACAACAACATGCTGTACCTCAATCCAGGTGCGTGCGGCAATCATGGTTTCCACATGATGAAAACAATCGTGCGTTTTGAGATCACGCGTGGAGTGATTTCGAATATGGAAGTGATTGAGCTGGGGAAGCGCGGGGTTATTGGCTAAGGCTTATGGCTATGGCGACCGCGAAGGTTAGGGTCATTCGCTAATGCTTGCACTGGCTAAGGCCTATGGCAAAGGCTAAGGCAAATGCATCTGGATCCGACCAAACGCCTTGAATCTACTGTCAGGAAATCTTATCAGGTTGGAGATCACAATCTTTAGCCTTGGCCTTAGCTTTCGCCTTAGCCAACAGCCTGCCAATTACACGTATTGATTCAGCATCACCGGCATCACAAGCATCAGGATATCTTCTGCTTTGTCTTTTTCTGCCGGGAGGATAACGCCTGCCTTGTTTGGAGCCGACATGGTCAGTCTGATTTGATCAGAGTCCATGTTAGTTAGCATTTCCACCAGGAACTTTGCGTTGAAGCCAATCTCGATGTCTTCGTTTTCGTGCTCACATGACAAGCGCTCATTCGCTTCGTTTGAGAAGTCAAGGTCTTCAGCGGAAATCTGTAGTTCGCTGCCGGTAATTTTCAAACGAACCTGGTGTGTTGTTTTATTGGCGTAGATAGAAATACGTTTCAAAGCACCGAGAAGGTCAGTGCGGCTGATCGTCATCTTGATGTTGTTTCCGGATGGAATAACGTTCTCGTAGTCAGGGAAACGTTCATCGATCAGACGGCAGATCATACGGATGTTACCGAATTTGAAGAACGCGTTCGACATGTTGAAATTCACGCTCACATCTGTGTTCTCTGCAGGAAGCGTTGCCTTCAACAGGTTCAACGCCTTGCGCGGGATGATGATCGCATTACCATTGTCTGATTTCACGTCAGTTCTTCTGTAACGCACCAGGCGGTGACCATCGGTGGCTACGAAGGTTGTATTCTTCTCACCGAGGTTAACATAAACTCCAGTCATTGCGGGCCGAAGTTCATCGTTACTTGTTGCGAAGATTGTATTGTTGATAGCGCGTGAAAGCACTTCAGATGAAAGCTCTGCTGTGAAGTCGTTAGAAACATTTGGCACTTTAGGGAAATCAGTCGCATTCTCGCCAGACAACTTGTAACGCCCGTTGTCTGAAATGATCTCGATGCTGTACGTAGACTCATCGATCGAGAACGTTACCGGTTGTTCCGGGAGGTTTTTAAGTGTATCCAAAAGAATTCTTGCCGGAACCGCGATGCTACCCTTCTCCTTTGATTCAACCTGAAGTTCCGTGATCATGGAAGTCTGTAAATCTGAGGCAGTTACGGTTAAGCTACCCTTATCTAATTCAAAAAGGAAGTTCTCCAAAATCGGAACTACCGGATTGGTTGTAATGACACCGTTAATATTTGATAATTGCTTAAGCAGGTAAGCGGAGTTAACGATAAACTTCATTCGTGAAAAAGTGGTTTTGGTTTCTAGCGGGGGTAAAGTTATAAAGAAAACCCAATTTTAAAACCCCGCATCAAACCTTAAAAAAAGGAAATAATTAGCTATTTCTGAACAAAATACGATTTCGGGCGGACGATATTTCGGACGCGTTGCGGGTCGAATAAAACGACCTGATTGTCCATCCATAAACCCAAAACGCGGTTTTGATTTTCGCGAAATACCCTGAGTGTATGATTGCGGTTTGCGATATCCCTAACGATCAGGTTCAAAAAAGGCTTTACCTGGGTTAAACTGTCACGAAGTTTCGCTGATTCGGGATACTCGTCTACTACAAGCAGGGAAACATCGTCCAGGAAAGTGTTCAGCTTTGCGGTATCAGTCTTCACGCCAACAACGCCAAACAATCCGGTTCCTTCCGCCTGGACTTTAAAATTCTCACTCGATTTCTCAGGAAACTGCACTTCCAGGCTCTGAAAATTTCTCCAGTTGAATGAGCCAAACAGCATTTTATCCCTCCACCCTCCTTCGTTCAATTCAAAAATGCCAGACACGTAAACTCTGTAGCCTG
>DASWTM010000071.1:0-2112 GCA_036402115.1 Chryseosolibacter sp.
CTTTCAGGTGAAATTGTGTCTAGTGTCTGCTTCTGAAATTGGATGTAGCGCTCGATGAAATCTTTCATACACGTAAGTTACGTAAAGCCATTGCGGCAGCACCAATCGGAACTGCTTTTTCTTTTAATGACGATAATTGAATGACCGGGCCAGGTTGAAACGCATCCATCAGGTATTTCTTTAGTTGCGTCTCAACTGTTCTTTTCAGTGGCTCTCCGATCATCGATAAGCCGCCTCCCAGAATAATTGTTTCAGGATTAAAAAGGTGCACCGCATGCGAGAGCGCGAATGCGAGATCGTCAACCGTTTCTTCAAAGATGGATATTGCATTTTGATCATGGTCAGCGATAGCTTGCGATAACGCGGCAGCTTCACTTCCTGGAAATTGTTTTGCGAATTCTGCTAATTTCGTTTGTGGCGCGTGTTGGATCGCTTTGCGAATTTTTTCATTCACGGCCCACCCGGAACAAGCATCCTGGAGCGTGAGTCCTTGCTTGTTCAGTCGAATGTGACCGAACTCGGTTTCACCATGTTTGCCTCCGTGGTATATAACCTTGTTGTGCACAAAACCTGCTCCCACACCACTTCCGAGCGTAACGTAAAAAACACTTTTGAACGTTTGGCCGGCACCGTAAAGCGCTTCGCCCAGGGCTGCAACATTTGCATCGTTATCAATCACCACCTCCGCCTTGAACGCTTTTTCGAGCCAGGCCTTGATAGAAAAGTCGGTCCAGCCGCTGATATGATAGGATGTAAAGATCTTTCCAGTTATCCGGTCAATGGGTCCTCCGAAGCCAACGCCTACTCGTTTTACGTGCAGCGCCTGCGCTTGCGGGACGACACTTTCAATCGCTGTACGAATCCCTTCAGCACGTGCTGATTTGTCAACTGCGAATCGGAATGACTTAAGCGTGTTGAGGTTCTCATCCGTGATGATGAGTTGTAGTTTTGTTCCACCGATCTCAATTCCCAGAACGTTTTTCATAAATCAGCGGAGGGGTAATACAAACTTTTTCGAAGTAAAGGTAAAACCCTGTGCGAGGTAGAAGCGATGTGTTCGTCTCCTCTTCTTGTTGGAAACGACTTCCAGTTGTTCCACTTTCTTTTTCTGCGCGAGCTGCTTAAGCGAATCGAGGAGGATTTTCCCGATCCCATTACTGCGTGCATCGGGAATGACGTACATTTCCTGTATTTCGCCAATACGTGCACAATGATGCAAAAGGGGTTGGATATGGCAACTCAGAAAGCCAACGGGATGGCTGGCGTCACTTGCCACCAGGTAGATGTTGTCCTTGCTGGTGAGGTTCTCGAAGTAAAATTTCCGGAAACGTGCGGTGCTGAATTTCTTGTTCTCAAGATCGCAGATGCAATCGTAGATGAAATCTGCGTCAGAGCGCTTTGCACGTCTTACGCTAATCATACGTTTCCTTTTCAATCTCTTGCATGACTGAAATTATTGAAAAGGAGATAGAATTACAAAACGGAGAGGTTAGTCTGTACCGACTTCCACCTCGATGTCAGAAGCACCAGGTCCTCCAAAGCGAAGAAGTGCAATTGCACCTTTCATGAAATCAGTTTGGTCGAGGACGGGTTTCACAGCTTTGAACATATGTTCGGCATTTGATCCATACATGTAGAGGAAGCCGTTTGCGTCCTTTGCAATCTCATGGCCGTCATATTCACCGAGCGCATTCTCCTGGATGATGCGAGAGAGCTGCGTTTCGAGTTGGTGCAGCGCGTCCAGTGTCTTTTTGCTGTATTTAAAGTGAACTACAATAGCGTGTTCTTCACGTGTGCTGTTGATCATTTTGATAGTGAGATTTACAATCGAAATTAGCAACCCGCATCAAATTGCGTGCAGCGATCTTTCCCGAAATCTTACACTTGGACTTTTTATCGCCCGTGTTGCGAGAAGACGACAGGCGACCAACCGTATACAGCTTATTGAAGCAGCAACGCCATAAGATATTCGTCATAATAGTTGCCCGTGGACGCAAGACGATAGTTGTTTTTCAGTTTGCCTTCAATCTCAAATCCGACCTTACGATACAAATTTATGGCTATCGTATTTTCTGTGTCTACGGTCAGCTCGACTCGCTTCATCTGTCGTGC
>DASWTM010000072.1:0-11071 GCA_036402115.1 Chryseosolibacter sp.
CTGTAAGCTCCCGGACGGCCGAGAAATTACTATTGAAACCGGAAAACTAGCCCGCCAGGCCGATGGTTCGGTTGTACTTAAAATGGGCAACACCATGTTGCTCGCCACTGTTGTCTCTGCAATTGATGCCAAAGAAGGAACCGATTTCCTTCCTCTATCTGTAGATTACCAGGAAAAATTCGCTTCAACAGGCAAGATCCCAGGCGGATTCCTAAAGCGTGAAAGCAAACTTTCAGATTACGAAGTATTGATCAGCCGTCTCGTAGACCGCGCGATCCGTCCTTTATTCCCAGACGATTATCACGCAGAAACTCAGGTGATGATTTACCTGATCTCTGGAGATAAAGATGCATTACCTGATTCACTTGCTGCCTTTGCTGCATCTGCGGCATTGTCAGTTTCCGATATTCCATTTAACGGCCCAATCTCTGAAGTGAGAGTTGCGCGCGTGGATGGCAAGTTCATCATCAACCCAACGATGGAGCAAAAAGAGAAAGCTGATATCGACTTGATCGTTGCAGCTTCTATCGAGAACATCCTGATGGTTGAAGGCGAAATGAAAGAAGTGAGCGAAGACGATATGCTCGAAGCATTGAAGACGGCTCACGAAGCTATTAAAACACAATGCGAAGTTCAGATTGAATTCGCAAAAGCTGCAGGCAAGACTGAAAAGAGAACGTACAGTCACGAAACAAATGACGAAAACCTTAAAGAAGAACTCTGGAAGCTCTTCTACGACAAGGCGTTCCAGCATGCTGCGCTTCAAACACCTAACAAGAAATTTAGATCCGAAGGATTTTCTAAGATCGTAGACGAATACCTCGATGCGCTTCCTGAAGATTCAACAATCGACAAGGGGTTGGTAAAACGTTACTATCACGATATTCAAAAGAAGGCTGCTCGTAACCTCGTTCTCGAGAAAGGCGTTCGCCTTGATGGCCGTAAAACAACCGACATCAGAGATATCTGGTGTGAAGTGGATTACTTACCATCACCACACGGCTCTGCCATCTTTACACGTGGTGAAACGCAATCATTGACTACCGTTACGCTTGGTACTAAGCTTGATGAGCAAATGATTGATGGCGCCATGATCGATGGTTCGAACAAATTCATTCTTCACTATAACTTCCCCGGTTTCTCTACCGGTGAAGTAAAACCAAACAGAGGACCAGGAAGACGCGAAGTAGGGCACGGTAACCTGGCGCTTCGTGCACTCAAGCAGGTGATTCCTGCTGACACTGAAAATCCATACACGATCCGAGTTGTTTCTGATATTCTTGAATCAAATGGTTCATCATCGATGGCAACCGTTTGCGCAGGTTCGCTTGCCCTGATGGATGCGGGTGTTCCTGTGAAAGGACCGGTATCTGGTATCGCCATGGGTATGATCTCTGACGCTAAGACTGGAAAGTATGCAATCCTTTCTGATATTCTTGGCGATGAAGACCACCTGGGTGACATGGACTTTAAAGTAACCGGGACGGAGAAAGGTATCACTGCCTGTCAGATGGACCTCAAGGTTGAAGGACTTACATACGCAATCCTAAAAGAAGCGCTCGAGCAGGCGCGTCAAGGCCGTCTTCATATCCTCAACGAAATGAAGAAGGTGATGAGCGCTCCGAGACCTGATCTGAAGCCACACGCCCCGAGAGCACAAACCATCATTATCGAGAAAGAAATGATAGGTGCGGTAATCGGCCCTGGCGGAAAGATCGTTCAGGATATTCAAAATACCACTGGCGCAACCGTTGTGATCGAAGAAGTTGATAACAAGGGAGTTGTAAATATCTTCGCAACCAACAAGGAGGCGATGGAAGGAGCATTAAAGCGCATTAAGGGTATTGTTGCCATGCCAGAAGTTGGCCAGGTTTATGATGGTAAAGTAAAATCAATAATGCCTTTCGGTGCATTCGTTGAATTTATGCCAGGCAAAGATGGTTTACTGCATATCTCCGAAATTAAGTGGGAACGCCTCGAAAATATGGAGGGAGTCCTTGAAGTCGGTGAAGAAATTAAGGTGAAGCTTATTGAGATCGACAAGAAAACCGGTAAATTCAGACTTTCCCGCAAAGTTTTGATACCGAAACCGCCTCAAAAGCAAACAACACCAACGGAATAAACGTTAACCAACAATTGACAGGAACTAAGATTTAGGCTAAAATTGTTTAAACTAAGGATTGCATATACCGGATGAGACAACTAAAAATCAGTAAACAAATCACCAACCGCGAAAGCCAGTCGCTGGATAAGTATCTCCAGGAGATTGGTAAGGTTGATCTACTCACTCCTGATGAAGAAGTGGAGCTGGCGAAACGGATCAAGGAGGGAGATCAGATCGCGTTGGAAAAACTGACGAAAGCGAACCTGCGTTTCGTTGTTTCGGTAGCGAAACAGTATCAGAATCAAGGTCTTTCACTCGGTGACCTCATCAACGAAGGGAACCTGGGTTTGATCAAGGCCGCACAACGTTTCGATGAGACGCGTGGTTTTAAATTCATTTCCTACGCGGTGTGGTGGATTCGTCAGTCAATCCTTCAGGCGTTGGCTGAGCAGTCTCGTATTGTTCGTCTTCCATTGAACCGTGTTGGTTCGTTGAATAAGATTTCGAAAACATTCTCTGAACTCGAGCAGAAGTATGAGCGCGAGCCTTCTCCGGAAGAACTTGCAGAGGTGCTTGATGTAACAACTGCAGAAGTCGTTGATACCATGAAGATCTCGGGTCGTCACGTGTCGATGGATGCTCCGTTCGTTCAGGGCGAAGAAAACAGTTTGCTTGATGTTCTTGAAAACGACAGCGAAGAAACGCCAGACTCAGGTTTGATGAATGACTCGCTTCGCAGGGAAGTTCAACGTGCGTTATCAACACTTACCCAGCGTGAAGCGGATGTGATTACGTTGTACTTCGGATTGAATGGCGAACACTCGATGACCCTGGAAGAAATTGGTGAAAAATTCAATTTAACTCGTGAACGCGTTCGTCAGATTAAAGAAAAGGCGATCAGACGTTTGCGTCACACTAGCAGAAGTAAAGCTTTAAAGCCTTATCTCGGTTAAGAATATTTATTTGCAGCATTATTTGAAGGGTCTCTAGCAGACCCTTTATTTTATCCAATAAACACCACTAGATTTTAGACATGACAAACGAGACGGTAAAAGTACTTATCATCGGCTCCGGGCCAGCGGGTTACACAGCAGCAATCTATGCAGCGCGTGCGGGTCTGAAGCCAGTACTTTATACAGGAGGACAACCTGGAGGCCAGCTTACCACAACGAATGATGTTGAAAACTTTCCAGGGTATCCGGACGGAATTAACGGATCGCAGATGATGGTTGACCTGCAGAAGCAGGCTGAGCGTTTTGGAACCAAAATCAATTACGGAATGGTCACTGCGGTGGATTTTTCCGGCTGGCCGCACAAGGTAGTGGTCGATGAAAAGACAACCGTAATTGCTGAATCCGTCATCATCGCTACGGGCGCCACGGCAAAATATCTCGGCCTTCCAACAGAAGAGCAGTACTATAACAAAGGTGTATCAGCGTGTGCAGTCTGCGATGGATACTTCTATCGCGGAAAAGAAGTTGCGGTAGTTGGTGCTGGAGATTCAGCCGCAGAAGAATCGACTTACCTGGCTAATTTGTGTACGAAAGTCCACCTCATCGTTCGCAGAGATGAGATGCGCGCTTCGAAGATCATGCAACAGCGTGTTAAGAATACACCGAACATTGAGATCCACTGGAACACTGAGACAGAAGAAATTCTTGGTAATGGAAATGAAGTGACCGGTATTCGTGTAGTGAATAACAAAACAGGAGAGAAGAAGCTCATTCCACTTCAGGGGTTTTTCCTGGCGATTGGTCACAAGCCAAATACGGACGTCTTCAGGCCGTTCATTGAGATGGACGAGACAGGATACATCACTGTGCAAGCAGGGAGTACCAAAACAAATGTTGAGGGTGTATTCGCTGTGGGCGATGCTGCTGATAAAGTATATCGTCAGGCAATCACCGCTGCAGGAACGGGTTGTATGGGCGCACTTGACGCAGAGAAATTCCTTGTAGCGAAGGAAATGGAAATGGGGATGGTGCACAGCTAAAGCTGCGGGCTTTGAGCTACGCGCTTCGAGCCGGGGCTGCACGCTTCAAGTCTTGAGGTGTGACAGGGCTAGATTGTTGTCGATGAATGACACGATGAAATGCGCCAGCTGATAACCGAAACGAATCAACGGATCAACTAATCAACGGATCAACTTTACCATGAAACTCGACATTCTCGTCTTAGCTGCGCACCCCGATGATGCCGAACTGGGTTGTGGGGGGACAATAGCGAAGCATACAGCATCAGGAAAAAAAGTAGGCGTTGTTGATTTTACGAAAGGCGAGTTGGGTACACGCGGAACGCCTGAGTTACGCGCAAAAGAGGCAGCTGCATCGGCTAAGATATTGGGATTATCTGTGCGTGAAAATCTCTGCATGCGCGATGGCTTTTTCAGAAACGATGAGGAGTCGCAACTGTTACTGATCCAAAGCATCAGAAGATATAAACCGGAAATTGTTATTGCGAACGCAACCTATGATCGTCACATCGATCACGGAAAAGGAGCAGAGCTTGCACACGATGCATGTTTTCTTTCGGGCCTCTCAAAGATCGTCACCTACGATGATCAAACGAAGCAGGATCCATGGAGACCGAAAGCGCTTTATCACTACATCCAAAGCCAATACCTCCCACCTGATTTCATTGTTGACATCTCGGGATTCTGGGACAAGAAAATGGAAGCGATTCGTGCATTCGGCAGTCAGTTCTACGATGCTTCAAGCACGGAACCTGAAACGTACATCTCCAAACCCGGCTTTTTGAAAATGCTGGAAGCCCGTGCAGTAGAATTCGGACACGCGATTGGTGGAACCCATGGTGAGGGATTTACCGTGAGAAGATTTCCGGGCGTGAAAGATCTCTTCGATCTCATGTAAACAACGCGGAGCCGCGGAGTAGCAGAGTCCGCTGAGAAATTCAGATGTTTCGGGCTCACTATTAAATCTTTGCGACCTCCACAGCTCTGCGCCTCTGCGTTGATAAACCTACGGTGCAAGGCGATTCACTTTCCACTCACCATCCACCTTCGTGAACTGAATCCGATCATGCAATCTGCTGGCGCGTCCTTGCCAGAATTCAATTTGTAATGGATCGATTTGAAATCCGCCCCACTGATTAGGACGAGGCAATACTTTTTCAAGTTCAAACTTCTTTTCAATTTGCTGTGCCCGCTCGTCCAGGATTTCGCGGTTCTTGATCACAGTACTTTGAGGCGAAGCCCATGCACCGATTTGTGATCCTCGTGGTCTGCTCTGAAAATAGTCGTCTGACAACTTTGTGTCTACGCGCTCAGCAACACCTTCAATCCGAACCTGACGTTCGATTTCAGGCCAGAAGAATGTTAACGCACACGCAGGATTCTGTTCCAGTTCACGCCCTTTTTTGCTTTGATAGTTTGTGTAAAAAATAAACTTGTTCGCGTCAATTCCCTTGAGTAAAACGATGCGCGATGAAGGTTTGCTGTGTTCGTCAACCGTGGCAAGATGCATCGCATTTGGCTCGGTAATTCCGGCCTGTACTGCTTCATCAAACCATTTTTCAAACTGTTTGACGGGATCTTTCAGCACATTAGAGAAATCCAGTGTTGAACGCGAATATTCTTTTCGTAAATCGGTAATGTTTTTTTGCATACGTTTTTTCGTGCCAATTCTGGCGAAACAGGCATGAAATTTATCAAAACATTAAGATTTGCATAGGTGATGGCGAAGTATTTTTATTCCGGTAAAGAGAGAAAGTTCAGTGAATCTTCCTATCATTCAGGAGTGTTTCAGAGGTAGGAACGTATTGACAACGCATGGAATTTTTCAAGTACAAGAATAAGATAGCACCCGAGAAAGGCCGGTTACTGATATCCGAACCGTTTTTGCCAGACCCGAATTTTGAGCGAACTGTAGTCTTACTGTGCGAGCACAATGACGAAGGTTCTTTTGGTTTTGTTTTGAATAAACCGTCCATACTAAAAGTGACAGAGGTCTTAGAAGAGGTGCTGTCGCTGGACAGTATAGTATACGTTGGAGGACCGGTGCAGCAAGACACGCTTCATTTTATCCACCGCAACTCAAGTGTGGCGAATGCTATAGAGATTGCCAGTAACGTCTATTGGGGGGGCGACTTTGAGACACTAGTAACGATGGTGGATACAAGTCAGATTCCAGCCGATGACATCCGTTTTTTTCTCGGCTATAGCGGCTGGGGACCGGGACAACTGGAGGCGGAATTGGAGCAGGATTCGTGGATCGTATGCAATTTCATAAACGAACAGCTGCTGTTTGACACCGAGCCGCAGGTGATGTGGAGAAAAGCCCTCGAAAGTATGGGTGGGCGTTTCAGCGTTTATTCAAACTACCCCACTGATCCGCGATTGAATTAGGGATTTTGTTAACTTAGCATACTTTGAAAATTTGAAATGGATTCTTTGACCATGGAAAGAGATAAACGAGAACTTGGACCTGCGCATGAGCAGGGAGCAGGGTTGGAACATACCCACACAAAACATGCTGCGATTCACTCCGAAGTTGATCTGGCTGAGCACGATGAGCATACAGAAGAGATTATTGACGAGGAACATAAGCATGTCGATTATTCAAACTTTTCCAAAGCTCAGTTTGCCGAGCTAGTCAAAGAGCTGTCAAAAGATAACAACTCGCAGAAGGTAGAAGTCATTGTGCGTGAGATTAAGCCGCTCTATGATGAGATCCGTGAGAAGGAAAGAACTAGCGCGCTTCAACGTTTCATCGAGAATGGTGGCGTGGCCGAGGATTTTGAGTACAAGGGCGATGAATACGATTCTATCTTCGATGCGAACATTAAGCTGATCCGCGATCGCAGACAACAACAACTTCGCGAACAGGAAGAAAAGAAAAGCGAAAACCTTAAACGCAAGCAGGAGCTGATCGAGAAACTGCGTGAGCTTACGGAGCAGCAGGATAATGCACATTCGTTTGAGACATTCAAAGAAATTCAGAAGGAGTGGAGAAGCATCGGGGCGGTGCCGGGCGCGCAGGCGAAAACACTTTGGGCAAATTATCATGCGCTCGTTGATCGCTTCTATGATAATCAGAACATATACTTTGAATTAAAGGAGCTTGACCGCAAGAAAAACCTTGAAGCCAAGCTTGAGCTGTGTAACCGCGCTGAAAAGCTGGTGAACGTTGAAATGATCAAGGATGCGATTCGTGAATTGAATGAGCTGCACCATGAGTTCAAGCACCTCGGCCCTGTGCCCCTGGAAAACAAGGAAGCAGTGTGGCAGCGTTTCAAGGCAGCATCGGATGCCGTGTATGCAAAGCGCGATACATATCTGCAGAAATTGCAGCAGGATCTGAATGCGAACTACGATTTGAAGAATAAGCTGGGCGATGAAGCGCAAGCCTTCACCACGTTCAATACCGATCGTATCAAGGAGTGGAACGAGAAAACAAAAGAAATTCTCGATCTTCAGAAGCGTTGGGAGGCTGTCGGTGGATTACCAAGAGCTAAGGCAAAAGAGATCAACAAGAAATTTTGGACAGCCTTTAAGACATTCTTCAATAACAAGAATACATTTTTCAAGAAGCTGGATGAAGAGCGTGAGGCAAACCTCCAGTTGAAAAATGATCTTGTGAAGAAGGCGCTTGAGTTGCGTGAAAGTCAGGATTGGGAAAAAACTTCTAATGAGCTTAAAAATCTTCAGCAGAAGTGGAAGGATGTTGGGCCGGTTCCTGAAAAATTCCGCGAAAAGGTGTTCAAGGAATTCAAAGATGCCTGCGACTATTTCTTCTCACAGCGTAGAGGACAGCAAGGCAAAGTCGAGCAGGAGCAGATCGATAACCTCAACGTGAAAAACGCAGTTATCGAAGAGCTCGAAAAACACATTAATGAGAAGACCGCAAGTGTCGAGCTTCTGCGCGACTTGCAGGACCGCTATAACTCTATTGGCTTCGTTCCAAAGAAGGACATCACTTCTGTTCGCAACCGTTATCATGATGCGGTGCAGAAATTTGTCGATTCGATTTCAGACTTGAGCGAAGACGAGAAGAGTAAAGTGCTTTTGGAAAATCAGCTTAGTGATCTGAAAAAAGATCCGATGGCGGATAAGAAGATCTTCCAGAAGGAGCTTGGTATCCGGAAGAAGATCACCAAAGTCGAAAACGACATCGCACTTTGGAAAAACAACCTTGAGTTCTTTGGCAAATCGAAGAACGCAGAAAGCGTTCGCGAGGAGTTTAATCAGAAGATCAAGGAAGCAACGGAACACCTGCAGCAACTCAAGCAGCAGCTTAGGATGTTACGTTCCGCTTAAATTAATTTCAATCAGTTGGAGTGGTGGCACCTGGAATTCATTCCTGCCATACCTCACAACTTGCAAATCATCCGTATAATTAACGAGCAAGAGTGTGGTCGAACTGTCATTGCTGAAAAGCATGGCATCGGCCAACAGTGGTTCATTGTTTTTCAGAACAATCATTTCATGATTTTTGAAGCGGAGAAGTTTTTGCAACATTTCTGTAATAGGGTAGGGTTGTCCTGCATTTGAGAGCAGTCCATTCTGACCAGTCGTTTCGAATAAAGTGGCTGAACGAACCTTTGCTTCCGCAATCGCGCGTATCGCACCAAACGTCCACAGCGCAGCAAGATCAGATGTTTGACGTGGATCGGCTTTATCCCATGAACGCTTTTGTAGGGTGATGGGACAAAGGTGGATTTCAGCTTTCGGATAAATAATCGATGAACTGTCGCCAGTCTCGCGCAAGCCATCGATATTTTCAATCAACGTCCGGTCATCAAATGCATGCACCTGCGGGTGAGCGCTGTAGGAAACAAAATCGGCATCTCCTTTATTAAACCGGTTTCGGTTTAGGTCCTTAAAATCGCCACTGGTTCCTACGCCCCATTTGATTCCGGGAAGTGCTTCTTTCAACGTTGGAATGTGATCAATCAACTTTTGATCGGTTACAGGTTTCTTTTCGGAGAGCAAAAGCACTTCATTCACTCTTAACCGGTTTTGCTGGATGATGCCGGAGAATTGATTTAGCGTATTATTAAAATCCTGCGGCAACGTAAGTACAACCTTCATTGCAAGATCAATTGCGTATGCGGCTTCGCACTGCTGAGAGAACTTCGCAATCCAATCAGCATTAGATGGACTCACTGCAATGGCGAGATGATCAAGTTTTACAGTCTTAAGTTGATCAACTGCAGCCGCGTTTATTGAATTATTCTCCGCTGACAACAAAGTTCCAATGGCCGGAAGCCTGGTTGCTTCACCGGTTTTGTCAAGCTGAATAACTGTGGCATCGTGCGATGTAATAGGCTGCAATTTCTCCAGTGGACGAAAGTGTACTTCCTGGTGAATTTTAGTACCGGGTTGCAACGTCACGGGTATGGGCAAGTCTGCGGGCGTGCAAAAAGTCTTGAATGACGTGTCGATCCAGTTGCGCTGGTCTTCTGTTTCAAAAACATCTCCAGAAAATGACACTTCAAACCACCGGTCGCCAAACCTCCATTTTAGTTTTTGAACGTCCTTGAATGGATTGCGAGGTTCAACGTGCGCAGGAAACTGTCCGTCATATGTTGAGCCATCCGGCTGTGTCACCTGAACAGGCTGCCCCTTGACTCCGTGTAGTGGATGCAACACACAAAACCCTGCCCGGTTCTTTTTGATTTCTTTCAACACTTCACCATCGATGGTAAAGCGGATGCTACTATCGGGCAGGCCTTCGATGCTTGCTTTCCAGCGAATGAGGTCTTCATTGTTCTTTCGATGCACACTATCATAAGTAACACGAAACGTTTCCCAGGAGATATCCTTTTCTTCGTGCGTAATAATATGCTCACAAGTGTCCCAGTTTTCGTCACGCAGTGCAAAATAGATCATTCGCAGGATTTCGGCATCCTGGTAGCTGATATACCGAAGGAAGCCGCGTTCATAAAGGACCTGTAATGGGCCTGCGTATAGAATCATGGTTGTGGAAATTTATCGTTGAAACGATGGAGCCTTGTAAGCTTTTGAAATATCATCCAAAATCAATACCCAGTCCTGTCCATAGCCGGAGGAAGGCGGTGTGAATTGTTGTCTTCCTGTTGATGCAAGTTTTCCCGCATCCTGCGTTTTGCCGTTCCGCGGATCATACCACGAGGCTTGAAACTCTTTGATATTGGCGGGCAGATTGATTTCGAACTTCCTTCCTTGTGCACTATAGACAAAAATGTAATCGTTCCCTCGTGTGGCTTGTACCCGATCATTGTTTCCAAAAGCATTGACGACAAGTGATTGGTCGGGGACTCGATCAAGCATCGGCCGTGACTCAATCAGCATGCGCAGGTATTGCATCTGCCCAGCGCCCGGCAAATTGATCGCTTCATACCACGGGAAGTGTGGGCCGTTCACAGGTTCGCGTGGTGGCGCATACATCTGCCATATGTCATGACAGCCATACGTGTGACCGAATGCTCCTGCAAAAACATCCAGGTAGGCATGCTTGCGGATGTCGTACGCACTTGATGTTCCAAGGTCTTTTGCGTTAAAACATACCGGATGGTCTTCGTATAGTGTTTCGCCATCGAGCACAGGTTTTACCGGTGTCTTGTTGTAGGCCACCTGTATGCGATCCCACACATTGTTCTCCCGGCAGTGTCCTGTCTGAAACATATTGAAGTCAAGCCACGTGTCGTTGTGAAACCACTTCACTGATCCCGCGTCTTCGAGGCTGTTTGGCTGAGGATGGAATGTCATGAGGGCTTTGTCGTTTCCACCCACACCTTCCACAACTCCTTCAGCCATGGCTCGCCAAATCGCCACATCATTTTCATTTCTTGGATTTCGGTCGCCACCCAACACCCAGATGATATTGCGTCTATTTTTGTATCGATCGCCAATCCACTTTCCATAAACTTTTGCATTTGACGTGTTGAAGATTTCCGGACCGACACCCCATCGATCCTTAAAAACTTTATCGCCCCACGTTGGAAGCAGTGCGATGTAAAGTCCGAGTT
>DASWTM010000073.1:0-2202 GCA_036402115.1 Chryseosolibacter sp.
TTCAATTATCGTCATTAAAAGAAAAAGCAGTTCCGATTGGTGCTGCCGCAATGGCTTTACGTAACTTACGTGTATGAAAGATTTCATCGAGCGCTACATCCAATTTCAGAAGCAGACACTAGACACAATTTCACCTGAAAGCGTTAGCAAAATAATAGACGTGTTCAAGCGCGCGCTGGACGAAGAGCGCACCATCTTCGTCTTTGGTAATGGTGGAAGTGCAGCGAATGCATCGCACTTTGTTACAGACCTTGGGAAAGGATCATCTGACAAAACGAAAAAGCGTTTCCGTTGTCTTTCATTAAACGACAATACACCATGGATGACCGCACTTGGAAATGATTACAGTTACGATGATGTATTCGTGCGCCAGCTGATGAATTTCGCGAAACGAGGTGATCTCCTATTCACCATGAGTGTCAGCGGAAATTCGCCTAACCTGGTCAAGGCAATTGAATGGGGAAAGGCCAACGGACTGAGCACGGTTTCCCTCGTGGGAAAAAAACGAGGGAAGCTCGCTGAAATAAGTGATCTGGTAGTTCCCGTGGAAGACGAACACTATGGCCGCGTGGAAGATGCGCATATGGGAATCTGTCACATGATTGCATACGCTTTCATGGAAAATGCCGCTCTGCAACGCTAGGCCTACACGTTTAGCGCTCGTTAACCCTTTTCGATAGCAGAGATTAAGGTATTGGCGGTAAAAGGCTTTTTCAAGAATTTATCAGCACCGGAATCCATCGCTTTCTTTCGGATGGTGTAATCGGCAGAAGTAATAACAACCTGTGTCGAATGGAAATTCAGATACTTGCAGTTAGATATCTCTTCATTTGACATCGTATCGATGATGTATACATCGGGAGTTTCCTTTTTATCAGCCTCGCCCTGTTCAACGAAATGAACTTCATATCCGGCTTGCTTGAGACTTCGATCGATGAGAAAAAGCCAATCCTGGTCATGGCTGGTTACAAACACTTTCTTCATGGGGCTGTAAGGTTAGATAATGAAGTTACTAAAAATCACCCGGGATAGTTCACCGAACTCAAAATAAATCGAAGCGAGCATACTTTGTTCGCATAGCACAACAGCAGCACAGTCGGTCGTTTGACTTGGAACACTAGTCACTAGTCATAAGTTAATAGTGATTAGGAGTAAAGTCATCAACAACCGACATTCCCAGTGACCAGTGACTAATGGACCCATTGCCCATCCCAACCTACTCCCACTCCGTGTCCCAACAGCCTTAGCCTTAGCCACCAGCCTTAGCAATTTCCGCACAAGCCTGTAACTCTCACCAGCGACCTGGCGACTCATTGCGGTATGAAAGCCATCGTCTATCATGAGTATGGTTCCGCAGACGTTCTCGCTCCACAGGAGGTCGAAACGCCATCACCTAAAGACAACGAAGTACTGATTAATGTCCGGGCCGTTTCAATCAACGATTGGGATCTGGCGTTACTCAACGGAGATTTTATTAATCGCATGATGTCTGGATTAAAGAGACCAAAGAAGACAATCGTGGGGTCGGACATCGCAGGCATTGTAGTCGCGACTGGAAAAGACGTGACTCAGTTTTCCAAAGGTGATCGGGTTTATGGCGACCTGAGTGGCCGATGGGGCGGATTAGCTGAATATGTTTGTGCACCCGAAACGTCACTGGCTATCATGCCTGAACGTATGAGCTTTGAAGAGGCTGCCGCCATCCCGCAAGCTGCGATGCTCGCGATTCAGGGCTTGATCGATGTAGGTGAGATAAAACAAAATCAAAAGATTCTAATCAACGGAGCTGGCGGTGGCGTTGGAACCTTTGGCTTGCAGATTGCAAAATTGTTTGGCGCTGAAGTCACGGGCGTTGATGCCGCTGAAAAACTTCCGATGATGAAGTCGATCGGCTTTGATCACGTGATCAATTATCGAACTACTGATTTTACACGAACCGGAGAAACGTACGACCTCATCCTCGATGCAAAAACGAATCGCTCAGTTTTCGCTTATGCCCGCGCACTGAAACCGCATGGAACGTATGCGACAGTCGGTGGAGAAATACCTCGTTTGCTAAAAATGCTTTTACTGAGTCCACTGGTCTCACTGGTACATCAGCGAAGAATGAAGATCGTTGCCTTGAAGCCCAACAAGGACCTGGCCTATGTAAACCAGCTCTACAGCGAGGGCAAGTTCAGACCTGTCATTGACCAGGTGTTT
>DASWTM010000074.1:0-7688 GCA_036402115.1 Chryseosolibacter sp.
TACCTCCGATCACAGAAGCGTTTTCAATCCTGCTTCCAGTTTCAGCAACTACATCAACCCACTGTTCAGGTTTCGCCTTGTCTAGCGTGGTTTTCACAATGCGTTTGTTCGGTGAATTTAAATTGGTGAGAATGTAAAGCTCATCGCCTTCGTTTTCGATTACGCTGTGATCATTCTTGAAATCATCCACAAGCGTGACGAATGGTGACCCGGGGTTCGACAAATCTTTAACCACAAGCATATTGCCACTCGTGCCTTCTGAGCCATTGATAATCAGGAATCTTTCGTCTTCAGTTGTCCCTGCATAGAAATTTCGCTGCGGTGCAGATTTGTCTTCGTACACGAGTTGGTCTTTGCTTTGATCGTCACCGACTTTGTGGAAGAACAACTTGTGAAATTCATTCTTAGCAGATAGGTCACTCCCATTCGGCTCATCGTATCGGCTGTAATAAAATCCATTTCCTTTCCATGAGATTCCAGAAAACTTCACCCACTCAATGGAGTCATTGAGCAATTGTTTTGTCTGAAGATCCAGGACTTTGATTTTGTTCCAATCCGAACCAGAAATCGAGGTGGTGTACGCGAGGTATTTTCCATCAGAGGAAACACTCAATCCGCTCAACGCCATTGTGCCGTCCTTGCTCCATAGGTTCGGATCGAGAATTACTTCCGGCTCGTCATTGAGTGTTCTTTGCGCGTACAGCACAAATTGATTCTGAAGTCCGCTGTTCTTGTAGAAAAAGTATCTTCCCTCCGTTTTGAATGGAGCCGAGTACTTCGGGTAGTTCCATAGTTCTTCCAAACGCTTCTTCAGCTTGTCACGGTACTGAATCTGGTTGAGGTAGCCGAACGTTACTTCGTTCTGCGATTTTACCCACTCAGCCGTCTCATCACTCCGGTCATCCTCCAGCCAGCGGTAAGGATCGCTGACTTCCACACCATGATAGGTATCAACCGTATCAACTTTTTTAGTTTCGGGATATACGGAAGCGGTGGTTTCTTTTTGTGAGTTGCAAGACATTATATAAGCAGCGGCAAACGCCATTAAAGCATGAAACAAATGTTTTTTCATAGCTCGGTCCGGGTGGCGTGAATATAGGAAAATGCATAAAGGTGCGAAAGCTGCATTACATTTATGCGGCTTGTAAAAGGCTCGCACTATTATCACCCGAAGGTCTCGATCATCTCCGAACGAGGCACTCGCGGCTTAAGCCGCACGAACTGTCCGCCAGTATGAGAACAGAATGCAATGGAGTGTGATGACTCACCGTGTTTCGGCTTTAGTCGTTGACGCAGTAACCCCCGGCTTAAGCCGTACGGTTAGGACACATCTTTTCTTAAGCCCTTAGTGTTCTGATGCGATCATTCGATTTAACTGCGACTGCAGTGCGTTGTTTGGTGACAATAGCTCTACGTTCAACCCAAGCGCTACCGAGGTGGCGTGGTCACGAGGGGCTCCACCCCTCGTGGTAATATTTCGCCCTTTCAGGGCTGTGCGACAGCATAACTCTAAAACTCCGTGCAAAAATTTGAAAGTTCGCAGGCTCTCAGCCCCGAATGGGGCGTCATCACATCACGAGGGGTGGAGCCCCTCGTGACCGCTCTGCCCGTCACTCGCTCTTCTCATCGGGGAGAAACTTAGATTACTCACGGAAAAGTAGCGGCTGCGGCCGCAGTGCGTGCTTACCTCTCGTATCAAGATGTTTCCTAATGGTCGGGATTAAACCGGGGGGTTACTACCGGAAGGTGTCGGTCAGTTCCGAACGAGGCACTCGCCTTAAGCCGCACACATCATTTCTTAAGTAACAAAACGTTGTCCCGTGCAATGCTGCTGAAGTTCCGGAAACTCACCGCGAAACATCGCGCCCACCGCGCCATAGCGGTAAAAAGAGAGTGGATATCCAGACCAGTCACGATCTGGCGCAACGCGTTCTGACTGCCTCAATCGCTCGAGCCTTCGTAGTAACATTTTTCGATCTCAACGCTTCCTATACCGCTATGACGCGGTGGACGCTATGGAGCGCAATGTTGTAGCAAGCTTCCTATTCAAGCAGCAAGCCTCAGGAATGGTAGTTACTATAAACCAATTCGATAAATCGTTGTTAGTACAGAAAGTAATACTAGATGAACTTAAGACTTCTCAATATCGGCAATACGCTGCTTTTCATCGCTGTGCTCGTAGTTAATTTCCTTGCGAACGCCTTGCCTATAAACGGAATGAACACAGGTGAAGTATCCAGGCTGTATCCAAGTTTATTCACGCCATCAGGAATTACATTTTCAATATGGTCGGTAATCTACCTTTCGCTGTTTGCGTTTGTGGTCTACCAATGGAAGATCAATGATAGAAGTTATTTCGCTTCACTTTCGAAATGGTTTATACTCTCCTGTGTTCTCAATATTACATGGATTCTCGTGTGGCATAATTTACTCCCGGCCGTGTCTGTGATTGTTATGCTTCTGTTCCTGGTTGTGCTGATTAAACTTTTCCGTCTCGTTCAACAGGCACCACTCGAATCACGTAAGGAGTATTTTCTGATAAGACTGCCATTCACGCTTTATCTCTCGTGGATTTGTGTCGCAACAATTGCCAACATCGCAGCATGGCTTGCCGGTCTGAACATAATCCAATCGGTTTCAACGCAAACCATCTTAACAATCGTCATGATGCTGGTAGCCTCTGCGTTGGCGATCATCATCGTGCTGCGCTTCAGAGACTACGCCTTCCCGGCTGTCACAATATGGGCACTCACGGGAATCGCATTGAAAGGTCTGGAAATGATAACACACGCAGCGATTGCTATTGCTTTAGCGCTTGCGGGTGTTTTGTTATTCAGCGTTGTTCGCTCGAAGCGAACAACTTCTAATTGATCATATCGAATCCAGTGTACTTCACCAGCACTTTGGGAATGCGGATGCCTTCCGGTGTTTGATTGTTTTCCAGGATACCGGCAACAATCCTCGGCAACGCAAGGGCACTGCCGTTGAGTGTGTGTAGTAATTGAGTCTTTCCTTCTTTGTTCTTGTAACGCAGCTTCAACCGGTTCGCCTGGAACGTTTCGAAATTACTTACCGAACTCACTTCCAGCCAGCGCGCTTGTGCGGCTGCATACACTTCCATGTCGAAAGTAATAGCTGCGTTCACCCCCATATCGCCACCGCATAAAAGAAGCTTGCGATAAGGCAACTCTAATTGTTCAAGTAGACTCTGTACATAGGCGCACATTTCATCAAGCGCTTTGTAAGAATCTTCCGGCTTACGAATCTGAACGATCTCGACCTTATCAAACTGGTGCAGACGGTTTAGCCCGCGCACGTGTGCTCCCCAACTTCCAGCCTCCCGTCTGAAGCACGGTGTATACCCAACATTCTTTATCGGCAGCTCATCTTCACCCACCATCACATCGCGGTATAGATTAGTGATGGGAACTTCGGCAGTCGGAATGAGAAAAAGATTGTCTAGCTGCATGTGGTACATTTGTCCTTCCTTATCGGGAAGCTGACCTGTACCGTAGCCTGACGCTTCATTCACTACGATTGGCGGCTGGATCTCTTTGTATCCTTGTTTCTCCGCTTCATCAAGAAAGAAGTTTATCAGTGCGCGCTGAAGTTTTGCACCTTTTCCTTTATACACCGGAAATCCGGCACCGGAGATTTTGTTACCGAGATCAAAGTCGATGATGTCGTATTTCTTGATGAGGTCCCAGTGTGGAACAGCATCCTTGCCGAGTGTTGGAATTGTTCCCCATTCGTGAACCTTCAGGTTGTCATCGGGTCCACCACCTTCCGGCACACTCTCATGCGGAACATTCGGTATTGCGTAGAGCAACTTCTGAAGTTCTTCCTCTGTTTGGGTGAGGACTGGACCAAGCTCGGCAATCTGCTTTTTGAGTTCTGCCGTGCGTGCTTTCATCTTCTCAGCATCATCCTTTTTGCCTGCCTTCATCAACGCACCGATCTCCTTAGCAAGAGTGTTGCTCTCTGCAAGAAGCGCGTCTTGCTGTTGTTGGGTCTGCCTTCGTTTTTGGTCAAGCGACAGTATGCTATCGAGCGACTCCTCAATGGATTTTAAACGTCTCTTTTTCAACCCTTTGATGACCTTTTCGCGATCGTCCCGAATAGCGGAAACCTGTAGCATACTTTTTTTGTTTATTAAATGAGTTCAAAAATAAATCTTTTGGATCGCCAGCCTTGAGCAGGACCGAAGAAAATATTTTCCGAGGTTTGATAATGTCGTTTTTTAGCCTATAATTGCATGGTCATTCGGCTTATCTCAAGCCCTCTGAATAATCCGGTTTTCGCTTTCAAACTTTTTACCTCAACACTTTCTGTATTGATGATCTAGTTTTCAGGCCTACTGATTTACAACTCGCACAATTTTATATCAAAAAACTATCAATTTTTTAGACACACATGTACACTATTGATGATCTGAACGTCAGACTTCTTTCTGAATTGAAAGAAATCGCTGAGGGGATGGGCGTGAAAAACGCTAAAAAGCTTGCCAAGCAGGATCTTATCTACAAGATTCTCGATCAACAAGCTGTGTCCGGTGGTGACGCAGCTCCCGCGCAGAAGAAGAGTACCCCCGCTAATGAAGGTGAACAGGTTGAGCGTAAGATGCGTCCACGTAGACGTGAGAATGTAGCACCCACTGCTCCGAAGCCAGACACTGAACTTTCTTCTGATGAACTGCTAGAATCCATTAACGTTGACTTCGATTCTCCTGCTGCCAAGTTTGAAGATGAGTCATCCTCTGAAGATAAAAATGAAAACGATACACCTCTGTTTGAAGCGCCAGTGAGAGAGCGTGAACATCGCGAACCACGTGAAGGTCGCGAGGGACGTGAAGGCCGCGAAAACAGAGAGCCGCGCGAAGACCGTAACCAGGGACAGCAACAGCCGCGCCCGAACATCCGCGACTTCGATGGTGCGATCAGCAATGAAGGTGCCCTTGAAATTATGCAGGATGGATACGGATTCCTCCGCTCTTCTGATTACAATTACCTGGCGAGCCCTGATGATATTTATGTATCGCCTTCACAGATCAAGTTATTCGGTCTGAAGACTGGTGATACCGTGAAAGGTCTGATCCGTCCTCCTAAGGAAGGCGAAAAATATTTTGCGCTCCTCAAAGTTGAATCTGTTAACGGAAAGACGACTGAGGAAATCCGCGACCGTGTTGCGTTTGAATACCTGACGCCTCTTTTCCCTGAAGAGAAACTCAAACTCAGTACAACGGCTGATAATATGTCAACGCGTATCCTCGATCTGTTTGCACCGATCGGTAAAGGACAACGCGGTATGATCGTAGCACAACCCAAGACTGGTAAAACGGTTTTGTTGAAGCAGATTGCTAACGCGATTGCTGAAAACCATCCTGAAGTTTACCTGATCGTGTTGTTGATTGATGAACGTCCTGAAGAAGTTACCGACATGGCCCGCAGCGTAAAAGCTGAGGTAATCGCATCAACGTTTGATGAGCAAGCTGATCGTCACGTGAAAGTGTCGAGCATCGTTCTGGAAAAAGCCAAGCGAATGGTTGAATGTGGTCACGATGTGGTGATCCTTTTGGATTCAATCACGCGTCTTGCCCGTGCTTACAATACAGTGGTTCCTTCATCTGGAAAAATCCTATCGGGTGGCGTGGATGCAAACGCACTCCACAAACCAAAGCGTTTCTTCGGTGCCGCTCGTAACGTTGAGAACGGTGGATCATTGACGATCATTGCGACAGCATTGATTGATACCGGTTCGAAAATGGATGAAGTTATCTTTGAAGAATTCAAAGGTACTGGTAACATGGAATTGCAGCTGGATCGCAAGCTTTCTAACAAGCGTGTTTATCCTGCGATCGATGTACCTGCATCAGGTACTCGCAGAGAAGACTTGCTCATGAAACAAGAAGACCTGCAGCGTGTCTGGATCCTCCGCAAGTTTATGAGTGATATGAACTCAAACGAAGCGATGGAATTCCTTCTTGCAAAAATGAAAGGAACGCGTAATAATGATGAGTTCCTTGCGTCAATGAATGGATAATGAAGAGTTGGCAAATAGAAAAAGCCGTCCTTGTGGGCGGCTTTTTGCTTTTAGGACTGATGAGTTATGGGCAAGCTACAAGCTACAAGCTTCAAGCTACAAGTCGAGCATCACCCGTTAATCAGCACACCCAAACTTGCAGCTTGTAGCTTGCAGCTTGAAGCTCCTCCTACTTCCCCCCAAACTGCTTCCCAAAAAAGTCCCCCTCATTCCACTTCGGCCGCGCCAACTCCTGCGCCACCTGGTAGCTGATCAGGAAGTTCAACTGCACATATTTCTTCCCTGCATTGAAATCGAATGTGCCTGTGTCGAGTTGATCTTGTGGCTTGTGATACGTTTCTGCCCGCCACACTTTCACATCATCGGACAACTTTTTGCCTGGCTCTGATGTTTTGTCGCCATACTTGATGTGCAATGCCGGGATGCCTTGAATCACGAAGCTGTATTGATCACTTCGGATAAACCGGTTTTGGTCGGGTTCCGGATCGGCTTCTACATCAAGTCCAAGAAGTGTAGCAGCATTGTTCACCTGGTTGATCAGGGTTGAGTGCGGTGCACCGAGCGGGACAACCGCCATCAATGGTGCAATGATCGTTGGCATGTCCATATTCACATTCGCTACGATATTCTTTTTCGGCACGGTTGGATAGGTTGCAAAGAAGGAAGAGCCGAGCATCCCCATCTCCTCACCCGTCACCATAACAAAAATGACTGACCTTTTTGGCTTGGTAGAAAGCTTGCTATAGAGGCGCGCCACTTCAAGGGTACTGGACACACCTGACGCATTGTCGTGAGCACCATTATAGATTGAGTCGCCTTTCACAGCCGTGCCCACGCCAACATGGTCAAGGTGCGCAGTGTGGACTACATATTCGTTTTTCAATTTTGGATCAGATCCCTCCACAATTCCGATAACGTTGTAGCTGTCGATGGTTGTGTGGTTTGACGAGTAGGAGACGGTTGCTGTTGTCTTGAGATCGAACGAGGATGTAGTCCCACCTTTCAATCCATTGAGGATGGCTGTCATTTGTTCTTCCGTGCGATTGGTAAGTGCATAGAAGACATCGTTGCTGATGGAACCGTAAACTTTCAAACCCATCCCGGCTCCACCCGAATAGGAAGGATAAAACATTTTGCCCTTCGCATCGAGCGCAACGTGCGCTCCACTCTCAGCAGCTGCATATGCGAGATTTTTTAGATTCACGGTTGTGGGGCTCTTGAATAGCACCCCAATGGCGCCCTTTGTGATCGCGGTTTGAACGATCGTAGTTCTTCCCAGGGAGTGTGAACGAATGCTTGACGGAAAATTGTCTGGTGCTCCGGAAACAATCACTAAAATTTTCCCTTTGACATCGATACCTCTAAAATCATCGTAGTTCATATCGGGAGCGCTGATGCCATAGCCAGCGAACACAAGTGGTGCGGTTACCGTTGTGGATTTCTCTTCAAAATGTGGGAACAAAACGATGTCCTCACCAAATGACAACGCTTTGTCTGCAGCGCCCTTCAATTCAACTTTAACGCCTGTTGGGTTGATGCGCGCCTTTCTCAATTTTACTGCCTGCAGATAAGTGCCTTTTTCACCACCGGGCTTCATGCCGAACATCTTGTAGTGTTTGATCACATAGTCAATCGCGATTTGAAACTCC
>DASWTM010000075.1:0-2930 GCA_036402115.1 Chryseosolibacter sp.
TAAAACCCACAATCGTCACATTGGTAAATCGCAACGGGTGCGCTAGCTGCATGGTAGTCATTCTTCGACCATAGTTCGATCAGCACATCTTCTGCGATGGAAGTTGATGCGTATACGATTTTACCGGTTGGACACGAGCGACTGAACATAAACCCCTAAATCCCCTAAAGGGGACTTGAATGCGGTGTAAACTTACAACTCATCGGTTACAAACTCAATCAAAAGACAAAGCAGCCAGCGGGGATTCGTGTCTCTGCAAACATATGTGGGACCCCTAAATCCCCTAAAGGGGACTTGAATGCAGTGCAAACTTACAACTCATCGGTTACAAACTCAATCATGACGAAACAGCGAGCAGGGATTCGTGCCTTTGCAAACACAAGTGGCGTTTATGTTCGCGCGGCACTAAATCCTTCGCTCGCTGCTTGCATCCCTTCGGCCTGAGCGTTTCACCGTAGGTGGCACTCGCCAAAGTCCCCTTCAGGGGATTTAGGGGTCGCGTTTACTGCTCCTTCAATGCATCTACCGGATTGGCTCTTGCTGCCTTGAACGATTGGATGCCAACCGTCAACAGTGAGATTGACGCAATCAACAACGCTGCCTTGATAAACAACATCGGTGTTACATCGATGTGGTAGGCAAATTTCTGCAGCCATTGATCCGCATAGTAGTAACTCACAGGGATCGCGATAACAAATGCAATGGCGATCAAGATCATATAGCTTTTTGAAAGCCCGAAGATGAGCGATGTCTCGGGTGCCCCGAGCACTTTGCGAATGCTGATCTCCTTGTATTTTTGCGATGTGCTGTAAACGACCAGCCCAAACAAGCCAAGACATGCTACGAAGATTGCAAACCCAGTAAAGAATGTGAACAGTACCGCAAGCTTTTCTTCTGACTTGTAAAGTTTATCGAAGTTATCATCAAGAAAGCGGTATTCGAATGGCCACTCGGAATTGAATTTCTTCCACGTTGCTTCCAGGTGTTCAATTGTTTCAGGGATGTTTTCGCCTTTGATGCGAAACGTTAACGAACTATAGGCTTGAGGAAAAATATGAAGAATGATTGGAGTTATATTTTCCTTCAGGCTGTTGAGGTGAAAATCCTTCACTACGCCTACTATTTTTCCGACTTTTAATGAGTCGCGCACATCCCAGCGATTCCAGGAGATGCGATGTTCGAGGGCGTCCTCCGGATTGACATGGCCCAATGCCTTGGCTCCCTGCTCGGATACAATGAAAGCATCGCGTAGGTCGGATGGCCTGTTTTTATCAAAGTCGCGACCAGCAATCAACTTCAATCCAAGTGTCTTAATGTAATCATGATCAACAAGTAGCATCGAGATCGGTACATCTTTTCCATTTTCCACATCCGTTACTCCGTCACCGGCAAATGCTTCGCCCGGCAAGCCATACTGGAAGGAAGCGCTGATAATTCCCGGATGACTTTCAAATGCATGTTTCGTTGCTTCCAGACTGCTTTCCATTTCACCGCGGAGCTGTACGGCTACAACGTTGTCCTTGTTAAAGCCCATATCTTTCGTGCGAAGGTAGCGATGTTGCTCCGAGACAATTAGCGAAGCCATAATCAAGATAAAGGACAAAATGAATTGCACGACCACCATTCCTTTTCGGAGCATCGTCTTTCCTGACCTGCCGGATTGCTTGTTGGAAAGAATGTGCGCAGGCTTGTAACCTGAGATATAAAATGCGGGATACCCTCCTGCTGCAACGCCCACAAAAACTGCTGTGGCAAAAAGAGCAAGTATCACAAGCGGGTTGAAGAAGATATCATACGGGATGTTCTTCTCAGCAAAACTATTCAAGGCCGGCAACACCAGCTCTGCCATCAGTCCCCCGATCAGCAGCGCGATGAATGAAACAATGATCGACTCACTAATGAACTGGTAAATGAGTTGACTTCGGAATGCTCCTACCACCTTGCGGACCCCAACTTCCTTTACGCGTGCTACAGCGCGAGCAGTAGAAAGGTTAATGAAATTGAGAATGGCAATCACAAGGATGAATGCTGCTGTGGCAGAAAGAATGTAAACGGTCTGCGCATTTCCCCGCACTGCAATATCCCACACCTGGTCGGATGCGTGCAAATGAATATCTTGCACAGGCATGAGCCGTGGAATAGAGTATGTTTCCATCTCTTTGGTTGCCGGCCACATGTGACGCTCGGCAAGCGCCTTCATTTTGGCTTCCAGAGCCTGTGGATCTACTCCAGGCTTAAGTTGCACGTAGCTATGAAATTGATTCCAGCGCCAGCTTTGCAGCCGCTCGGGTATCGCGCGGATAATATACTCCATCGCAATAAAGTAGTTGAGTTGGAGATGTGAATGCGCAGGGAAGTCTTCAAACACTGCGCTCACTTTGAAATCCTGATCGAAGATTTGGATGGTCTCTCCCAGCGCTTGCTTATCACCGAAATATTTGTGCTTCAGCGTGCGGTTAATCGCCACCATGTTTGGCTCTTTTAATGCCGTATTCGGATCACCTTCGATCAATTTCAGGCTGAACATTTTTAAGAAAGCCGGATCCGCGTAACCGCCCTGGCCTTCCGGAAATTTGAGATTGCCATTTTCAAAAAGAACGGGAGTGTTGAAGTTCATAAAGCGCGCATACGATTCAACCTCGGGCAATTCCGCCTGCATGGTAGGTGTTACCATGGGAGGAATCATAGCACCTTTCCGCTGGAAGCCATCCGCGTTGTATTGATCGTTGTAAACTCTGTATTTTAAGTGCGCATCCTCGATGTGCTTGTCATATTGAAATTCATCGTAGACGAAAAGCGTGATTACCAGGAAGGAAGCGATACTGATCGCCATGCCACTGATATTGATTGCCGTGAAGAGTCTGTTCTTCAGTAGATTTCTAAACCCGATCTTGAGATAATTCTTTAACATAGTGAATCCGTTTGCCAAC
>DASWTM010000076.1:0-13174 GCA_036402115.1 Chryseosolibacter sp.
CTTCAATGTGCTGTATGTTGCCGGAGTACTCACTGCCGTGCAGATCATTGACAATAACGTCCTGATGCCATTCATCGTGGGAAGTAAAATCAAGATCAATGCCCTTGCGCTCATCCTGGCCGTTGTAACGGGTGGCGCAATATTCGGAATTCCGGGAATGTTCCTGGCGGTTCCGGGTTTAGCGATGATACGCGTTATCTTCGAGCAAGTTGATAGCCTTAAGCCGTGGGCGCTGTTGCTCAGTGATGAGGTAACGCAACAACGGGAGGTGAAGAATCCTCTGAAACGCGCATTTAGCAGGGCGAGAGAAAGGGTTAAGAAAAAGCACGAGGCGAAGAAGGAAGCTAAGTGAGGATGGTTCGCTGGCGCTCACGAAAGGCAGTTCACCGCGGAGGCGCAGAGGCGCAAAGGAACGCAGAGGAAATTTTGAAAGGCAGGCGCACCGATGCCAGTTGCGGTTTACGATGACAACCTGTTAACTGAATATTTTGAAATTTCGTTTATTGACGCGATGCCCATTAACCAAGGCAATGAACGGACCTTGAGTTCCTGGCACTCCAATTCGTTTAAGCACAAACCCACAGAATTCTTTGCGCTTCTCCGCGCCTCAGCGCCCCCCGATGCGAGACGATCGGGATCTGCGATCTGCGGTAAACTGCCTTTATTTGTTCACTGACTGTGACGAAGCTGCCTCCTGTTCTTTCTTGCGCTTGGCTTCTTTGCGGAAGTAGCGTCTGAACAGGAAGTTGTGCTGCAGGGCCTCCATGTTTTCGTCAAGTTTGTTCGTTGCGCTTTCTGCGTTTTCGATAGTGTTTTTAATGCGGTCGCCAGTAGCCTTGTCGTTAAGAAGAGCACCGATGGCATTGTCGTCCTCGTTTAGCTTAACCGACAGTGACTGCAGGTTGTCTGTAACTGTCTGGGCGTTGGCAGTAACTTGTTGAATGCTTGCCAGTGATTCCTTAAAAGCATTTGCATAGGAGGTGTCGCGGATCAAGGATGGCATTAATCCATTGCCGTTTCTCAATTCGTAAAGCATCTTGTGGAGTTCTGCAGAAGCCTGGGCGGTGTTGCCGCTGGTCTGGGAAAGATTCGCAACAGCCTGACGCAATTCCTGTGCAAGGGCGCCATCATTGAGAAGCTCGCCTACAATGCCCTGACCTTTGCTAATCTTGTCTGCGATTGAACTCAAATCTGCTGTAAGGGATTTTGTATTGTCACCAACATCTTTCGCGATGTTGATCAATTCCTGGGTGTCTGGAGGAGAAGTCGTGTTGATCACATCATTCTCGGCAATCAGTTCCGAAGCTGTCCCCGGGCGTATGACAACGATTTTATTTCCAACAAGACCATCAGAACCAATTGATGCCGTTGCATCTTTACGAATAAATTCGCTCTGGCGATCTTTGAGATTCAACGTGACGATGACTTTACCTTCAGAAGCGATGCGCACTTCCTTAACGGTCCCAATCTTAACACCGGAAAGCCATACGTTGTCACCCTCCTTCAACCCTTCAACGTTTTTAAATTCTGCCGAAATATTAAATGTGCGGCTGAAAATATTGTTTTCGCTTCCAATCAGGAAGACAGCCAGCACGAAAAGTACAAGTCCACCCAACACGAATGCTCCAAGCTTTACCTGTTGTCCTACTTCTTTTGTATCCACAGTTCTAAAATTTAATATCAGTACTTAAAAAATGGTTCCAGTTCCGGTTCCGTTGTTTCTTTCAATTCTTCAAACGTTCCCTCTACTCTATTCACCCCGCCAATCAATGCCACAATGCGATCTGAAGTGTGTTTGGCACTACTGATGTCGTGTGTAATGATGATAGAAGAAGTTTTGTATTTTTCCCTTACCGAAAGGATGAGGTCATTGATCTCCATGGAAGTGATCGGGTCCAAGCCTGCAGTGGGTTCATCGTATAACATGATTTTCGGTTTAAGAATCAACGTGCGGGCTATGCCAACACGCTTCTTCATACCACCAGAAAGCTCTGCAGGCATCTGATTAATCGTGTGAAGGAGACCAACATCATCCAGGGCTTCCGACACCAGATCTTTCAACTTATTCTTGTCATAGACTCCAAGATTGCGCTTGAGCGGGAACTCAAGATTTTCGCGGATGGTCATGGAATCATACAGGGCGCTTCCCTGGAACGAAAATCCTATCTGCAAGCGGAGTTGATTGAGCTCCTTCGCATTGAGTTTAAAGACATCCTTTCCCAGCACATTGATTGTTCCGGAGTCAGGCTTAATAAGGCCAACCATACATTTGATCAACACTGATTTTCCTGTACCGGAGCGCCCCAGGATAACGAGGTTCTCACTTTCATACAGATCAAGGTTGACGCCTTTCAGTACATCGCGTTCTCCAAATGATTTATGAAGGTCGCGAATGGAAGCAACCACCTGCCTGTCATGGTTTACCGCGCTTGTCTTTCTCACAATATCGTTCTCGGTCACCCGCATACTACCTGAATAAGTTTATAAATTGGAGGCTCAGAAGATCGATGACAAATATCATGATCATCGCTACAACCACTGCGGTATTGGCCGCTTTACCAACACCCGTTGTTCCTTTTTCTGAATGATAACCAGCGTATGAGCCAACGATGCCGATCGCGAAGCCGAAGAATGCGGATTTGATCAGTGATGAAAACACATCCACGTAGGTAACGTTTGTTGCAACCTCATTGAAAAACAAAGAGAAGCTGGAACTATTGAAGAAATTAACCATCATGAATGATCCAAGTAAAGCAACCACATCCGCATAAATCACCAAAAGCGGCAGCATCAACGTTGTAGCTGTTACGCGCGATACAACCAGGTAAGAAAACGGTCTCGTTCCCGAAACTTCCATCGCATCAATTTGCTCACTCACCTGCATGCTTCCCAGCTCAGCCCCAATGTTCGAACCGAGTTTACCTGCGCAGATCAATCCTGTGATCAGCGGACCCAACGACCTCACCACCGCTTGCGACACCAGCGATGGCAACCATGACTCTGCACCAAAGGACGCAAGGCTCGGGCGCGACTGGCGCGTGAATACAACTCCAGCAATAAACGCAGTAAAGGTGATGAGGAACAGCGATCGGTTTCCTACAAAGAAGCATTGGCGCAAGATCTCTCTCCCTTCGTACGGTGGAAGGAAAAAATTCTTGACGACCCTCGTAACAAATTGATAGATCTCGGCTATCTGTTGGAGAAATCTTCGAAGCTTCATGAATTAAAGGCAAAAACAGTGACACCGATTCTATAAACATGCCCAACGCAATACGGCAACGAAATGCCGCTTAATGGTAACAAACCGGCCAGCTCAGCGTGATCGTGTGGAATTTTATCCGCAGGGATGACGTATCGTAGAAGAATGGTCTAGTTGAACAGGCACGAGTTTTTGACCCGGAAAACAAAAATGCGCTTCGTATTTCATGCAGACAAAAGTGGGGAGGGTTTTAAAGAAAACTCTAAAGGTGGCGGGTTGGGTCATCGGATCAATTCTGGTGCTACTTCTATTAGTTATCGCGGCTGTACAACTTCCGGCAGTCCAGCAGAAGATCACACAAAAAGCTATTTCATTTCTTGAAGACAAAATTGGAACAGAAGTGCAACTTCAAAAGCTGTACATCTCGTTTCCAAAAAATATCGTAATGGAAGGATTGTATCTTGAAGACCAGTCACAAGATACGTTACTCTATGTCGGTGAGTTAAGTATCGACACAGATTTATGGGCGCTCACCCGAAACGAAATCCAGCTAAACAATATTAATCTGGAGAACATGCTGGCGAACGTGAAGCGCGCTGAAGGCGACAGCGCATTCAACTACTCCTATATAATGGAGGCGTTCGCAGGAGACTCGACTGCCGTGCCGGACACACTGGAACAAAAGGGATGGACATTTGCGCTCGAAACAATTGCGCTCGAAAACATTCGGGCAAATTATAACGACTATTTGACGGGAAACCACGCAGATGTCACGTTGGGTGAATTTGAACTGGAGATGGATGAGTTCGATCTTGAAAATCTTGTCTTCGGTGTCAAAGATATTGCACTTCGAAATACCGCATTCAATGTCCGGCAGACGAAAGAGCCAGAAGTTACGGAAGAAGTTGCGGAGGAAACCTATGATTCCTCAACACTTGATTTCAATTTCAACGCGATCGTTTTGGAAAACGTTAAGGGCCGCTATACGCAGGAAATCACAGGACAAAACATCTCACTTAATATTGGCGAAACAATCCTGAATGCGAACGTCATCGATCTCCAAAAGCAGATCATCGACCTCGATCGATTCAGCCTCAATAATTCATTTATCGCTTACCAGCAGCTTCAAAGCGAACGAAAACCGAAGGATCAAGCCGCGTCTTCGCAGGCAGCACAGCGATCGTCTTCGAGCCAGCCGCCAACTCGTTCTAAAACGGAGGGTGTCACGAGTGAAAAAGCCTGGGACATACGACTGAACGAACTTTCCCTTAAAGACAACAATATCCAGTACTACGATTTCACGAAAACGCACCAGAAAAAATCTGTCGACTTTGATCACCTCTGGATAAACAACCTTGCGATTGAAGCAGAAGATATCAAGGCGCATGGTTCTGACATTGAGATGGACCTTAAAACATTTTCCTTCCTGGAGAAATCTGGTTTTAGTCTCAAGAATTTTAAAGGAAACCTTCGAATTGCTGAAGACACAGCGATCGTGAACGATCTGGTTCTTGAAACCGGGAACAGCAAATTCAATTTCACCGCTAATGCAGGTTTTAAGTCCTTCCAGAATATTGGAAAAACATATCCAGAAAGTGTGATCAAGGCAACGATCGACAAATCTCATATCGGAATTCGCGACCTGCTGTATTTCAGCCCAACTCTTCTCGATAGCATACCGCTTGAACTGACGCCTTCGCAACGAATTTCAGTCGATGCTTTCGTGAATGGTCGTGTGAATAACCTGAACATCCATCACTTTACCATGAATGCTCTGGGCGATACTTATCTAAAAACAAGTGGGACAATTGCCGGGCTTCCAGACGCGGATAAACTGAGTGTCGATATCGCACTGGACAAATTCTATACAACTTCGCGCGATATCGCAACCATTCTCCCCGACACGCTCCTACCCGATTCGATCGCAATTCCGAACTGGATCAATCTGAATGCGAAGTACAAAGGCACACTAAAGAAAGGCCAGTTCAACACGCTGCTGGCGAGCAGTATTGGGTCCGTTGACGCCAAGGGGAAAATAAATCTGGACTCTACGTCATCAACCCGTGGCTTCTCTGGCGATCTCGCAGTAAACGAGTTTGATCTTGGTTACCTTCTGATGCAGCCGAAGACGATCGGGAAGCTAAACCTTCAGGCTTCACTTAACAGCGAAGGCCTGACAAAGGAAGAAATGAACAGCGCTGTAAAGGCAACGATAGAGAGTTTCAGGTATAACGACTATGAGTACAAAAATCTTCAGCTAAGTGGTACTGTGAAGAACGATGTGTTAAAAGGTTGGGCGTCTATAAAAGATCCAAACCTTGAATTTGCTCTTCAAGGCGATTACAATTTCCAGAACGAAGTGCCGAAGTACGACTTCACGTTCGATTTAAAAAACATCGATATGAAGGCCCTCAACCTCTCCCCAAGACCACTGAAGCTACGGGGCATACTCGAAGTCGATATGGCGACAGCCGACATGCGGATTCTGAATGGCAAAGTTGGAATCAGAAAAGTAGCTGTTTATAACGGTGACGATTTATACGCAGTCGACTCTCTCCTCTTTGCTTCCATTGACCAAAAAGGAAGGTCAGAAATCAAGATCGAATCGGATATCATGAATGGCAGTTTTATTGGATCGATCAATATCTTTCAAATGTCGGCTGCACTGCGCGAGTACTTCAACTCATACTACTCGCTCCACGACAGTGTGGAGCAGAGTTACGAGGAACCCCAGCACTTCAAATTTCAACTGCAACTTAAGAAAACGGAACTTCTCACAGACATTTTGCTTCCTCAACTTACATCCTTTGTTCCTGGTGAATTGAAAGGTGAATTTGACAGCAAAGCCAAGAAGCTGAATATCCGGCTCGACATTGCGGACATCCAATATTCCAACATCGGAGTCAAGAAGTTTCTATTTAGTACCAATTCAAACGCAGACCGATTAAACTACAACATCTTTGTTGACCGCATTATGATCGATTCCACCAAAATTGATGGAGTTGAATTTAATGGTACGGTTAGCAACGATTCCATCCAAACAGATTTGATTGTACTCGACTCGCTTGATGTCCATAAATATGTTCTGGCAGGCACGTTCTACAGTAAAGAAAAAGAATTTGAATTGAGGCTCGACCCCAACAAGATCAAGCTTAACTACCAGGAATGGGCAGTACCACCAACAAATTACATTCGATTCGGTGGGCCAAAGGTGGTAGCGCAAAATGTCGAGTTAGCAAATGGACGGGAGAAGATCATTTTTGAATCCAAGCCTGATCCAGCCTCTCCGATGACCATTGGCTTCCGCGAACTCAACCTGGAATACCTGGCAAGTATGGTGGCGCAAGAAAAACCAGTGTCAGGCCTTCTCGAGGGAGACATCAATATCTTCCCTGACACCAGCATGTTCAAATTTACCTCAGCGCTGAAGATTACCGATCTACGGTTCTCGGAACTTCCCTGGGGAAATTTGGTTCTGAATGTTGAACAAAATGTAAAGGACAGGTTCGATGTTGACTTCAGTCTCATTGGCAAAAACAATGACATCAAAATCAACGGTTACTATACGGGCGGAGCAAACGCAACACTGGACCTCAGGACCAATATTGCCCGATTTGACCTTGCCGTTATCGATCCGATCGTTTCAAGCCAGATCCAAAATCTCAAAGGGACATTAACCGGGGATATCTTCGTGAAAGGGAAACCATCAAAGCCTGATATCGATGGTGGAATAAACTTCAAAGACACGCAATTCCTGTCGACATTCCTCAACACGAACTTCACACTCAAAAACGAACGCATCCGGTTCATCGAAGAAGGTCTGGGCTTCGAAAATTTTACCCTAATTGACCGCGACAATAACAAGGCAACACTTAACGGAGTTATCGCTACGCGCGACTATACCAACTATCAATTTAAGCTCGACCTGATCACAAATAATTTTCAACTACTAAACACAACAGCAAAAGATAACGACATGTTTTATGGCCGCGTAGGTTTAAACGCGAACGCCAGAATTCGCGGCAATTCCACAAACCCAAGCGTAGATGTTGAGCTTGGTCTGACAGAAGGCAGCAACCTGACGTACATCGTTCCGCAATCGGAGGCATCGATTCTCGAGCAGCAAGGAATTGTCACGTTTAAAGACAAAACCTTCAAAGGTGACAAGTTTATGAAGGAGGTTCAGAAGGAGCTTGCTGACAGTGTGAAGTCGAAATTTGTTGGTATCAACCTTACGGCAAAGATCGAACTAACGGACGAGGAATCATTCACGGTGATTATCGATCCAACAACGAACGATCAGTTGACCGTAAAAGGCAACACCACACTGACATTAGATATGGATCAGACTGGAGACATGCAACTGTCAGGTCGTTATGAAATCTCGGAGGGAACCTATAATCTTTCTTTTTACAAGTTCGTAAAACGGCAGTTCAGTATTGAAAAAGGAAGCACCATGACGTGGTCTGGCGACCCACTCAATGCAGAGATGGATATCCGTGCAGTATTCAACGTTGAGACAGCTCCCATCGACTTGATGATCAACCAGGCAAGTGACGACCCCAATATCATGAACCAATACAAACAACGCCTTCCGTTCCAGGTCTACTTGCTATTGGCCGGTCAGCTCCTAAAACCAGAAATATCATTCAGGCTCGACATGCCGATAGACGAGCGCAATTTTATGGGAGGAAATGTTTACGCAAAACTGATGGACATCAATACACGGGAGTCAGATCTGAACAAGCAGGTGTTCGCGTTGCTTATCCTTAAGCGGTTTATCTCTGATAATCCATTTGAGAATCAGGGATCGCAAGGCATTGCCGGAAGCGCCCGAAGCAGCGTGAGCAAAATCTTGACGGAGCAATTGAATCGTCTCTCTGAAAATGTTCGTGGTGTTGAGTTAAGCTTTGACGTAAAATCGTACGAAGACTATCAGACCGGCCAGGCGCAGGGACAAACTGAACTCGAACTTGGCTTATCGAAATCGTTGCTTAATGACAGGCTGGTGGTAAAGGTGTCCGGCAATGTGGATGTTGAAGGAGAGAATTCCAATCAGGAAGTAACGGACTACATCGGAGACCTGGCGCTCGAATATATGCTAACCGATGACGGAAGATTCCGAATCACTGGTTTCAGAAATTCTAATTACGATATGATCGATGGCGAACTCATCGAAACCGGTGCCGGATTGATTTACATTAAAGATTATAACACACTACGAGAATTGTTTAAAGCAAATGCAAAGAAGAACAAGAAATAATTTTATGAGACTACATGCACGGAGGATGAGAAACTCTGCCTTCCTGCTCATCATGCTGTTTCTTTGCAGCTGCACAGCAATGAAGTATGTTCCTGACAACGAAGTTCTCTACACTGGCTACAACATCAAGTTGATCCCGGAAGGAAGAGTTCGTGCTAAGAAACGTGTTAAGGAACTCATGGATCAAAACGTATCACCAAAGCCTAACACATCCATCTTCGGCATGCGTCCCGGCCTTTGGTTCTACTATGTGGCCGGGCCGGTGAGCCGAAAGAAAAAATTCAAATACTTCGTGCGGAATAAACTTGGACAGGTTCCCGTCTACATGCGTGATGTGGATGCCGAAAAGACAGCCAAATTCTTAAAAGGACATCTGGTGAACAATGGATTCTTCCACGCTGAGGTTCAGCATAAACAAGAAGTTAAGGAAAAGAAAGGTGAAGTAACGTATACTGCGCGGATACATCGGCCTTATCGCCTGCGAAACATTGATTATCCAAAGAACGATACACTGTTCAAAAATATAGACAGCATTCGGGCAGATTCCTACCTCAAACCGAATCAGCGCTATAATCTTGAACGCTTACAGGCGGAACAGGAACGGATAGAAACCGATCTTGAAAATTATGGGTACTTTTTCTTTGACGACCGCTATCTCATTTTTGAGGCCGATAGCACCGTTGGGGACAAGGGGGTAGACATCACACTGATGCTTGAAAATGATGTTCCTAAAAAAGCCACGCGTATCTATAAGATCGGCTCCGTCAGCATCTTTCCGGACTACACGCTGATGGACGACTCTTTAATTCGCAACGCTGACACGCTCGTAGTAGACGGATACAATTATATCGACCGCCAGAAGAACTATCGCCCGCGTGTCCTGACACGCGTCATCAACTTAAAAGAAGGAAATATTTACAGACGTGAGGATCGTGAATACACGCTCAGTCACCTGATGGGACTTGGATCATTCAAGTTTGTTGATATTAAATTTATTGAAGACCAATACGACTCGACAAAGCTCAATACAAGCATATACCTCACACCATACCTGAAGAAGTCGATTCGCGCAGACCTTCAAGCGACATCCAAGTCCAATAACTTCGTGGGACCGGGCTTCAATGTAAAATTCACAAACCGAAATTTTCTCGGTGGCAGTGAACGCTTCGACCTATCCTTTACAACGGGATATGAAATTCAAATCAGCCGCAAAATTCCTGAGCCATTAAATGCGTTCGAGATTGGTATCGATTCAAAGCTTTCCATTCCGAGGTTTGTCGCACCTTTCGACATCCACTACCCTACACGCAAGTACTTACCGGCCACCGATGTCAATCTGGGATTTCGCGTTCAGCAGCGGATCAACTATTTCCGACTCAACTCATTTAACCTGGGGTTTGGCTACACGTGGAGAGAAAACACGCTTAAAACGCATGAGTTGTACCCCGTTGATATAAGCTACATGCGACTAGGGGACACTTCGGAAGAGTTTCAGGATTTAGTTCGTAGTAATCAGTTTTTGGCACGTTCGCTTGAAAACCAGTTCATCATGGGGGCACGGTATAGCTACACGCTCAACACCCAGATCAATGAAGAAAGAAACGAAAAATTCACTGAGCGGGAGTTTCAACGCAACCATTTCTACTTCAATGCGAAGCTTGAGTCAGCTGGCAATCTTGTACACTTGTTGCGTGGCGGTGATTTTGAAAACGACCAGGAAAACGAAGCACTGAATATTTTTGGCTCGGCATACTCGCAGTTTGTACGCGGTGAAGTGGATTTCCGGTATTACTGGCAACTCGATGAGAAAAATAAAATTGTATCACGAGTCAACGGGGGGACCGGTTATGCGTACGGCAATGCGTTCACCATGCCTTACATCCGTCAATTCTCGACAGGTGGTTCCAACAGCGTGCGCGCCTTCCCTGCCAGATCAATTGGACCAGGTACCTATGACGTTCGCACTCAAAATAGCGACAATAATATCTTATTCCTTGATCAACGTGCTGATATCAAACTGGAAGGAAATATTGAATACCGTTATGATATCACAAAAACGATCAAGACTGCTCTATTTATGGACGCTGGTAATATCTGGCTATGGGGACAGGACACTACTCGAATCGGCAGTCAATTCAACAAGCGAACCTTCTTAAAGGAACTTGCTGTCGGTACAGGTGCCGGACTACGCTTCGACTTCAACTTCTTTGTACTGCGTTTTGACCTGGCCTTCCCGGTTCGCAAGCCTTACCTCCCAGACGGAAGACGTTGGGTGTGGGATCAGATTGCGTTGGGTGACAAAACGTGGCGTAGGGAAAATCTCATCCTGAACATTGCAATCGGTTATCCATTCTGATTCCACACTGGTTTGTTTCCGTGGAATTATTTCCCTCAACGAAAATATTCTTTGTGGGTATATGAATGGTAGCAATGACGCGTGGAGATAAAGTAAAGGAACGATGAAGACAAGTTTGATTTTTTTGTTGGGTTTGGGGATGGGGACAGTCCTCGGAATTCTGGTAGCTCCTGAAGCGGGACGAATTACGCGAAGAAAAATTAGAGAGGAAGCTGATCGCATTATCGATCAGGCGCTTGCCAAGAAGCAGCTGAAAGAACTCGAGGCAGAAATGCCGGACGAAGTTGTAGTAGTTTCTGAAGAACGATATACAATTTAAACAGCAGGGTTATGAGCTTATTTTATAGAGCCGCTGGAGCGATTCTGGCACCGTTCCGCTACGCTGAGCGGGAGGTCAATCACATGAAAGAAGTTGCGAAAGAAGATCTTCAGGCATTTATGGCGAACGCTATAAAAATGGCTGCTATCGGGATAGTCGCATTTCTATTTTTGTTATTCGGAAGTATAAGCGCTGCATCAGCAATTAACCAGGCAACGGAAAGCCAATATCTTGGCTATCTGATCGTAGCTGGTTTTTACCTGCTGGTTGGAGTTGGGCTTTATATCTGGAAAATGTCAGCTGACAAAAAGCACGAGAAGGAGCATGATGCGTTGAATGTTCGCAGGCCGATTCATTCTTAGCATTTGCGCTGAGTAAAACAATAAAGGTGTCATCTATCCAGACACCTTTTTTCGTTTTTACGAGTTAGCGCTTCTCGGTTTTCCACCAGCCTGACCGTTGGGTCGTTTATTGCGCTGGAACGATTTACGTTTACCACTGAATTTTTTCTTTTTGTCACCAGTGCCTGCATTAAAGACGGGTCCTTCGCCAAATTCTTCAGGCACGGGAATGCGATCAATTTGCTTTCCGATTAAACGCTCTACGCGATTGAATTTCGGATAATCTTTTTCGTTTACAAATGTAATCGCCACTCCTGTCTTCTCAGCGCGAGCTGTTCTTCCAATACGATGAACGTAGTCTTCAGCATCATGAGGTGTGTCGTAGTTCACCACCAGACCAATGCCTTCCACATCAATCCCGCGAGAAAGAATATCGGTACCGATAAGAATTTGAAGTTGCCTGTTTCTAAACCGCATCAAGATCTGCTCACGCTCAGCCTGCTCAAGGTCAGAGTGGAATGCCTGAGCAGACAAACCTGCCCGAGATAATTCGTAGCCCAGTTTCTTTACGTTCTCTTTCGAGTTCGAAAAGACGATAATGCTCTTGTGGTCATCCTTTTTCAAAATGCTCTTCAAGAGTCCGCTCTTCTGAGTGTCATATACCATGTATGCTTGCTGAACAATTCCTTCAGCTGGCTTCGATATGGCAATACTTATCTCTTTCGGAGCTTTCAGAATCTTGTTAGCAAGGATGCGGATCCGCGGTGGCATCGTAGCAGAGAAAAGCAAGGTTTGCCGGTTTGCCGGTAGATGACTAATGATCTTGACGATGTCATCAAAGAATCCCATGTCAAGCATGCGGTCTGCTTCATCGAGAACCAGATGCTCAAGGTGACTGAAGTCCATCTTACCGGAAGCAAGTAGCGCAATCAGTCGGCCCGGTGTGGCAATGATAATATCAGCGCCCTGCTCCATGGCCTTGCGTTGCTGATCCCACGTGGCACCATCGTTGCCACCGTACACCGGAATAGAACTCACTCCAATGAAATATCCGAACCCTTCTACCTGCTGATCAATCTGAAGAGCAAGCTCGCGCGTTGGCGCTATAATAAGCGTATTCAAATGTCGCTTACCGCTGTGAACAATCTTGTTAAGGATCGGAAGAATATAGGCAGCGGTTTTACCGGTTCCTGTCTGCGCGCACGCAATGAGATCATGGCCCGCTAAGATCAGCGGGATAGTTCCTTGCTGAACAGGTGTTGGTTTGGTATACCCCATGGCGTCTAACCCTTCGGTAAGGCGCGCGTCAAAATTAAAATCGTTGAATGTCAAGGTTGATGATGATTGTATTATTCTAAAAAATGCAGCTGTGCTCGTTTAGCCCTTATTTATGAAAAAATCAGCTTAAGCGACCTAAAGATACGAAAAAAGGCCGAAGCACCCACTCACCACCCGTAATCACAGGGACAGGGCTTTAGAAGCTAATGCACACCACCACAACAGCTTTTCAAGCAGTGAAGTTCAACTAAACCCCTTTGCGAGGGCTTTACTGTTAAACACCACAGAAAGCATTAAAACCACCGTCAACAGGCACAGTCACCCCGGTGACGAACTTCGATGCGTCAGAGCAAAGCCAGACCAATGTTCCCACTAACTCATCGGGTTCACCGAACCTTCCGAATGGCGTGTTGCGGAT
>DASWTM010000077.1:0-19829 GCA_036402115.1 Chryseosolibacter sp.
GCTCCCGTCAGCGACAAAAACGTCATGAGTCTGGTCCTGGCAGAAAATGACAAACTCTACTGGTGGGAGGGAGTCGAAGGAAAGGTCGAGGAAACCAACTACTCGCGGAACGGCCTTCGAAAGCTACTGATCGAGCGTAACAAGAACAATCAAAAGTTAATGGTATTAATTAAGCCTTCTGACAAATCGAAATACGAAAATTTAGTGGACGTGCTCGATGAGATAACGATTACAAGTACGTCACGGTATACCATTGTTGACTTTACGGGGGAAGATCAAAACAGACTCAACGAGTTGACGCAGATCAATTAAAACCGCAGGAGATCGATGAGCCCGCCAATCACATCGAACACGGGCCAGCGGCTGATACGTCCCATCTTGACGTGATGCTTTTTCATCCACGGATTGATAATGCCGAAAAAGACCAGTAGCATAAAACCGAAAATAGTAAGAAATACCATTGGTGATAAAGCTCACTCAATTTTACGAAAAAAGGTTCACCTCACCAACGGCCGAATGCTGGAATGAAGACCGTGGAGAGGTGAACCAATAGAGATTTATTAACCTATTTCATTCCAGCGCTCGCCTGTGTAATGAGCTTTGACTCATTTGTTGCTCCGTCCGCCTTCAGGTGTTTGATAACCTCGGACGCCACGTTTCTCCCCAACTGAAGCCCGGCTTCGTTGTCGGAACGGAAATGAATGCCCGCCTGAAACCTTGACTCTGCACCTTCCTTTGCAAATTTGTGGAAGTGAGCTTTATCATACGGGAAGAAGTAAGGGAAGAGTTCTTCGACAACACCACACATCATGGCATGGCCGGAAGGGTAGCCAGGGAACGGTGGGGTGGGTACTAGCGGAACATATGTTGGGTCGTACTGATCGGGACGAATTCCCCAGTATTCATACTTAGCATCCCAGCAAGCAATGAACGCGTCATAGTAGGCAATAGCTACCGCAGCATAAATCCGTGCTGCCCGCGGAGGATTTGTATGAAGATTGTATTCGAAAATTTTCTTTGTAAGGAGTTCATCACCGGTTGGCTGACTTGCAAAGTACCAGGCGTTGGCTTTTGACCGAAAGGTCTGCTTGAAATTTTTGAGCTCTTCCATTTCTTTGGCAAAATCGGGTGGAGGTGCAGGGCGAAACTGGCTTGCGCTATCGAGTACAAACGTCTTGTTGAATCGCGCCATCGGCAGCATCGGATTCTTTCCGTTCCAAAGGCCTGGCCCTTGTGGAATCTTACCATCAAACTCCCTGGTTGTAAGGAAGTCTTTCGTCAGCGCGATCTCCTTCAGCGCGATTGCTTTACCAAGCTCAAAGCCTGCGCGTGTATCGCTCGGATAGGCAACTCCTGCAGCAACTCGGGAAGCCATCACGCGGTCCGCCATGCGTTTTGCGGAGTCTGCAAGGTTAGGGAAGAAGTGGGAGATGAGTGTCACAGCGGCACCCGCAGCCACGGAGTGCTCACACGGATAGGAAGGACTTTCTGGTTTGGCAGTATAAAGTTTAATCTTATTGTCTGCTGCATACGGACGTGGGCGGTTGTAAGCATACTTGTTGTCCCATGCAACGATGGTCGCATCGTAAATCGCAGTGCCTGTCAGCAGCTGCGCAAGGGCGCCTTTTCCCGAGATATCAGTCATCCAAAGTTTTGACACCATCATATGCCAACGGTATCCGGGCGATCCCGCACTCCAGTAGACAATTTGTTTCATGCCTTCCGAGTCGAGTGCTTTTTGTGCTGCAACTACCTGGGCAAGTTCTTCTTTGCCAAGGGGAGCAGGAAGGCGTTGTGCTTTTTCGGACGTTTTGAACCAGGGTGTCCATTTGCCGGCTTGGGGTTCAACCTGTGCATGCATGTAATGCGTCAGCACAAACACGAAGGCGAGGAGTAAGGTATGTTTCATATTCTGTGGTTTTAAGTAAGATTACGGTGATGTTGACTTATATTTTTCGATGGTCGATAGACGACTGGCATCCGTAAACAAACAGCACAACAACGTCAACGCCCCATGAGGGAACCCGAAACCTTAAACATGAAAACCCAGGATCAAAACCCGAAACAAAAAAATGTAACACCATAACAATTCTTCATTGACCTTCATCCGTCACTGGTTGACGATCATGCGAATTCTGTCGTTGAAAATCTCACAACGAAATATTTTACCGATCTTTACCCATAATGCCACGATGAAGCTATCTGTCGACAGGGAACGTGTCAGAGTCTACTTGTGGATCGCGGCTGCGTTTCTTGCCTTAAACCTGTTTAGCGATCTCACGCAACACCCGGACTCTTTTTTTAAGCGAGTTTGGAACAACATCTGGCTGATCAGCTACCTGACGGTCCTCAACTATCTACTTTATGAAGTTGCTATCCCGGCCTTCCGTCTCACATTCAGACGCGTGTTGCTCGCGGTTGTGGTATTCTTTGCATTTATGATGTTGTTCTCGTTTGGGATCTATGGATGGCGGGCTTTTGGCATCGGAATCGGACTGTACTTTCCGTTGCGCGAGCATATCGATGTATACCGTGGCGTCTCGTATCACTCTCCTTACAGTTTTGGTTCGGCTTTCTTTTTTGGAATCGTCAGGCATGTATATGATTATCGGAAACTGAAGAACATGGCCCAGCGGTTGAAGATGGAGAAGCAGGAGGCTGAATTGAATTATCTGAAGTCGCAGACCAATCCCCATTTCCTCTTTAACACACTGAACAATATCTATTCGCTTGCCCGCGACAAGTCAGATCTCGCACCGGAATCGATTCTGCGCTTGTCCAAAATACTGCGCTTTATGCTTTACGAAACATCAAGCAGTTACATTGCCATCGAACAGGAATTGAAGATCATGCATGACTACATTGCGCTCGAACGCTTGCGCTATGATGATTCGCTACATGTTAATTTCAACAATGATGTTGAAGACATGAAGCAGTCTATTCCGCCCTTGCTGCTAATTCCATTGGTGGAAAATGCGTTTAAGCATGGTGTATCGGAAACGCGAAGGCAACCCTTTGTAGACATTCATCTGTCAGTCAAAAGCAGGCAGTTAATGTTTGTTGTGAAGAACTCCGCTGAAGTATTTTCGGGCGAAACGGAGGTGCGCGAAAATATTGGCCTGTCAAACCTCAGGCGTCAGCTTCAACTGCTCTACACCGACTACGCATTAGTCGTGCAGCACCAGGACACAGTGTTTGTTGCATCTTTAAAAATTAATCTCGCGAGCCATGTCTGAAATTGCATGCATTATCGTGGAGGATGAACCATTGGCTGCAAAAGTACTTGCAGAATACGTTGCGCAAGTGCCTTTTCTCCAGCTAAAGGGAACATTCAAGGATGCAATCCTGGCAACCGAATTTCTCCACGACCATCCCGTTGATCTCATTTTTCTTGACATACACCTGCCCAAGTTGAAGGGAATGGCTTTTCTTAAAACACTTTCAAGTCCTCCGGCCATTATCATCACGACTGCGTATCATCAGTATGCAGTCGAGGGCTACAGCCTGAATGTGACGGATTATTTATTGAAGCCGTTCGAGTTCGAAAGGTTTCTCATTGCGGTGAATAAGGTGAAGGCCAGTCAGCGCGAAAAAATCAGAGCAGGAGACGAGAAGCCTGACACACGAGAATACTTATTTCTCAATATCCAGAAAAAGAAAGTGAAAGTATTATTCGCGGATATTCTCTACATCGAAAGTCAGCGCGAGTACGTGAAGATCGTCACGCGTTCAAAAGAGTACCTTTCAAAGATCAGCACACATGAGATCGAATCATTACTGCCGCCAGCCTTATTTAGTCGCATTCATCGTTCCTTCATTGTGGCGCTTTCAAAGATCGATTCGTACACCGCGGAAGAAGTAGAAGTGAACGGTGTAAGCCTACCGGTTGGAAGAGATTACAGAAGTGTTCTCGACAAGCTTTAGTTGGCAGTCAGCAACATCTTACAATCTTACGAATGATCTGATTCCTTACATGCACCGGGGTCATTACCTGAATTTCGTTATGTTTGTGCGTAACCTCACGCATGCAAGCGCTGTCCTTCTACCTGTTGTATCCAATCATTTACCTGATTGCCTGTTTGCCCTTTTGGGCGTTGTATCGCTTCTCCGATTTTTTATATCTACTGTTGAAAGCAAGCGGCTACCGAAAGAAAGTGGTTGTGATGAATTTAAGAAACTCGTTTCCTGACAAATCCGAGAAGGAAATTGAAACAATCTGCAATAACTATTACCGATACCTGTGCGATTTGCTGCTCGAGACCTTGAAGACACTACGCATGTCGGACAAGCAAACAAGAGAGCGTGTAAAATTCAATAACATGCCATGGCTGGATCAGTTATATGAACAAAAGCGAAGTATTGTGATTGTTATGGGGCATTATGGCAATTGGGAGTGGGCAGGTCCCATTTTTACATTGACGACAAAGTTCCAACTCGTAGTAATATACAGGCCGCTTCGCAATGTCTACTTCGAGAAGATGATGACCAGGATGCGTACGCGTTTCGGGACCCGAATCACGCCAGCCGAAAAAACATTGCGCGACATGGTGGCGTATCGAAACGAAATAACAGCCACAGCATTCATTGCCGATCAAACAGCGTCAAGTCAGAATGCCTATTGGACTACTTTCTTAAACCAGGAGACGCTTGCTTTCAGTGGGCCGGAGAAATTGTCTAAAAAGTTTAGATATCCTGTTGTCTTCATGAATGTCGTGAGAGTGAAGCGCGGGTACTATGAGGTGACACCAGAGTTGCTGTTTGAACAACCGGAAGACACTTCTGACAATGAGATAACAGATCGTTTTTTTGAGCGGCTGGAAGCTGAATTGAAAAAAGATCCTGTTCCGTGGCTCTGGTCTCACAAGCGTTGGAAGCACAAGCGAATAGTCAAATAAATGGATAAATTCTTGCTACATTTGTGACGAACCCTGTGTATGAGAAACAGAACCGATCTGCTACAAGCGAGCAAGCCATTCATCCGGGAGGATAAGACCAGAAGCTGGTTCGAAACGGTTGTAACGCTTGTCGGTCTCATCGCCTTTTTCGTTGCCACCTTCCAGCCTTTTCCAATTCTTGTCAGATTAGCGTGCGCATGCGTATGCAGCCTGTTTTATGTCAGGATGTTTATCATCTACCACGATTACCAGCATCACGCAATTTTACAAGGATCTCCCTTTGCAACGTTCCTGATGAAGGCGTTTGGTATTTTTATACTCGCTCCTCAGGGAATATGGAAACGATCACACGATCATCATCATACACACAATTCCAAACTTACCATTCACGGTATAGGTTCTTATCCTACCATTTCCAAGAAACGTTTTCTCGGGTTGTCGAAGCGCGATCAGCGCATCTACCTCATGAACCGGCATCCGCTGACAGTAATTTTTGGATACATCACGTTGTTTATTTATTGGCTGAATGTGAAATCGTTCGCTGAAAGTCCACGCAAACATGTCGATTCACTTGTTGCGCTCATCCTCCATTTTGCAGCAGGAGGGTTCATCGCCTGGTATTTCGGATTAACAACGCTCCTCATCAGTTGGGTCATTCCCTTCTTCCTTGCGTTCGCGACTGGCTCATACCTTTTCTATTGTCAGCACAATTTTCCCGGTGCGAAATTTCATGAGAACGAAGAGTGGAACTACGAATTCGCAGCCATCACATCGACCAGTTTTATGGTCATGAATCCGGTACTTCAATGGTTCACCGGTAACATCGGATATCATCATGTTCACCATTTAAATTCCCGCATTCCGTTTTATCGGTTGCCCGAGACAATGCGCTGTATTCCTGAACTGCAAAATGTAACGAAGACCTCCTGGAATCCCATCGAAGTATACCGGTGTCTTAGGCTTAAGCTGTGGGATTCGGAGAAAGGGGAGATGATTACGTTATCCCAGCTTTGACTTCGCTAAGCCCGTGGCGCAGGGCGCCTACGCTTCCTCCCACCACATCCTAGAACTTTCATACTTTGATTTGTAATCAACCTCCGCGGCCCTCTGCGGCTCTGCGGTAAAAAACTGATGAGCGCCAGCGAATATTTTCAAACCTCACAATAGGGGTAACCGCCATTTCACTTGTCTCAATACAAAACAAACGACAAGGAAATGATCAAGTCCATTAAAATCAAACACACGATTACCCTGTTAGCCATCGTGATTGGCATAAATACCCATGGTCAGGACAAAGAGCGGGGATTCAATCTGGGATTCGTTTATCCGCTAAGTATACAGGGGATTCATTCGAAAGAATACACAAACGTTTTTTCCCTTCATGCATTGCTTGGAATTTCGAGAGGAGAAAGAGCCTTTACAGTTGCCGGCTTCGGAAATATGGTAATTGAAGATGCACACGGTTTCCAGGTTGCTGGCTTCTATAATATGATTGGAGGCAACGCAACGGGTTTTAAGGCTGCAGGGTTTATGAATTCTTACCGGGATGCAATTGGCTTTCAGGCCGCAGGCTTCGCTAATTTTTCGAAAGGAAACATTCGAGGCATGCAAGGCGCAGGCTTCATGAACATTGCCCGCGGGACTGAAGGCTTTCAAGCTGCAGGTTTTATGAACAAGGCAGACTCATTGCATGGTGTTCAGGCAGCTGGGTTCATTAACATTGCTGAGGACGTAGATGGCGCGCAAGTTGCTGGTTACATCAATATCGCACGCAACGTTAAGGGTGTGCAAGTGTCTGGGTTCATCAACATTGCAGACAGCAGTGAATATCCCATCGCGCCCATCAACATTATTCGCAATGGAGAAATGTATCTCGGTGTCACTACGGACGATAATCTATCTACAATTCTCACTTTCCGCTCCGGAAGTAAAAAGCTTTATGGAATTGTGGGTGCCGGATACAATTTTAAGAACGACAACGAAGTAATTGTGGTGCAGTACGGTATGGGAGCAAACTTTTTTACGAGGGAAAATTTCAGACTGAAAACCGAAGGAACGATCACGCACATGTATGGACAAGGACGTGGCAACGTATCCAAAACTTCGGTCAGCGCACTACCAACGCTCAGGCTCGGACACAATGTCGAGATCTTTGGCGGCCCTTCGTTAAACTTTGCAGTAACAACTTCCGAGTATGAGAGCGATATGGTAGACCATTACCTCTGGCGCCACACCAGTTACCGCAATGGCTACACGCTCCACGGCATGTACGTGGGATATATGGCTGGGATTCATGTTAAGTTGTAACAGTCACGCGTAATTAGTCACTAGTCATTAGTAATTAGTCATTAGTGGAAGTAGGAATGGTGGATCCTGCTTTTTTACCAATGACTCGTGACCAGTGACCAGTGACTAATGACTAATGCCTAATGCCTAATGACTAGTGACCAATGACTAAAAAAGAAATCCCTGCACGAGAAGGCCCGGCAGGGATTTGCAATTAACCCAATTCAAACAAAATTCTGTTACCAGCCCGGGTTGTTGGTGCCCAGGTTCGGGTTGTTTCTGAAATCAGCAGCCGGAATTGGCAACAACAAATGCTTTTCTTGTAGCGTGATACCGGTGCCTGTTGTTCCTCCTACAAAATCGCTGAAGGAGTTTGTCGCTTCGTTGTAGACTTTACGCAGGCGGAGCATATCGAAGAATGTAATGCCTTCGTAACAGAGCTCGTGCCAGCGTTCCTGCCAGATAAGTTCGCGGAACTGTTCTTTGGTTACCGAGCCCAGAGTCGGTGTCGCAAGACCTGCGCGGTCGCGGATTCTCTTCACTGCATCGATGGCGGGTTGCGTAGGGCCCGTTACCTCGTTTTGTGCTTCAGCATAGATCAACAATACTTCTGCAAAACGCAGCAATGGCCAATTGAGGTCACTTCTGCTGTTTCCAGGGAAGCCCGGAGCTCCGCTGGCTTCGCGATCAAAATGCTTATAGATGTATGCGTTACCAAGATCGAATTGTGTACCCGTTCCACCTCTAAAATATGACCGGTAAAAGTAGCCTTGTTGGTCTATCGCACGCCTGTCGCCAGGTTCGAAGGAATTGAAAAATGATTCCGTTGGAACAGTTGTTCCGATTTCGGTTTCATATGCAGACATATCTTTGATGTTAGGATGCAACAACGGCTGCATGCCGTTGACAACATTTGCCGCATCGGAATACTGGACACTGAAAATATGCTCCCTCTTGTTTTTGTTGGCTCTCAAATGCAGATCATTGTATGTGAGGAAGAGATCGAAAGTACCTGAAGCAATTACCTCGTTAGCTTTGTCTGCAGCTTTCTGGTAATACTCAGCGCCTTTGTTAAGCGGGTGGCCGGCCATGGTCAGATAGACCTTCGCAAGAAGCGATTTCACGGCCCCCAGAGATGCTCGACCACCTTCATCCTTTGCCGGAAGACCGGACGCCTCTGCGGTTAGTAAATCCGAGACAATAACATCATAGACCTCCTGCACTGACGCCCTGGACGGATACATGTTCGGATCGTTCTTGTCTTTGATCGGGCTTGTGATTAGCGGCACATCTCCCCACATTCTAACGAGGTAGAAATAATGGAATGCCCGAAGGAAATGAGCATGCCCAAGCCAGAGTTTTCGTTGGGTGTCATTCATTACTGGAATTTTGCCGATACCTTCTATCGCAATATTCGCGTTAGCCACTCCTTCATAAAGCTCACGCCACCACTGGCTTAAATGCAAATTATCTCCATTGTAAGTAAAGCCGTAAAGATTGTTGAGATCTGAATTTTGAGCTGTCTCGGTACGAGCCGTTCCGCTGAGCGCATCGAGAAGCTGGAAATTCTGAGAGAAGATTCCCGCGCCTCCGCTGAAAAACCTGAGGTTTTCATACACAGCATTGACTGCAGGTTCCGCATCCTCCGGTAGCAAGAAATAATTGTCGGGGGAAAGTCCGGTAGGATCCGCATCGTCAAGGAAATCGGAACATCCTGAGCCGATCGATAGCACGGTTGCTACCATCAGCACTTTTAGTATATATCGAAAATCGATTTTCATAGCTGTTACAATAAAGATTAAATTATAAACCGAGACTCACTCCGAGCATGTACATCGTTGGCTTCGGGTAATCGAAGAACGTCTGGCCCTGAGCAAACACGTTCGAATAGGTGGTCACCTCAGGATCATTGCCCTTGAATTTGGTAGCCAGGAAAAAGTTTTGCACTGAACCATATACGCGCACAGTGCTCAACTTAATGCGTTCAGCTACCTGCGATGGCACGTTGTAGCCGAGCAAAAGATTGCGGCCGCGGATGAACGATCCATCTTCTACCCAATGTGTGTCAACGTTCGTGACATAGCCAGCACGCGTATCTCGGATGGCTGCAATCGGTGAATCTTGATTCTCGGGCGTCCATGCATTCAACACAGACTTGTAGCTGTTTGCAATTGAAACGCGGTCTTCACCGGAGTGCTTAGTCATATCGAGCACATCGTTGCCATACGAAAACTGGATATCGAGTGTCAGGTCAAAATTCTTATAACGCAACGTGTTGATGAATGATCCATAAAAATCAGGATATGCTTTTCCAATGATCATTCGGTCAGCATCGTTGATCTGGTAATCGCCATTCACATCCAGATACTTGATATCACCTGGGAGAATGGGCTTGCCTCCGCGGTAATCTTTGAACTTGGCCGCTTCAGCTGCCTCATCAGTTCCCCAGGTACCGAGTCGCACAAGTCCCCAGAATGAACCAACGGGATCTCCGACACGGATGATACCTGTCTGGTTCGTGAAGTTCGGATTACCAACACCGAATATAGGTGCAGGCGTTGCGAGCGCAAGAACTTTATTTCTGTTTCCAGAAATGTTGAACGTAGTTGTCCAGGTAAATTCACCCGTGAGGTTTTCTGTGGTGATGGCGAACTCATATCCCTTGTTTTCCATGCTTCCCACGTTTTCAAAAATGGTTGGATAACCACTGCTGTGCGGCAGCGGAGCGTCCAACAACATGTCAGTTGTCTTTCTGTAGTAGTAGTCAGCCTCCATGAAAACTCTTCCTGCAAAAAGCCCAAGTTCCAACCCAACATCGGATTGCGCGGTCTTCTCCCATTTAAGATCAGAGTTGCCGATACGACCTCGGCCGACACCGGTGACACGCGCACCGTTAACAACAGCCACATAAGCGGGGTTGTAAACGTTGAGGGAAACGCCTGAACTAATTTCGGAGTTACCGGTTAGTCCATAGCTTGTGCGAATCTTCAAACTTGAAATCGCAGACACATCTTTGAGGAAATTTTCTTCAGAGACTTTCCACGCAAGAGCTGCAGACGGGAAGAACGCGTATTTGTTTGACGCTCCGAACTTTGATGAACCATCAACGCGACCAGTAACGGTAAACAGATACTTATCCAGCAACGTATAGTTTACACGCCCAAAGTATGAATTGAAAGCAAACCTTCCGCGATTTGAAGCTGGGGCATTGACCGTTGCGCCAGAACCCAGGTTGTTAGTGGAGAGTGCGTCCGACAAAAACGTAGAGGTACTTGCCTGGAAGCCCATGATATTTGTTTCCTGCCAACCTAAACCCAGCAGTGCGTTAATCGTATGCGCAGATGAAATCTGTTTATTATACGTAAGGTAGTTTTCGAACGACCAGAACGTTTCTCGCTCACTGCGCAGCAATCCACTTCCTTTTTGCGAGGCGGATAGCGGGCTTCGATTCGGCCCCTGCAAAGGTGGCCGGCTTGAATATTCATCTCTTTCCCTGGAAACAATGTTTGTTCCAACGGTTGATCGCAACTCTAATCCTTCTGCAAGCTTAATATTTGTATAGACGTTACCCAACGTGGTCTGCGTCAGTAGTTGATATTTGTTGTTTAACAATTGATCAACCGGGTTGCGTCCACCTTCCATCGTTGGATAATGAGAGTTGTGCGAGTACGTTCCGTCCGGGTAACGGACTGGGAGGAAAGGGAGTGCCTCCGTTATCATACGCACGGAGTTCAAACCACCTGTGCCTGTGTCGACAAGGTTATCATCCTGATTGTTATACCCCAGGCTTCCTCCAACGCGTAGCCAGCTCTTTATCTGGCTATCGAAAACAAATCGGCCGGAATAACGCTTTAAGTAAGAACCAAGAAGAAGCCCGTTGTCTTCGCGGTAGCCAATGAATGCTCCGTAGGTTGCATCCTTGTTTCCTCCCGTGAAGGAAAGCTGATGATTCTGAGACAATTTGTTCTGTGTGGATTCCTTAAACCAGTCTGTGTCGTAGAGCGGATTGCCATTCGCATCAAAGAGCAAAGGATCGGTGCGATTTAAAGCCGGATTTGTTTTTGGAGTAAATTCTCCTGCAGCATTGGTCCGGGTGGGGTCGTAAATCGCTGCGTTTCGCCACGCTAAATCTTCAACCTCGAGAAATTCGCGTGCATTTAACATCTCAACACGATTTGGACCAATGGTGGGAACGCTGAGTTGCATGTCATACGTCACCTTTCCGCCTGACGAACTTCCTTTTTTGGTTGTGATCAGAATAACACCGTTCGCCCCCCGAGCACCATAAATCGCTGTGGCGGAAGCATCCTTGAGTACTTCAATGGATGCGATATCATTGGGATTAATAAAGTCAATGGCATTTGAATTTTGTGTTTGTGTCCCGACAGGCAACCACACACCATCCACGACATAAAGCGGGTTATTGGTTGCGTTAATGGAGCTAGCGCCACGTATCCGCACGTTGGTCTGACCACCTGGTCTTCCGGAGTTTACGTTCACCTGAACGCCTGGGATACGACCTGCAAGCGCCTGGTTTACAGATGGCAGCTGGCGTTCCTGGATATCGGAAGCTTTAACACTTCCTACCGATCCCGTTAAGTCTGATTTCTTTTGGGTACCATAACCAATCACGACAACTTCATTCAGCGTCTTCACATCAGCGTCAAGGCTGACATTCACCACCGACTGATTATTGATTGAAACTTCTTTGGTCACGTATCCGATGAAGCTGAAAACCAAAACGGATTCACCTGATGGCGCTGCCAGCGTGTAGCTTCCGTTTGCATCAGTAACGACACCGATGGTCGTACCTTTCACCAACACGTTTACACCGGGAAGGACAGATCCATCATTATCCCGCACAACGCCTGAAACGGTGAAGTCGGGAATATCGATAAACGTCTCCGTCATAAAATCATCATCGGCATAGTAAAATCTTCTTGACAGATCTGCGACCGGCACCATTTTTTGCCGTGCGGGCGGAATCAGCGTGATGTGATTGCGCTTGATCTTATAAGAGATCCCTGTTCCCTCGAGGATTTTCTCAAGTGCAGAGAACACATTTTCATTCTTGACGTTCAGTGTTACCGTCTTTTGAACGGTCCGAAGTCGGTTGTCATTAACCACAAAGCTGAAACGTGTCTGGCGTTCAATTTGGCGTAGCGCCTCTTTGATGGAAACACCCTCGAGGTTTAACTCCACCATCGGGGCATTTTGGTTGCGTCTGCTTAATGTGTCTGTTGCAAACACGGTGGTGCACCACAGCGACAGCAGCATCAATAAAACCGGTCGGCTAAGCCTTCTCAGCGCGAGCTTGGGTTTTGGATTTTGGTAGAAATTTGTCATAGATTGATTTAGGTTGATTAGCTGTTATTTATTCATAGATTATAATTGTTTCATTTTCGATTTTGTAGTTGAGGGCGGATGACAAATGAATCATCTCCAGAATTTCCTCAAGGGGTTCGCCCTCTACTGTCATGGTCAGTCGTTCTCGCTGCGCAAGGGAGTCATCAATGGAAATGCGCACGTTAAAGCGATTCTCAAGTTTTAGGATGATGTCAGCCAATACCGTGTTGTCGAATATCAACTGGGACTCTTTCCATGCGGTAAAATTCTTGGGGTCAACTCGCTCGCGCGTAACCGTTTGCTGCTTTTTGTTGATGATGATCTGATCTCCTGGCGTCATGGAATACTTTTGCGCAGCTCCATGGATAGTCAACTCAATTTCACCTTCTTCGAGCGTAGCTTTTTCGTGGTCTGTATCGTAGGCGCGAACATTGAATCGGGTGCCTTTCACTTCGATTGAGAGGGTAGAGGTCTCTACGACAAAGTTTTTCTGGTGTCTCTTGCGTACATCGAAGAAACCTTCACCCTTCAGGGTCACATGGCGTGATTCAAGGAAATCAGGTGAATATTCCAGCGTGCTGTTTGCATTCAACCATACCGTTGTGCTATCCGGCAAGGTATAGGCGATATTCCCCTTTGTATTGTTCGTTAATATTGTGTTTTGGGCAATCGGTGTCTCTATTGTTTTCTGCGGAATCAAGTTCCACAGAACAAGAGCAATGAGGCAGACTGACGCGGCTACGCGGAAGAACGTAGAACGTAAAACTCGTGCATACAGCGGACGTGTTTGAGTCTCTTCAGATTTTTCAATCCTTGCCTGCAGCAAGTTCCAGGATGCTTTTAGTTTTTCATCATTGAAGTGCTGACGCGCCTGTTGGTCCTGGAATAATTTGTTGACAGCGTCAAAGTAGGCGGCATGCGTACGGTCTAGTGTAAGCCACGCATGAAGCTCAGCAAGTTCTGATTCCGATGCTTCTTTCCTCAGAAATCGCAAAATGAGTTCGCGAACGCGTGGTGATGGTTGGCTCATGTTAGGTTTGGGTATTCTCGTACCGTCTATACTACCGGATGACGGACTTGTACCCTGACACGAACCCTGAAAAAAAGTTTAAAAAATCAAAGAAGTGATCCAAAAGAGCGTCAGCATGTAATCGCGGAGCTGGACTCTGAGCTTGCTCAACGCACGCGACATCTGTGTTTCCACCGTTTTTTGCGAGATATTCAGGCGTGTGGCGATCTCAGAATATTTCAGGCCTTGCTGACGATTCAGCTGAAAGACAGCGCGGCATTGCTTTGGAAGGCCCTGAAGTGCTTTGCGAATTTCGGCTTCGAGTTCATTTGCCACCAGGTGCTCATATGCATTTTGATCATCAATAGCAGTATATACATGGTGTAGGATGGCAGCGTACTTGTCTTTTACTTTCTTATGCTCAAGGTAGTGAAGACATTTATTTTTGGCAGCGGTGAATAGGTATCCTTTTACCGAATCATCTTCGTCAAGCTGTGTGCGTGCATTCCAAAGCCTAATGAAGACATCTTGAGCAATTTCTTCTGCCTCATCGGCATCATGAACGAACTTGTTCGCATAGCTGCACAGCGGCCCATACAGCATATTGAAAAGCACTTCAAAGCTTCTCGCGTCACCCTGTTTGATGCGTAGAATTAAATCGCTGTTAAGTTCGCCTGACATCCTTGGAATGGGTCTAGTCAGACTAATTTATTTTGAAATAATGATAATAAGAAGCAGCGGTTGGGGTATTTATAAAACGAACACTTACTACGACACGCGCCTCCGTGTACGCAAACGGAGCGAGAAAATGCGGTTTATGAAGCTATCCAACTCATTGTCAAGCGTGTGTGTTTTGAAACATTTAGGTGGTTGAACATTTATACTACGGTATGCCTACCCGTTTTTTTTCTGGAAAAAAAATGCCCTGACAATCACCTGGCGACCGTGTTGCGATTCAATCAGCCACCAGGTTTAGTGATCGACTAATTCAGCAAATCGAGCCTGTAACAAAAAAGGTGGTCCACTTTCGCAGACCACCTTTCCAATCATCCTCATTAAAACTATTGAAGATCGAAACGATCAAGGTTCATTACTTTATTCCATGCCGCAACGAAATCTATCACAAACTTTTGCTGACCATCGGAACAGCCATATACTTCTGCGATTGCACGCAGTTCGGAATTTGAGCCGAAGATCAGGTCAACTCGCGTTCCCGTGAATTTCACCGCACCGGTTTTACGATCACGTCCTTCAAACACGTTTTGCGAGGTGGCACTTGCACTCCAGGTAGTACCGAAGTCAAGCAGGTTGGTAAAGAAGTCATTCGTTAACGTCTCAGGCCGTTTCGTGAATACACCATGCTGTGACTTATCGTAGTTCGTGTTTAGCACTCGCATTCCTCCGACCAGGACGGTCATCTCAGGAGCGGTCAGGGTCAGAAGCTGAGCTTTGTCGATTAACATTTCCTCAGCAGATGCCTTATGATGCGCCTGCACATAGTTGCGGAAACCATCAGCAATCGGTTCAAGCACATCGAATGACTCTACATCGGTTTGCTCCTGCGTTGCATCAACACGACCAGCCGTGAATGGAACGGTAATATCCACTCCGGCATTTTTCGCAGCTTTTTCGACAGCCGCACATCCTGCCAGGACAATAAGATCAGCCAGCGACACTTTCTTGCCAGTTGTTTGTGCTGCGTTGAACTCCTTCTGGATGTCTTCCAGACCTTTTAGCACCACAGCGAGTTGGATTGGGTTGTTCACTTCCCACAAACGTTGTGGAGCCAGGCGTATACGGGCACCGTTGGCACCACCACGCTTGTCAGATCCGCGGAAGGTAGAGGCCGAAGCCCATGCAGTTGATACCAGCTGAGATATCGTGAGACCTGATGCAAGGATCTTGCTCTTAAGGGCTGCGATGTCTTTGTTATCGATTAATTTGTGCGTAATAGCAGGAAGCGGATCTTGCCAGATTAACTCTTCTGCTGGAACTTCCGGTCCGAGATAACGGGCGCGAGGTCCCATATCACGATGTGTTAGTTTATACCAGGCGCGAGCAAAAGCATCAGCAAACGCATCGGGATTTTCCAAAAAACGTCTTGAGATTTTTTCGTAGATCGGATCAAAACGCAACGCTAAGTCCGTGGTGAGCATCGTTGGAGCGTGCGTCAACGACTTGTCGTGCGCGTCTGGAACGGTACCTGCACCGCCACCATTCTTTGGCTTCCATTGGAAAGCACCTGCAGGACTCTTGGTCAATTCCCAGTCAAACTTGAAAAGGTTTTCGAAGAAGTTATTGCTCCATTTGGTTGGTGTTGTAGTCCATGCACCCTCAAGGCCACTGGTAATCGTGTGCACACCATGTCCGCTGCCAAAAGAGTTCTTCCATCCCATGCTTTGCTCTTCAATACTTGCCGCTGCGGGCTCTGCGCCAACATATTTAGCAGCATCGGCAGCACCATGAGTTTTACCGAACGTGTGTCCACCGGCAATCAAGGCTACGGTTTCCTCATCGTTCATCGCCATGCGCCCAAAGGTTTCGCGGATGTCGCGCGCAGCAGCAACCGGATCTGGTTTTCCATTAGGGCCCTCCGGATTCACATAGATAAGACCCATCTGAACGGCACCCAGTGGAGCCTCCAGTTCGCGATCGCCAGAGTAACGCTTGTCGTCAAGCCATTTGGTCTCTGATCCCCAGTAAACATCCTCCTGTGGTTCCCACACATCAGCACGACCACCAGCAAATCCAAAGGTTTTGAAACCCATTGATTCCAGCGCGCAGTTGCCGGCAAGGATCATCAAATCGGCCCATGAGATTTTCTTTCCGTATTTCTGTTTAATCGGCCAGAGCAGCAAACGTGCTTTGTCCAGGTTGGCGTTGTCGGGCCAGCTGTTGAGGGGAGCGAAGCGTTGTTGGCCAGCTCCCGCACCACCGCGACCATCGGAGATACGATATGTACCTGCACTATGCCACGCCATGCGAATGAAAAAGGGTCCATAATGACCGTAGTCCGCGGGCCACCAGTCTTGTGAGGTGGTCATTAGTTCATAGATATCTTTCTTAACCGCCTTCAAGTCAAGCGACTTAAATTCCTTTGCGTAGTTGAAGTCCTTTCCCATTGGATCGGATAAAGAGGACTGCTGGCGAAGGATGTTCAGTTTCAACTGATTGGGCCACCAGTCGCGGTTGCGAGTACCACCACCGGCAACTTGCTTAAGTGATCCGCCATGGAACGGACACTTGGCTGCTTCACTGTCATTGACATTGAGCGCTTTCTTGTGAGGCAAGGTATTGTTTTCCATCGTGTATTGTTGTTAGATACTTTTTACTTCAGGTTCATCAACCAGAAGCCAACATTACAACAGTTGCATTGATAAATCAAATTGATTATTTTTATAATCATATAGAATTTATCTATTTCCTAAATGACACTTACCCAGCTCGAATACATTGTTGCGCTTGACACATATCGACATTTTGTGCAGGCCTCCGATAAATGCTTTGTCACCCAACCTACCCTTAGCATGCAGATCCAAAAGCTGGAAGAGGAATTAGGGGTCAAGATTTTTGACCGTACAAAGCAGCCTGTGATACCTACGGAGGTGGGAGCCACGATCATCGCCCAGGCTCGTATCGTCCTGCGGGAAGCGAATTTCATTAAGCAGATCATTACCGATCAGAAAGATTCTCTTACAGGAGAACTGCGGATCGGAATTATTCCTACACTTGCGCCATACCTGCTTCCTCCGTTATACAAATATGTCCGCGAAAAGTATCCGCAGATCAATCTTATTATCAAAGAAGCGATCACTGAGGAAGTGATTTCGGAGTTAAAGAACAATCGCCTCGACTGCGGAATAGTAGTGACACCGTTGGCCGATACATCGATTAAAGAGCATATCCTATTTTATGAAGAGCTTTTCGTTTACGTTTCAAAGAGGAACTCGTTGGTCGATAAGAAATATGTGTTGCCGAATGAGATTGATCCTGAAAAGCTCTGGCTACTGGAAGAAGGACACTGTTTCCGTTCACAAGTTTTAAATCTGTGTGAACTTCGCAAGCGAAGTGATTTTCACTTCCGCTACGAGACCGGCAACATCGAGACGTTGAAGCGCATGGTGGACAAAAGTGATGGCATCACCATTCTTCCCGAGTTGGCGGTAATGGAATTTACAAAGGCGCAACGCAAGTTGGTTAAGCGGTTAAAAGAGCCAACACCGGCACGAGAAGTCAGTCTGGTGACGCATCGGGACTACGTTAAAGGCAGGTTAATTGAAACATTGAAGCAAGGGATTCTGGAAATTGTGCCTCCCGACATGCGCAGGCTACATAACAAGAAAGTGGTCGAGATCGATTGACAACGGCTCTATTTATTCTTATTCACCACGCGATGTTGATTGCTCAACGTAACGGTGGCAGTTACAATGCCGGAGACTTTCGTCCATTCACCGAAGCTTGTCTCCCGAACATAACACGTTCGATCTTTTCCATGCTTTTCAGATTTTCTAATGGAAATAAACGTGCCGGGTAAATCAATGGCACTTCCGGTCATTGTCTTTCGGATTTCCTTCCCGCCATCAAACTCGACCGTGTCGATTCGAAGGTTTTCAGGATGCCTCCTCATGAAATCTCTGTAACCATCGGCAATCGCGGTGCGGTCTTCGACATTCAGAATCTGTTCGAAGGTTACAAAGAACGGTCCACTCACAATGATGTTGTAGGAAGACAAGTCAAACTCCAGCCAACCCTTGCGTGCAGCGGATTCAACAATTACACTGGAGGTTAGAATATCTGCACCGGGTCTACCAGAGGCAGTATCAACTTCGTTCAGCTTAACCCGAAATTTCATAGTGGAAAGATTATTCTTCAGAATGCGAAGCCTTGCCGATTGCACATAGAGAGGAAATTCGAGGTCCTTATCACGATCAGCACCTTCGTTTGCGATAAGGAGCGCGGTTGAACCGCCCGCATAAGCAGTATCAGTTTCCAGTACACCGCCATTGAAGGAATCGTTGCCAAGTTCAAATGTCTTGTTCTTTTCTCGCATTAACAACCACAGGGTCGAGTCTTACGGGGCGCTCTTTTAACCGGACTACAATATTTCGTTTGTCAGTGATCGTGTTAATCGGAAGGGAAATTTTTTCGAATCCTAATGCAGATACCTGCAGCGTGTCTTGGCGAAGTCGATCGGGGAACGAAAGCTCAAAGGTTCCATCAGGATTTGACAAGGTTCCCACGTTATGATCGAAGATTCCTATGTTAGCATAGGCCAGGGGTTGATTATTGTTTTTCTGAAATATCTTCCCGGATAACAAAAGCTGTGAATGGGAGATGGACACAGACAGAATAATGAGGAAGGCGGATGATAATAATTTACGCACGTTGATAGCCTGACATATTGATATTGTATGGATGAGTGGCAACGAAAAAAAGTTTAATCGCCCTCGTTACACCGCATAAACGCTATGTTTTGTACTCCAGTAACGTCAATGCCAGGTTTCGGTTATGCACAGGCAGTTCAGGCACATTGGGGGTTGTGAAGTTTTCGATGACGCTGAATCCGAATGCCTTGTAGTAATTAATGATGTTCTGGTTCGCGGCCCAGGTGTCCATACGGACGGCCTTGAGACCTTTTGCTTTTGCATGGGCAACAGACCATTCCAAAATATCGGCAAATAATTTTTGACCTTTAAAATCGGGATTCACCACAATGCGATGGAGGTAAATTGAGTCGCCTTTGTCAAGCGCTCGCCATATGATTTTATCGGTATAACAAACGCTGAAGACAATCGCCATTTCTGAATCGATGAAGATAGCGTAGTGATTCTTTTGCAGAATGTCTCTTTCAATCGCTGCCTTATCGTAGTTTTTCCATACCGGATACTTCTTCGACTCTTGGTACCGGATCGATGCCTCGAACAGATCAATTATCTTGGGAAGGTCGCTTAGCTGCGTATTTCTTACTTCACGCAATGTTGTCGGATTTAAAGACGTTATCCTATCTGACTGCATTCGATGCCATTCGAGACTAATCGATCCCTCACCTCTAATTTTTAATTCCTAATTCCGAATTCCTTCCCGATGCTCCACTTACGCTACGACCGGGATCTTCAAAATGCCTCGTGACCAGTGACTAATGACTAATGACAAATGACTTGGGCTTCCAAATCTGCGAAGTGCCTGTTCACTTCACTGCCGGAACAGTAATCTTGATGACGCCCTCAGTCAGGGGCGGCACAATCGAATTGTCCCATAGGAATTTTAACCGGGTGATCGCGTTCCGCATCATG
>DASWTM010000078.1:0-3893 GCA_036402115.1 Chryseosolibacter sp.
CTATGGCTATGGCGAAATGGAGGGCTAGTTTTTCGGATCGAATAGCGCTTTGAGTTCTGTGTCTTCGGGTTCGAGGAGTTGGTGGGGTAAGTAGCCTTCGAAATTTGGAATGGAAGGATCGGCTCCATGTTGGAGAAGAATACGAGCGCAGTTTACCTGATTGAATTTATTTCGCGCTCCGCCAAAGCGATAGCCATGAAGCGCCCAGAACAAAGGTGTTGATTTGAAGTCAATACAACGTTGGTTGATGTCGCGGACCATCGTTACAAGTTTTTTCACAACAACATCCCGTCCACACCACGAGGCCCAATGTAGCGCGGTACCTCCGTGGCAACCCTGATGGTCGATGTCTGCGCCCTCATTGATGTATAAAAGGGCAAGCTGATCACAATGCAAACTACACGCAGCCGTGAGTGGAGAATCGTTGCCGGATGCTTTGTTTGGATTCACACTCGCGCCATGCTTTAGTAGTATCTTTGCTATTTCGGTCGCTGTTGCCTCAGTGTAATTTCCATTGAATACACCATCACAAACCCGGTGCAGGGGATGCGCCAGGGCAGGATTGCCAGATAACGCAATCTCCTGGTTAGCAAGCGATGGATTGCTTTTGAGCAAATCCTCAAGTTCATCCACCTTTCCTGTGTTGATTACTTCACGCAGCGACATACTTAAATGTACTAAAATTCAGGCTGTGGTGGATGGCAGAGAACCGGCATGTTATTTTTTCGTTATGGATGTATGGTGAAAGATGCAAATGCTTCAACTGAACCATCGGGTTTCGTTGAAGTTCGAGGGGCAAGCGAACATAATCTCAAGAATGTGTCGCTGCAGATTCCCCGCAACGCTCTGGTAGTGTTTACAGGCGTTTCAGGATCGGGTAAGTCGTCACTCGCTTTTGGAACGCTCTATGCGGAAGCGCAAAGACGATACCTCGAGTCTGTCTCGCCTTATGCGCGAAGATTGTTCCACCAGATGTCTGTTCCTAAGGTCAATGATATCTTCGGTCTTCCACCAGCCGTGGCATTGCAGCAACAACGTGGTGGAACATCAACGCGGTCTTCGGTGGGAAGTGTTACCACGCTTTCCAATCTTCTGCGCATGCTTTATTCCCGTGCCGGTGACTATCCAAAAAACCAATCGATACTGTATGCTGAGTCTTTTTCAACCAATACTCCGGAAGGCGCGTGTCCTACGTGTCATGGACTAGGCAGAATTTACGATGTGACGGAAAAATCAATGGTGCCGGATGATTCACTTTCGATTCGCCAGAAAGCCATTGCTGCGTGGCCTTCGGCATGGCAGGGACAGAATCTCCGCGACATTCTCACAACAATGGGTTACGACATTGATAAACCGTGGCGTGAATTTCCGAAGAAGGATCGCGATTGGATCTTATTTACCGATGAGCAACCGGTGGTTCCAGTCTATGCCGGCTTCAACCTTCGTGAAGTGAAGCAGGCGCTGAAGTCGAAGATGGAACCGAGTTATATGGGAACATTCATCGGGGCGAAAAAATATGTGATGACCACTTTCGCCACAACACAGAGCCAACTCATGAAAAGACGGGTTGCTCAATTCATGCTAAGTACGGAGTGTCCGGAGTGTAAGGGCAAACGGCTTCGAAAAGAATCGCTCTCGGTAAAATTTGCTGGACATGATATCGCGGAGATCTCTGCCTTACCGATGAAGCAACTCGCGACCCTGCTCAAGCCGTATGCGGAGAAGAAGGCAGAGCCAAAGCATCATGATCATCCTGAAAAACAAATTGTCGCCCAGCGGATCTCGGAAGACATCTTATCACGGCTACATGTGTTATTGGATCTTGGTCTGGGCTACCTGACATTGGATCGCAGCACACCAACACTTTCTCCAGGTGAACTACAACGCCTCCGGTTGGCTACTCAAGTTCACTCAAATCTCTTCGGTGTTGTGTATGTATTGGACGAACCCAGCGCTGGCCTTCATCCGGCAGACACAGAAGCACTGCTTCGTGCACTGGATGGTTTGAAGGCTGCAGGCAATTCCATTTTTGTTGTGGAGCATGAACTGGATGTCATCCGTCATGCTGACTGGATTGTGGATGTTGGTCCCTCAGCAGGGGAGGCCGGAGGTGAGATTCTGTACAGCGGTCCGTTGGAAGGCTTGGAGAAGGTAGAGCAATCGCAAACGCGCCTTTATTTATTCGGATACGATCATAATGCAGTAGCGCGGCCGTTGCGCGAACCCTCCGGATGGCTGCGGTTGAAGGATGTCACACGCAATAATCTTTCAAACCTCGATGTGAGTTTTCCATTGGGCGTCTTCACGAGTGTTACTGGAATTTCTGGTTCTGGCAAGTCCAGCCTCGTCAGTCAGGTACTTGTAGAATTTGTGGCGGACTATCTCGGGCATGATATCCAGCCTGAAGAATCAGAAGGTGACCCGCTAGAAAATGAAGCGGTGCAAACACTGGGAGGGGAAATTGTCTCCGGGATGGAACACATTAAGCGATTGGTGGTCGTTGATCAGAAACCAATTGGACGAACGCCACGATCCAACCTCGCCACCTACACTGGATTGTTTGATCACGTCCGAAAACTTTTTGCATCAACGAAGGTGGCGAAGGCCCGGAAGTATGACGCAGGTCGATTTTCGTTTAACGTGGCGAAAGGCAGATGTGAAAACTGCGAAGGAGAAGGGTTCGTGATGGTTGAATTGCTGTTCTTGCCCAGTGTTTATACGCCTTGCCCGGTCTGTCAGGGGGCTCGCTACAATGCTAAGACACTCGAAGTAAAGTATAAAGACAAGAGTATCGCTGACGTGCTCGGAATGACCGTTGACGAAGCCGCGACTTTCTTTGATGAGGAGCCACACATTCATCGTGCGCTGTCTGTGGTTAAGGAGGTAGGGCTTGGTTATTTGCGCCTGGGCCAGTCTGCCACTGAACTGTCAGGCGGTGAAGCCCAACGTATAAAGCTGGCAACAGAACTGCAGCGCACACAGCGTGGCGATACACTTTACATTTTAGATGAACCAACAACCGGACTTCACCCCAGCGATGTAAGAAAGCTACTCAAACAACTCCATGGATTAGTGGATGCTGGAAACACAGTTCTCGTTGTTGAACATGATATGCACGTGGTTGCGTCTAGTGACTGGGTTATTGATATCGGTCCGGGTGCGGGAGATGAAGGAGGGAAGGTTGTCAGTGAAGGACCGCCTCAGGAAATTATCAAGTCAAAAGCAAGCCGCACAGCCAAATATCTCAAAGCTGAGTTGGCTTAGAGGTCGCGCTTCTCAGTCAGGTATTTCCAATAGCGCATCGGTACATGTTGAATATGCAGCTTTTTGTTTTTGCGCAATGCGATATTAACACTCGTAAAATATCCTTTCCATAGTTTTTGCCATTCGAGTTCGTCTTCATGGCAAACAGTGGCAGGAAGGAATTCGGCTTTTGCTTCCGGCTTCATGTCGATGATCACCTCCGTGACAGAACTGGTCTTTGGATCATAGTGAATTCCATAATTTCGCTTGTCGTCATAGATCAGCCACCGTTGATCTGCGTACCTGTCTTTGAAGTGACGGACGATTAGCGGGATCACATTGAAGTCTGGACTGATGGTTGCGAAGTAAATTCCATCCTTCGTCAGTTGAAACCGGATGAATGCTTCCATCCTGTGTTTTTCACGATGCACTTTGTGGGCTATCTGTGAGATAGCAATGACGCCCGGGTGCCCGAGGTCATTTTCCACTCCTTTGTGGTGCGCAAACACATACCGAATGAAGTCGGAAAGAATCTGTTCAATTTCCGGTAACTCCGATAGAAAGCTTTTATACAGTTCATTGCACTTCGTGTTCGACAGGTGTTTTTTCAACCCTGTCCATACACGTTGCGATTTAGCGGAATCCGTGGG
>DASWTM010000079.1:0-2644 GCA_036402115.1 Chryseosolibacter sp.
GATCCGCAGACAAATCAATGTAAATAAACCAAAGTATGAATAGCGCGAAAGCATCCATTGTAACAACACTACTTTTTTCATTATCATTTGTCATGACGGGGTGTCTGAAAGACGATCCGGAAGTTTTTGACACTGGAAAACAATTCGAGCAGGAAGTCGATGCGATTGACGAATATCTTGAATCGAATACAATAACCCATATAAAAGATATGAGCGGTATTCGCATCGTTTCATCTTACCTGGGGTCTGACTTACCTGCACAGGCAAGCAGCACCGTGGATGTTAAGTACAAAGGAACGCTGTTCAGCACGGGTGCGGTGTTTGAAGAATCGACAACGAAAGGACCGGTCGCCCAATACATACCTGGGTGGCAAATTGCGCTGCGAAAACTACCCGTAGGATCCGAAGCGAAACTTTACATCCCATCGTACTACGCCTATGGTGAGGCCGGGAATTCCAAGATCCCCGGAAACTCAACCCTTGTTTTTGACATAAAAATAAATTCCGCTGCGAAACCCGCGAGCGTGGTTCAAAAACTTAAGTCAGACAGCGTGGCTATAAACACCTACCTTGCAAACAAAGGCATCACTGCCGAAACTGATCCTAGTGGGATTCGATATATTAATCAACAACAGGGAAATGGTCTAACTCCTTCCTGGTTCAGCAAAGTGAAATTGAAGATGACTATCACACTATTGAGTGACGATTCCAAAATAGCCGGCACATACGATCGACAGCCAACAGAGAACTTTTCAAGCTTTGTCGTTGATTATATTCACGGCATGCAGATAGCGCTGATGAAAATGAAAGCAGGTGGCAAAATGAGAATATTTGTCCCTTCAGGTTTAGCCTTCGGCACTGAGAATGCTGTCGATGGCAACACCATAGTCGTGCCTGCTAATTCAAACATCATTGTAGACATCGATCTCCTTGAAGTGTTGTAGCCATGCGATTGTGTTTCGCCACAAACAATAAACACAAAATCCAAGAAGTCGCTTTCGCGATAAAAAATAAAATTACCATCCTCAGTCTTAACGACATCGGATGCTTTGAAGAGTTGCCCGAAACACGTGATACGTTAGAGGGCAACTCTTTACAAAAAGCAGAATACGTCTACAACAATTTCAGCATCCCCTGCTTCGCTGACGACACCGGACTCGAAGTTCCCGTTCTCAATAATGCTCCAGGCGTATACTCCGCGCGCTACGCTGGCGAACACAAAAACTCTGATGACAACATCAACCTGCTGCTAAAAAATCTTTCCGGAATTTCCGACAGGCGCGCACAATTCCGAACCATCATCACCCTAATCGGCCTCGATAAAATCTACACCTTCGAAGGAATCGTTAAAGGAACAATCACCACCGAACGCAAAGGCACCGCAGGCTTCGGCTACGATCCAGTCTTCATCCCAGAAGGCCATACAAAATCCTTTGGCGAAATGTCCCTCGAGGAAAAACATCAACTCAGCCACCGAGCCATTGCAGTCAGCAAGCTGACAGATTTCCTGGTTAAGCGAGGTATTGAATAGCACCCGCGCGGCTCATTCACCTCATCCCTGCCTACCGGCAGGCAGGCCTAACCCTTCTCCTAAAGGAGAAGGGAACAATTTAGTACACCCTTTAAACTCCCCTCTCCTTCAGAAGAGGGGCCGGGGGTGACGTGAACCACCGCAATGCCCACAATGCCCATTCCTTCAAAAAGCAAAACCAAAACCCACTCCCACACTTTTGCATTTTTAACGACTAGTGACCATTGACTAGCTAATGCCTAATGCCCAATTCCTAATGCCTAATGCCTAATGCCTAATTCCTAATTAAAAAGCAAAAGCCCGAACTCACGCCCGGGCCCTTGCATTCCCTAATGACTAATGACTAATGACTAATGACTAGTGACTAATGACCAGTGACTAGTGCCTAATGACTAGTGACTAGTGCCTAATGACTAGTGACTATTTTACACCTTCGCTGGTTCCAACTTACGGTCAGCTTTCTTTGTAGAGAAGTCAACCAACACCGGAGTACCAATGCAAAGTGATGAATACGTACCGATCAACACACCGATCAACATTGCGAAGGTAAATCCTTTGATCGTTTCACCACCGAAGATAAACAGGATGATGATTACGAAGATTGTCGACATACCTGTGATCAATGTACGGCTTAATGTGTCGTTCAAGGCATTGTTGATTACTGTAGGCGTACTCTCACCACTCTTCATACCTGTCAAGAATTCGCGCACGCGGTCGAACACAACCACGCTATCGTTGATGGAGTAACCAATCACCGTAAGGATCGCTGCCACAAACGCTTGATCCACTTGCATAGAGAACGGCATGATAGTGCCTAGCAAGGAATACAATGAAACCACCACCAGTACGGTATGAACCAAACTCACCATCGTGCCCAGCGCAAACTGCCACTTGCGGAAACGGATCAGGATATACAAGAACATCAACGCCATCGCAATACCAAGGGCCGACACCGCTGAATCACGGATGTCGCTTGCAATGGTTGGCGTCACTTTATAACGACTAAGAATCTCGCCCTTATTCCCTTCAATGTTGCTAAGACCCTCATTCAATTTGTTTTCAGCCTTAGTGGTTGCCTCTTCCGACTCGTCTTCGATCAGGAAATCAGTTGTT
>DASWTM010000080.1:0-31861 GCA_036402115.1 Chryseosolibacter sp.
GTCAGAGCGCTTTGCACGTCTTACGCTAATCATACGTTTCCTTTTCAATCTCTTGCATGACTGAAATTATTGAAAAGGAAATAGAATTACAAAACGGAGAGATTAGTCTGTGCCCACTTCAACCTCGATGTCAGAAGCACCAGGTCCTCCAAAGCGAAGAAGAGCAATTGCGCCTTTCATAAAATCAGTTTGGTCGAGGACGGGTTTCACAGCTTTGAACATATGTTCGGCATTTGATCCATACATGTAGAGGAATCCGTTTGCGTCCTTTGCAATCTCATGGCCGTCATATTCACCGAGCGAATTCTCCTCGATGATACGAGAGAGCTGCGTTTCGAGTTGGTGCAGGGCGTCTAAGGTTTTCTTGCTGTACTTAAAGTGAACGACAATGGCGTGTTCTTCACGTGTGCTGTTGATCATTTTGGTAGTGAGATTTACAATCGAAATTAGCAACACGCATCAAATTGCGTGCAGCGATCTTTCCCGAAATCTTACACTTGGACGTTTTTATCGCCATCGTTGCGCGAAGGCGACAGGCGACCAACCGTATACCGCTTATTGAAGCAGTAAGGCCATAAGATATTCGTCATAATATTTTCCCGTGGTGGCAAGACGATAGTTGTTTTTCAGTTTGCCTTCAATCTCAAATCCGATCTTACGATACAAATTTATAGCTATCACATTTTCTGTGTCTACGGTCAGCTCGACTCGCTTCATCTGGCGTGATTGGGCTTCTTTTTTGATGTGTTCGAGGATTTGAAATCCCAGGCCCCGCCCCTTGTATGATTTGTCTATCGTGAATCCACCAAGATAAAGAATGTGCGACTGTCTGTGCGCTTTCTGAATGAGTCGATAGGTGGCGATAACCTTCTCTGCTGATTCAGAAACATAGAGATTCTTATCGGCAAGCATCGATTTGAAAGTCGGATCAAAATCCTGGATCGACATTGGGTCGAACGTGAGGAATGCATTTGCGCTGGGCTCCATGTATAGTTCAAACACTGGCTGGAGGTCGCGCTCCTGGGCAAGTCGATGATTAAGCTGCATTGTTGGCGGTCAGTGTGATCCAGTCTTTCGTGATTGCTTTTAACGCGGTTGTTCTCGCTTTTACTTCAGCCATACTTGAAAATTTCATTACTCCGCGATCTGGTGCCGGCCAATCGAGAAGCTCAGCATGTTTTGTGAGTAAGGGCGATTTCAGCTGTAGCTTTTTTGATTTTGCTCCACGGTGAAAGATAATCAGTACTGAATCTTTCTTGCTGAGGTTAAACGTTATGCGATCATCTCCGTCATCACAGAAGCTTGGCGCATTCCATTTGATCTGCTCGGTCAATTTTGGATTGCTTTGTGCAATAATTTTGCGCAGTGCAAGGAGCTCGTTTTTAAGTGGGTGAGTGGTATTGGTCAAAAATTCGTCAACGCTCATTTCTTTTATTTGATGGTTTAACTGATGATTTTCTTCGTGTTTCGTTTTTTGGAAATATTTTGTCGCGATACTCCCATGCCAGTCGGATCCCGAACAGGAGGATCAGCACCCAAAAGCCAATGAATACAATGGATGGGACACCTTGCGTGCTATCGTAAGGAGTAGAATACTCTCCGCCCGAACGCCATCCACGGACTTGTAATAAAGTGAAGTAAAGCGTTTGCATCAGTGCTCAGTTTACTTCAGAAGCATTTCCGATGGAGTAGTCGATAACTTTTGTATTTAATGTGGCGGCAATCGGGTCGAGGCGTTTGCGAAGGCTACTTTTATTGTCTAACGTCATCAAATGTACTTTGTCTTCGTCAGAAAATTTCAGGTACCCATCAAACTGAACTTTTTGGATAGTAGTGGAGGACACTCGTGAATTCAGTGTCTGACTTACTTTGGTCGGTTTGATGTAAACGTATTCGATCGCACGAAATGATTTTTTCTCTTGCGCTGTTTTCAACCCCAGTAGAAATAGATACTCCGTATAGACCTTTTTGTTGAAATCAATGTGCAACCTGTAATGACAGGTCAGGATTAGGACTCCCGTTAAGAGCAGGCCTCCACCAACAACCGGCTGAGGTGAAAATAGAAGTAGAAGGCCAGCAGGTGCCAGGATAAATCCGAGAATGTAAGGCATCCCGCTGAAGTAGTTTGTTGTTTTGAAGTCGACTGAACTCATAGAAGAGGGTTTGTTAAAGGTACGAAAATGTGCGGACAACCAACGATGCTTGGCGCTGTCAACGTTTTCGTAGCCTTATAAATTCAGCCAGTATGTTGCCTTGAAGACGAGGGCACGTTGTTTACTTGCAAATCCGTTTGGAAAATAATCCTCTGTGTAAACGATGAAAAGATCGGACAGTGGTTTATATCTCCACTGAAGGCGGGCATTCAGATTCACATTATCAAACCGGTCGTTGTATTGAAGTAGCGTGGTTAGAAAAAGGTTGGGCGTAAATGTAATGTCGATCTTCGGGCTTACGAGTAAGAAACCTGCTTGTCCATAGGCTTCAGGAAGTTCTATGCGGCTGTAGTTAAAGATTGCTGAAAGTGTTACATACGGTGGCGTTCTGAAAACCAATTCACCATAATAGGATTGGCGATTTCCATTGTAAAAGCCACCAACTCCATACCCGATCGAGTAACTTAATTTTTTTCGCGGATCACTAAATACCTGTATGTCTGCATCGCGCCAGGAGAATTGTTGCCCTTTCAGCAAGGTGCTGTCACCGGTAGGATTAATTGGGTTAAAATCCATCGGTAATTTTTGAAACCAGTTTCGTGCCTCGGCTTTGATCGAAGCCTGATTTAGAAAGAAGAACTGCGTTCCAACCATCATCGAGTGATCTGTTAAGGAGCCGTCCGCGACAAGATTAATATTTCCTTCGGCATATGGTTCCGCCTTTATCAACTTTCTGTTGATGGGATAATAGGAGCGCCTCATACGGAGTGTCGAATTGTGGAAACCATGGTAGATGTTTAGGGCCGGAACAAAACCCGTTTCAGCGCGAAAATTTCTTTCGGTTGATTGTTGAATAAACCGAAGTCCCCAGTCGCGTGTATTGTATTCGCTGATGAGTCCATAGGAGCCACGTTTGTTCTCCTTGAACGAGTTCATTGCATGGTGATAAAATATTTTGCCTGACCATTTGTTACTCGTGGTAAGCAGATTGAACTCTGCACCTGCAACACGATTGAAGCGGTTGATGAATTTGGCTGAGCCGCTTTCATCTTCCTGATACCATAGATCCGGGTGCAGGTAACGTGAACTATCACGTTCACTAACATTTACGTTTTGTTTGTTGATGTAGAACAAGGAGAAATATGACCGTGACAAAACACGATACTGCGCTACGCCCATCGTGTAGTTCTGGTCGGGCAAACCAATCGACTCTTGTTGCCGGGTGTGCAAATTCATGATTCCTATTCGCCACGCATTCGATGGCTTTCCGCTGAAACGCACACCATAAAGGATTGGAACTTTTCTAAGTGTTCCTGTTGAGTCGGAGGCAAGGCCAATTCGCCTTGTAAAAAAAGGCCGCGCGAATGGCAGGCCAAGCTGTCCGAAGAGATCGCTGTTCTCAAGAAAAAACTGCCTTCGTTCTGGAAAGTTAAACTCAAACCGTGTGAAATTTACGATTTGCTGATCCACTTCTACGTGCGAGAAATCCGGATTGAGTGTGATATCAAGGTTCATTGCAGTGGCGATTCCTATCTTTGCATCGAAGCCACCTTTCATCTCGGTTGAGGTTTGGTCGTTTTCTCGGGTGGACGAGAACGTAGAGTAGGGGATAACGACTACATTCTTTCCGGGCGTTGGCAGCGGATGATCCGTTTTCATTTTTCCCTGGAAAGCCTGTGTGCCCACCATGTATTGTACAGGCACTCGTACCCAGTGTGAGCGTTCATTGGTAGATGCATCACCGCGGAGAAAATTGATGTCGAGTGGTACGCTATTGCTGTAGCGGAATGACTTGAAGGGAATGGCAGACTCAGCCACCCAGTAGCCATCAAACTTTTTGGTTTTCGTATACCACTTTGCATCCCAGAAATCCGTATAGCTGTTCTCCGAATCACCGCCATTGGAAATTGCCCCATCGTATTGAACGCCAGGATAGGATACACCGAACCAATTTCCATTAGCTTTGTCTGCGAACCCGCCAACGTTTAGGTAGATTACGTCATGCAGCACGAGCGCGTTGCCAAAATCTCTCCGCATGTTTTGGGTGATCGGCTTCTTCGTATAGCACTTGAAGGCGAAGTAAAGATATCGGTCATCGAACGTGAGGAATGCTTCAGATTGATTGGTGGCTGGCAACGAGTCGTTGGGATAATTTTGGAAAAATTTGTCAGCGGCAACAGCGTTCACCCAGTCCGGTTCGTTGAGTTCACCGTCCAGCTTAATGGGCCCGGTCGATTTTTTCACGATGAGCTCGGTGCCAGGCAGACGCTGCGCTAGTAAAGGTGATGCTATACATAGGGCCATAAAAGCGAATGCATACTTCAGGATCAGCTTAGTAAAAAATAAGCGTCCCGATGCATGCATTGCTTTACACGGTGGGGTTTGTAGTAAATGCATTGCTGCTACTTTGCAGGAACAACATTTTGGTTTACCCTAAAAAAGTTTTGAGGGTCGTACTTCGCTTTAATCTTTGCAAGCTTTTCATAGTTGTCACCATAGGATGCCTTCACTCTTTCCTGCCCTTCTTCCATCATAAAGTTGATGTAAGCGCCACCCGCGGAATGTGGATGCATAGCCTCCCAGTATTCTTTCGCCCACCGTGAGATCTTCTCGCGGTTCCCTGGTTCCGGATCAATGCCTACAATTACCTGCGCCCAGTTTGCATCGCGATACCGGAAAGCTGTATCCTTTTTGCCAACCTTATGACACGCGCCATTGATAGGATAGAGGTGCATCGTTGAATGCGTGGTCGGAAGCTTCATTCCGTAATTGATATTTAACCGAATTGCTGTTTCTGTCAGATCTTTTACAAAGTCGGCCTTCCAATACCATTGCAGACCTTTTGGATAGAGGCCATCAAACAAGGATTGCAGAGCGTTAAAGGCAATTGGTCCTGTATAATCGAGTGCAGGCTTTTTGAAATCGCGGAACTGATCTACAGCTTTTTTCGATTTCTCAAGGTCACCCACGTTGCACCACACAACGCCACACATTTTTTTCAGGTGCAGCTCCTGCGGAAAAATTGGAACTGGTGGAACCGTCAACAGCGCAAAATAACAGTATATCGAATTTGGTGCTTTAAGAATAAAGTCGCGGTAGAACCGCATCATCTCTTCTCCGTCTTCAATGTGCCACAACATCGGACCTCCATACACCGTCCCGGCATCGGAAAGTCGGAACAGAAATGATGTAACGATTCCAAAATTTCCCCCGCCACCGCGAATCGCCCAGAACAAGTCTGCATTTTCTTTTTCTGATGCTGTCACAAGTTTTCCATTTGCCAGTACAACGTCAGCTTCGATTATGTTGTCGATAGCAAGTCCATAGGCGCGCGACAGGTGGCCGAGCCCTCCGCCCAACGTAAGGCCGGAGATTCCGGTAGTCGAGAGGATGCCCGTAGGAATTGCCTTGTTGAAAGCTTGCGTGGCATGGTCGATGTCACCCAACAGGCACCCACCCTCAGCTCGCACCGTATTATTCTTGAGATCGACCCGCGTGCCCCGCATCAATGACAAGTCGATAACAATACCTTTATCAACCACACCGAGGCCACCCGCGTTATGTCCACCAGAACGTACTGCTGTGAGAAGATTATTGTCGCGCGCGAAATTCACCGAGTGAATGACATCTGCTACATCGCGACACTTAACAATGTAATCTGGATACCGGTCGATCATTCCGTTATAGACGGTTCGTTCTTCATCATACGAATCGTCTTGTTGCGTAATCAGTTGTCCGCGGATAGCAGATTTGAAGTCAAGGAGTTGCTTTTCGTCTACCTTGCTGGATTTTTTAGGTTGTACGGATAGTGTTTCCATAGTAATGATTTTTGGAGGAAGTGCACGTATTCACATGAAATACGCGAACGCGATACGAAGTTGGATTCCCAGCGTACCGAAGTCTATCAATTCCTGATCAAAGACTAACACTAACTATTCAGGCACGGCTTATCGCCCGCTCTGCTGAACAAATTTGGATGGCGTAATTCCGTACTTCTCAGTAAAACACTTTGCAAAGTATGATGGGTTATTGTAGCCGACCTGCATGGCCACTTGCGAAATATTTCCTGTCTTTCGTTTGAGAAGCGTGCGCGCTTTTTCAATTCGGATATCGCGCACGAAATCATTGGGGGCCCGGCCACTTAATGAAGTGATTTTTCGGTAGAGTTGAGGTCTGCTTAAACCAACTTCATGACACAACGAATCAATCGTAAATGATTCGTCCGCAAGGTGTCTCTCGGTTGTCAATAAAAAACTGGAAAGCAAAGCCAGGTCGGGTTCGTCTATCAGATGGATCATTTTTTCACCTGATTTAATTACTCCTTCCGGAATGAGTCTTTTTGTGAGGTTGGTAATGATGATTTCGTTTTCTCGTGCGGTCACTGACAGATGGTTTGCATGTTGTATCGCTTCGGAGAAGAAATCACCATCTTTTGTAACGGGCTGATCCGTAGCAACACCAATGCGCACGCTGAACTTCTGTTTCGCGGCAACTTTTTGCAGCGCAGTCGCACATTTAATCGCATCAATGGAGTCATTAAAGACTCCCACGACACTTTCATCATGGTCCCACCGAACAAGTCTGCCGTTAAAAAAGTTGATCCGTTCAGCCACAGTTTCTTTTGCATCGCTTTCATCGGGTCGGCCTGATATCATGTTGGTCCGGACACAAAGGATAGTTCGGTAGCCAAGATCGAGCGTTCCATCTTCTTTGCTCACGAGTCCGTGATCGAGGTGATGTTGTTCGCCCATCATCATTTTGTAGAAACCAGGCTCCACCTCTACTAATGCGCAGGCGGTGTTTCCGTGCGCCATCTTATGCACTAATTCACATGATTCTTTATCGGGGCCTTCGGTCAGGCAGAATACGGTTCCTGCTTCTTCGTTAACCCAGAATTGCAAGTAACGCACGCCATATTGATCTTGAATTGCCTGATCCGCTATGTGGGCTGTCTTCACTTCCTCAACGGTGACGCGGTCAAACTTGTGGAAATCCATGAAGAGAGGCATAAATTTCGGGGGGTTGATGGGAGGAACCTAATATACCCTTTTTTCGCGAATTTTTAAAGATGTTCATTCGAATGGTTTGAACACTTTCAGACACAAATAGAGCTCTGACATTTAGTTTCCCGCGCGCATTTTTGAAATTTTTACGAGATAAAAGTGTTCGGCCTAAAGGAAACGCGCTGACTTCCAGTTTTCAATTAAGAATTTAAAAGTGAAAAATTCATGAAAGCCTTCGCCTATACATTTATTCTTGTTTGCCTCAGTGGTGTGGCTGTACTAGCGCAGCAATCGGTTCAGGATCTTGAAAAATACCTGGATAACATCGTTAGCAATCCTTCAGCTCCAATACCACCTTCCGTGCTGAATGATTTCACGAACGAGAAAGCGCTGATCACGCATTTGATTTCTCATCGAAAGGATCCCCGTGAGCAATTTCAGTTTCGTGTTATCGATCTCATGCGTCTGATTGGTTTGAAGAGCAGAACCAGGGAAAACAGGATGCTTGTAGTGGATCATTTTGTTCGCGCGATTCCAGATCCGAATCTTCGCATCAGCGGGGCAATGAGCTCCGCTGTTATTCAATTTGCAAAGCCAGACTTCTCGGCTGTCAACAAGGATTCGATTGTTAGTTATTTGCGGGTGGGGATGCCAAATCTCGACTTGCTGTTTCGGCTAGCGGGTTTTCTGGAAATCCCTGCTGCAAAGGACAAAATTTCTTCAATGCTGATTCTACCGATAAGTCCCATGCTGAAGTGGAATGCACGCCTGGCGCTGGCGCGATTAGAAGACGAAAATGCGGTGAATTTTATTCTTGAAAAGATTTCTACATCAACGGTCGATGATGCTTTCGTGAGTTCTTTAGTTCCCGGCCTTTGTTATACCCGCAATCGCAAAATATTTGCCGAGCTTGAAAAGATTCTGCAGCGTGATGAGTATAAATGCAGATCATCTCACCCTGACTCGAAAACGTTAATCTTATGTTCCTACCGAGTGCTGGAGCACGTGGCGGGTGCAATCGAAAAGTTCCCAATCAAAGTGGACGAGTCAGGAGACTTGTTGGTCGATAACTATCAGTCAGCATTATTGACCGCACGTCAATGGCTGAAACAGCACCCCGACTACAAATTGGACAGGAATACAATGTGACTTATTCGACACTCAGTCCAATCGTTAGTAGCAGTCCATTCTTTTCTCTTAGTGGAACTTCGTCAGAGTTCTTCGCCATCACAAAAAAGGAAACCGCTGTCTGCAGATACAAGTGATCGGCAAGGGCGATCCGATTATAACCTGCCTGAAATGATCCCGAGACATATTCCGAATTGTCCAACACAGCATTATTATGCCAGCTCGAAAGAATAAACTGAATGTGATTGGTCTGAGAGTAGATAAACCTGATGCGATTAACCCATTCCTTTACTTCACCGCGTTGCAAGAGGTTTGCGAACAACGCAGTTTCATCAATGGTCAGGCGTGATGATGCTTTGAATGCAGAAACCAGGAACACGCGATCTCCCGGTGGGTGAGTCAATCCGTCTATCACCGCTCCGAAGCTCGGTGTTAATGTAATCCGATTAGAAACTGCGAATCGTTTATGCAGAATGGCGAACGTAAAGTTATTGGCTGAATAGTTATCCGTAAGATCTTTTGCAGCAAAAACACTGACACCGTATCCATTCCGCTCGCCCATTAAATTGAAATCGATGGCTGGAGTATTTGAACAAATTCTTCCTGAGAAATTAAAAAAGCCGATTGAGTGAATGCGCGTTGAAACACGTCTGATAAATCGTTGCTTGGATCCTCTTCCAGTTGAGTCATGCTGCGTGCTATCGACCTGCCATGCATGAGTGGTATGCTGGCAAAAAATAGACAATACCATAGCGACTAACATGGTTTTCATGCTCGTGGAGACTTAGCGGGTTGTTGAGAAGGATTACGTAAAAATTATTATCAAATTTTACTTTTTATACGCAAGGAAAACAGTTTCAGTTTTATTAATTTTAACCAGATCAGTTAAAGTTGATTTAAGAATTAAGATTTGAGATTTAAGATTTCGTGTCGGCTCAAAGCACTTTTCCGCCACATGTTCTTGATCTCTGACCTGCATTTAAATCTTAAATCTTAAATCCTAATTCTTAAATTATTTTTTATGGAAATACTCGAACTCCGCACCGATCATAAGTACGTGGAAGTAGCTGATAAGATCGAACTTCAGATCGAGCGAAAGATATTGAAAGTGGGTGACAAACTTCTTTCGGTGCGCGCGCTGAGTAAGGAGCAAGGCATAAGTTTGAGTACAGCATTTCAGGCGTACTATCTTCTCGAAAGCAAGGGCTTAATTGAAGCGCGTCCTCAGTCGGGGTACTATGTAAAATATTCGCGGGAGCATGCACTTGATCTTCCTAAGACCTGCAAGCCACCGGACGATGCACTGCCTGTCAGTGTGGACGAGATGATTATGAGTGTCTACACGGATCTGAACAACGACAAACTGCTGAGTTTCTCAATGGGTGCACCTGCCGTTGAACTGCTCCCCACGGCCAAACTTAACAAAGCTGTGATGCACGTGTTGCGCGAATCCAAAACATGCTGCGTGAATTACGAGCATGTTCAGGGCAACATTAATCTACGAAAACAAATTGCAAGGCAGGCATTGAATTGGGGCGGAACACCAACAGAAGATGATATTGTTGTAACGGCAGGCGCTGTCGAAGCGATGTCTTTATGTATCAAGGCCATTACAAAGCCGGGCGATGCTATCGCTATTGAAAGCCCTACCTACTTTGCAATCTTCCAGATAATGGAAAGCCACGGATTGAAGGTGGTGGAGATTCCAACGAATCCTGTCACTGGTGTGGACTTAGATTACCTCGAAAAAGCCATTCCAAAGTTTGACATCAAAGCGTGCTTGTTTGTGAGCAACTTCAACAATCCATTAGGAAGCCTCATGCCGGATGACAATAAAAAGCGTCTTGTGGAAATGCTTGCTAAGAAGGAGATTCCTTTGATTGAAGACGATATCTACGGGGAACTCTACTTCGGCCGAACACGTCCTAAGACTTGTAAATCATTCGACAAGAAAGGACTCGTGCTACAGTGTTCGTCCTTTTCCAAGTCACTAGCGCCAGGATATCGCATCGGTTGGACGATGCCCGGAAGATTTAAAGAAAAAGTGATCAAACTGAAGCGGATGCACACGGTCTCTACTAACACACTGGCACAAGCTGCGGTCGCAGATTTTCTCAGCAAAGGAAGATTTGAATTGCACCTTCGCCATTTGCGAAAAGCCTTACACACGCAGTCGCTCCGCTACGTTCAGGGGGTATGCGAATATTTTCCAGAAGACACGCGTATCACTCGTCCTCAAGGAGGCTTCACGTTGTGGATCGAGATGAATAAAAAAATCAACGCTTACAAGCTTCACAAGCGTGCACTAAAACATAACATCGGAATTGCACCCGGTCAGATCTTTTCATCGCAAGGAAGTTTCGAAAACTGTTTCCGCATCAGCTACGGAATGCCATGGAGTGAAAAGATCGGAAAAGGATTGGATACGTTGGGTAAGTTGATGAGGGAGATGAAGTAGGCTTGAGGCGGGTAATTCCAATGATCAATAATCAAAAAACAAATGGAGCAGTGTGCTTTTGTTTGAATTCGTCAACAATGGTTAAGGCGGTCGATGTTTACAGACAGACAAATAAGACAACGGTCTCTTGAGTATTTTCTATTTGTCTTTTTTGTTTTTTGGCTTTTGATTATTGGTGCTTAAACCCCCAGGTCCCCTCCGTCCGCAATGATCATCAATAGCTCTTTCACTTCTTCAGCCTTGGCGTGTTCTCCCATTTTGTCGAATGACATGATGAGGTTCCGCAGGACTCTTCGGATGATTTCAAGGTTAGAGCAGGGTTCAAAGAATGAGCTCTGCGGAGTGAGGTGAAGCTCATTGATATAGTTCTCGATGTCCTGCTTTGAGAAGATCAACCCTTTGTTAAATGCATTGATGTAGAACTGAGGAGTACGATCATCTTTATACGTTAGTACGAAGAGATTCGGCAGGTTCACTCCATACACAGGTAACTTCAATTTCTGTGCGACAAGCATGTAAATAACACAAAGCGTAATCGGATTTCCTTTATGCGATTCGAGTACAACATTGATCATCGAATTTCCAGGTGAGTGAAAATTCTTTGTGTTCGCTCCGAATTTTAGTTTGTTAAAGAGTACGCTATTGATGAGCTTAATCTGATCGAATGGATAGAGGTCGGGTTTGAATTCGAGCCACGTTTCATAATAGATTTGCTCCAGGTCCTGCTTCAATTTAAGGAGTTCAATGTCAGGATATTGATACGTTGATACAAGCCACATGCCCGTCAGGAGATCTTGTTCTTCGCCTTCGTACCATTGCTTTAGTCGCTCCTTGAGGAGTTCATACTGGAGGGTGTGAATAAGATCTTCAATCCTTCGCTGTACCTGCGAATTAAAATTACTTTCCCATTCTGCTTCAAGCACCGGTATAATGCTCGTTCCTAACGAGAGAATTTTTTCCTGGACATGCGAGACAATTTGTTCGTCTTCATCTTCCAGCAACGAAACCAGTGCTTTAAATTCCTTAGACTCCATTCACAAACCCTTTTATAGCTCCTTAATTTGTAGAAAGATAAAAATTTTCTTCCACTAAATTAATTACAATAAAATGGGCAATTAAGTTTGAATGACACCGACATTAAATTTTTCGACAGGTGCGTGATTGGCGGCCTCGAGTGAAAGGGAGATGGCTTTACGCGTTTCAAGAGGATCTAAAATCCCATCAACCCATAAGCGTGAAGCGGCATAATAGGGACTAAGTTGCTCGTTGTAGCGATCCGTAATTTCTTTTAACAGTTTGTCCTCTTCCTCCTTCGTAATTTGCTGGCCCTGTGCTTTCAGTGTATTCACTCGGATTTGCAAGAGTGTTTTCGCAGCTGACTGTCCACTCATCACGGCAATCTGTGCAGTAGGCCATGCGAAAATAAATCGCGGGTCATAAGCTTTTCCACACATTGCATAATTGCCAGCGCCATACGAGTTTCCGATGATGACGGTGAATTTCGGAACGGTGGAGTTTGCCATCGCATTCACCATCTTCGCTCCGTCTTTAATAATTCCACCGTGCTCGGCTTTGCTTCCAACCATGAATCCACTAACATCCTGAAGGAATAGCAATGGAATTTTTCGCTGATTGCAATTCATGATGAATCGCGCGGCCTTGTCCGCTGCATCCGAATAGATCACTCCGCCCATTTGCATTTCGCCTTTCTTGCTTTTGACAACTTTTCGCTGATTGGCAACAATACCGATAGCCCAGCCATCGATCCGTGCAGTGCCGCATATAATTGTTTTTCCGTAGAGTGCTTTGTATTCGTCAAACTCAGAATCATCAACCAAACGCTTAATTACCTCAAGTGTGTCGTAAGGCTTGACGCGATCGAGCGGAAACATCCCGTAGAGTTCCTTCTCATCTTCCTTAGGTGCCTTTGGTTTTATACGATCGAAGCCTGCTCTATCCGTTGCTCCAAATTTTTTGAACAATGAACGGATGTAATCGAGGCACGCCTGATCATTTGGAAACTTATTGTCGGTGACACCGGAAATTTCACAGTGCGTTGTTGCGCCTCCCAACGTTTCATTATCAATGTCTTCACCGATAGCAGCTTTGACAAGATAAGAACCCGCCAGGAAAATGGAACCGGTCTTATCTACGATCATCGCTTCATCCGACATGATGGGAAGGTATGCGCCTCCGGCAACGCAACTGCCCATGATCGCGGCAATCTGGATAATGCCCATTGATGACATCTTTGCGTTGTTTCTGAACTGACGACCGAAATGTTCTTTGTCAGGAAAAATTTCGTCCTGCATGGGCAGGAAGACACCCGCGCTATCGACCAGATAAATAACCGGCAATCGATTCTCCATGGCGATTTCCTGCGCCCGAAGATTTTTCTTGGCCGTGATTGGAAACCAGGCACCTGCCTTAACAGTGGCATCGTTGGCTACAATCATGCAAAGCCGACCTTCGACATGACCGATTCCAGTGACAACGCCACCGGAAGGACATCCGCCAACATCTTTGTACATGCCTTCTCCCGCCAACAGTCCGATCTCGAGAAACTGCGAATTTTTATCGAGCAGGTATTCGATGCGCTCGCGAGCCGTTAGTTTTCCTTTCTGATGTTGCTCCTCTATTTTTTTCTCGCCACCGCCTGCCTTTACCTTTTTCTCCTTTGTTCGAAGCTGAAAGACAAGTTGCTTGAACTGATCTTCATTCTTGTTGAATTCTAAATCGGTTTTTGACATAGAGTATGAGAGCTATGCGACACCATAGCGGTTATCGATGTGATGAAACAAAATTAGTTCTTTCCTTCCTTGCGCTGCTGTTCAAGCTCGCGTTCGATCTTTTTACGACTCTTGCCTAACGGGGCCATGAAGTGCCGTGGGTTCTCATTGAAGTGAGTCGCTAACGAGTCGAGATTATAAAGCAGATTGTTAAGGTTTACGTAAAGTGAATCATCGGTTAACAGCTTGCTAGCCGTGTTATCCCCTTTGTTCAGTTTGGCGAGTGTCTGGTTCAGATTCGTAATCGCCTGTTGCGCTTTATTGATCGTTCCATTCAGTTGAATTGATTTCAATGAATCTGACAGCGTTCGGAAATTATTGAGCGTTGGTTGCAAGTCGGTGAGCGTTTTGTTCAGGTTGTCACCCACGGCTCCGTACTTTCCGCTAAGCTCGTTGAGGTTTCCACGAACGGAGGCAATCGTATTATTGATGTTCCTCGGTGTTGATTGAAAATCCGTCAGCATATTATTAAGAAGTCGCGTGCTTGTTCCTAATGTATCAAGGATTCCGTTTATCTTTTTTAACGTGGATTGAAGGTTTGCAGCGACAGGCTCGGCATTTTCGGTGATGAGTTCGGCAAGCCCTTTCGCAACTTCTGTTTGCATCGTGTCTTTAGGATTCAATTCCGCATCGGGTTTTCCCACTACGAGTGTAATGAATCGTCCACCAAGTAATTCTCCATTCAAAACCGCAATGGAAGACCGCGTCACCACAATGTCACTGTCTATCGATAGTTCAACAACTACGCGATTCTTATTCTGTTGGATTATAATCTCACTCACCCGGCCAATAGGCGCACCGTTGAGAAAAATCTGATTTGATTCCGTGAGCTTATCAATGTTGCGGTAAATGGCGTAATACTTGTTGTCGGACGAAAAGAAATCTATTCCTTTCAAAAAATTAAATCCGAAGTACAAAAGTACCAGGGAGAGGATCATGAAAAGCCCAACTTTAACTTCCTTCGAGATATTCATCCTGCTGTTCTTAAGTCTGATATTGTTATAACGCTAGTTGAGGCACGACTTGGTGCCCTAAAATTATGAATTCCCGAACTGGTGTTGTGAAAACTTGAAACACTCGGAGTATAAACTCACAATTTGCGGTCAATTTAGGGATTCTACGTCACTTTTATAGTCTTTGAAGGCGCGGTAAATGCCCGAAGCGATTAAATCCTGGCCATTTTTTGTTGCCAGAAATTTTTCTTCGTTTTCATTACTCAAAAATCCCGCTTCCACCAGCACGCTTGGGGTGGCTGTTTTATACAATACCACAAAGCCTGCCTGCTTAACTCCCCGGCTGTGACGCCCAGCCTTCTGCTTAAATTGCTTTTCGATTTTATCTGCGAGCATCAGGCTGTTTTCGAGGTAAGCATTCTGCATCAAGGTAAAAAGGATGTAGGATTCAGGGCTATTGTCAAAACCTTCATAGTGTTCTTCGTAATTCTCCTCATAAAGGATTACGGAGTTTTCACGTTTCGCGACCGATAGATTTTCTTCCGACTTATGTAAACCCATCACCCACGTCTCTGTTCCATAAATCTTAGGGTTGGAGATAGCGTTGGCATGAATGGAAATGAAAAGGTCAGCCTTGTTGCGATTGGCAATGGCCGCACGTTCATTCAACTCGATAAATTTGTCAGTTTTTCGCGTGTAGACAACTTTTACGTCCGGTACATTTTTCTCAATGTATTCGCCCACCTTCAAGGCGATGTTGAGCACTACGTCCTTTTCTTTCAGCGTCTTACCTACTGTACCAGGATCTTTGCCACCGTGGCCCGGATCCAGCACCACGGTTCGAACTCTAAATTCTCGCTGCCGCGGGAAGAATGGTAAAGTGACCAGGGCGGATGATTTTTGAACAAATTCTCGTCTCTTCATACCAGTTTTTTTAAACACCAGAATTTTTAGCAAGGTTATTGCTAAAATCCAATGCTGCTGCACCAATTATCCCGGGGCCCAGTTCGATTGTAAAAGTATTTAGAATAACTTTACGCAAAATTGTGAATTTTTCCCTAAAACCTAAAAATTCGACCTTCAAATCGGGGCTTGTGCGGTATTTCGTTATTCTTATTTCTATACTTTTTCTCTTCACCATTTCGGCTAGAGCCCAGGAAAGACCTATAAAAAATCCTGCCGGGCCGCTACCCTATAAGCCAGACTCCGTTAACCTTCAAAACGATACCACATTCAATCCGGCTGACACTGTTTACACAGACTCGGTTGGTGTCAAAGCAGATACCCTGCTCCCGAAAGGTGATATAGAGACTACCATCAACTACTCTGCCAGAGATTCTATCCGGGCTACGATTGACGGAAAAATGATCTGGCTATATGGCGATGCCAAAATTCACTACGGTGAAATTGAACTTGAGGCTGAAGAGATCATCATTGACTATGCCAACAACACGATCTCGGCACAGGGAATCCGTGATTCGCTCGGCAACCGGATAGGCTATCCGCTCTTTAAAAACGGTGCAGAACTTTACGAGACCAAAGGAATCATCTACAATTTTAAGACCCGAAGGGCCCGCATCAAGGAAGTAGTCACCAAGCAAGGTGAGGGGATTCTTCACAGTGAAGCTGCCTTCAAAAATGAGAACAATGAAATTCTGAGTATACGCAACAGCTTCACCACTTGTAATTTGGAAGAGCCGCATTTCGTCATCCGGGCTACGCGCACAAAGGCGATACCGGATGATAAGATTGTCTCTGGACCATTTTATCTGGAGTTCAACGACATTCCCTTACCTGCGGGATTTCTTTTTGGAATGTTTCCAGCGCAGCGCGAAAGTGCATCAGGCATTATTTTTCCTTCTTACGGTGAAGAACGCAGGAGGGGATTTAATCTTCGAGGTGGTGGGTATTTTTTCGACATCAGTGACTACGTAAAGCTTGCGGTCACAGGTGACATCTACTCCAAAGGCGGGCATGCTGTGAATATCCTTTCTAATTACAATAAGCGATACAAGTATACCGGAAATGTAAACTTTGGTTATTCAAAAAATCGTGATGGGGAACGAATCGAAGACAGGAGCTTTTCAAATGACTTCCGTCTGACGTGGAGTCACTCTCCCCAGTCGAAAGGAACAGGTCGTTTTGCTGCGTCAGTAAACGCTGCTACAGCCACCTACAATCAGAATAATAACCTGATGTATGGAACGCCAAATGAGTTTTCATCAATGGCGCTGAGTCCGATCAGTACAAAATTGAGCTCAAACGTATCTTACAACAAGCGCTTCGCAGGTACTCCGTTTTCAGCGGCCGTAAACCTTAGCCACAACCAGGATCTTCGCACAAAGCTCGTGGATCTTCCATTGCCGAACCTTTCGGTAAACATGAATAATATTTATCCGTTCCAGGGCAAATTAGGCTCGGATGTGCTAGATAATTTTTCTGTCGGCTATACGATGAACGCAACGAATCGTATTACAAACAACTTAGGTAGAATCGGAGTCAATGCTCAACGCGATAGCATAGCACCATTTACCTTAGGCAATCTTCCCGTGTTTTTTGAAAACGCGAGAAAGGGTGTGCGACATTCGTTGCCTGTCTCATACTCCTTCAAGGCTTTAAAGCATTTCACCGTTTCGCCTTCGGTATTATACGAAGAGAAGTGGTACTTCGAGCGGTTGGATTGGACTGTTGATGAAGACACCATGTTAGTTGCCGAAACCAGGGAAGGGTTTCATCGCATTGCGAATTACTCGGTAAGCGCGGGCATTGCTACTCGCGTGTACGGTATGTATTTCTTTAAAAATCCTAATAGCGCTGTGAAAGCGATCCGCCATGTCATCAATCCAAATGTTTCTATTGGATACACACCCGATTTTTCAACAAATCGAAATTACTTCGACACCTTAAGGAATAAGGAAAATCAACTTGTCTATAAGGATAAGTTTGAAAACTTTGTTTATGGAGGATCAGCTTTAGGACGATCTGCAGCGATAGGTTTTGGTATCGGTAATAACCTCGAAATGAAAGTGAAAGGTGCAAAAGACACGGTAGACCGAAAAGTAATGTTGTTGAATAACCTGTCACTGAATTCAAGCTACAACCTGATTGCCGATTCCTTTAAACTTGCACCCATTGGAATCGCAGCCAACACCAATATCCTCAATAATAAGATCAACGTGAACCTGTCAGCAAATATCGACCCTTATACCTGGCGCTCAACCGAAGATGAAGAAACAGGAGAGGTTAGCTGGCGCAGATATGATTCCTATGCGTTGCGCACCGGAAAACTGGGAACCATAACGAATGCCACACTTGCTGTGAGTACGAATCTCAACCCTAAGAAGCGAGATAAAGAAAACGAAACACGGGAAAAGATTGCAGAAGCAGAGATTCCTGAAAATGACAAAGCATTTCTGCTAAAAAATGCGGCTCACTATGTTGATTTCGATGTGCCCTGGAGTTTGAACATTAATTATAGTTTGAGTTATAGTGACCCTATTGTTAGGGAACACACAATCACTCAGACGCTCCAGTTTAATGGCGATGTGTCGTTGACAGAGAAGTGGAAAGTAACGTTTAACTCGGGCTACCATTTCGAGATGAAGGAGTTTACCCAAACCAACCTTGGTATCTCCCGCGAACTTCATTGCTGGCAAATGAATTTAACGTGGGTTCCTTTTGGAAGATTTCAATCCTACAATTTCACGATTGCCGTCAAGGCATCTATCCTGCAGGATCTCAAGCTCGAGAGAAGAAGACCATTCCTTGATAATCTCTAACTGTCCGTGACGAGTTGGCTTTATCCTTCTCTCGAAGTGTCATACTAGTGTATAGCTAGTCTTTCAAAAATGAATTAGGCATTGGGCATTAGGCATTAGTGAGGATCTTTGTGACTAAACTAACACGGCTCCGATTAGAAGTATAAGAAACTCTTCCTCCAACTCTGTATTCCTAATTCCTAATTCCTAATGCCTAACCCAATGCGCGTTACCCCTTTTCACTCCATTTACCGATACAATTACCGACTTATTTTGTAACCCTCGCGTTTTTTGAAGTAGTGGCTGTTTTTCAATCGAGTCAAAATCCGCCAACTGGCGTCTCGTGATTCAAATTTAGGAAAGGTAGCTTTTCTAACGAAAAACTTGCCCCCTTATGAAACGCCTATATACATTTTTGATAAGCATCGTTTTGCTGATGGTTTGTCGTGTTGCGTTCTCGTTGCCGGATGGCTTCTACCTTCCGGATTCTATAAAAGAAATGACCCTCCGTTATCGCGCGGTTCATAATCTGATCGTACTGCCTGTCACTATCAATGATAGCATGACGGTGAATCTGATTTTAGATACCGGTTGTCGTAACCTCGTTTTGTTTGGGAAGAAGTTCAGAAAACTCCTTCAGTTTCCGAATAATCATGCCGTACAGTTTTCCGGACTCGGATCCGGTAAACCGGTTAACGGCAATGTGTCTCTTTATAATAAGATTGCAATTCATCAGGTGCTGGGAGAACGCATCCCTGTAGTGGTTGTCCCTTCGAAAAATCTTTTCCGGCAATATCAGAACGTGGATGGAGTTATAGGGTTCGAGCTTTTTCTGAAATTTGAAATTGAATTGGATCCATCCGCGCGAACGATCAAGTTTCGCCCCGCACAACACGCATCGACACCGGACGGATTTTCAATAATACCGTTGAGGCTGGTTGATCTTCGCCCTGTTATGGATTCGCGCATTACGCTGGAGGAAGAGTCAACACTACGTTATGAGTTGATGATTGATACCGGTTCGAATCTTGGATTGCTTTTCAAAACAACTGAAATCGATCAATTTGAAGCTCCATCGCGAAAGCAACTGATTGGTTACGGCTTCAATGGAGCGATATCAGGATACCAAACATCCTCTGAATCAATTCATCTCGATGGCCTGGCGATGTATGATATTCCTACGGGGATCATTGAATCACCCTGGCATAATTATGCATCAATCGGAATGCAGATTCTCAAAGACTATGTAGTGGTTATTAACTATTACAAGTTGTATGCAGGCTTTAAAAGATCATTGGCCGGTTAGCTGTTGACGTAGGCTCTGATCACCGTCATCATCCATTCCGGGTAAACGCCAACCCAAAGAAGCAGAGCAACAAGCATTGTCATCGTTACACCGCTGATGATGTAAACCGATGGATGAAGCATGTCACTCGGTTCTTCTTCGCCCTCGTGTCGTTCAAACATTACAGCAATGATGCGGATATAATAGTATAATCCAATTGCGCTGTTGACTGCTAGCATGGATACCAGAAGCCATTGGCTCGTATTCACTCCCGCAGCGATCAGGTAGAACTTTCCAATGAAGCCTGCTGTGAGCGGAATGCCGGCCAGTGATAATAGCATCGCTGAAAGGATAGCAGCCGTCCAGGGACGTCTCCATAGCAAGCCAGCATAATCTTCCATGTGGTCAGCATCGCGATCGTGATCAGAAAGTGTTGAGAGAATTCCGAACGCCCCAACGGTTGTGATAAAGTAGGCAACAAGGTAGAATGTTACTGCTTCTGTTCCCATCGTCCCGCCAGCAAGGAATGCGACAAGAATATATCCGATGTGGGCGATCGATGAATATGCAAGGATGCGTTTTACATTTCGCTGCTTTAGTGCCAGAAAATTTCCGATAAACATAGACGCAATTGCGATGGCGGTAAAGATCAGCACTAAGGCATCGTACTGGTAGCCGTTGATCAAGTTGAAGAAACGGACCAACAGAACAATCATCCCGCCTTTTGACACCGTAGCAATGAATGCTGTCACCGGGGCGGGAGCACCTTCGTACACATCGGCTGCCCACATGTGGAAAGGGACAAGACTGAGTTTAAACCCAATTCCGACAACCATTAAACCGAAACCTGTCAACAGTAGCATCGGCATTTGCGTATATCCGGACAGGTATTTTGCGATGCCATTGAACTCAAGCGAGCCACACGCTGCATATACGAGCGCCATCCCAAACAGAATGAAGGCGGATGAGAATGCTGCCATGATCAGATATTTTAATCCAGCTTCATCGGATTTTTCCCTTCGCCTCAGATATGCGATCATCGAATAAAGTGAAACGCTGAGGATTTCCAGTCCGAGAAACAACGAGATGAAATGTTTGCTGATGACCAGCACGCACGCTCCTAGCGTTGCCAGAATCAAAAGGATGTAATATTCTTCTTTCCGCTCTTCACGCTGTTCAAAGTAGGCGAACGAGATCATTGTTACCGCGAGCGAAGTCAATAAAATCAATCCCATGTTAAATACAGCGAATCCGTCAAAGACAAAAAGCGGCTCAATTACCCATTTGATTTTTGCATTGTACTGCACGATGTAAACGAAATCAGCAACCAGTGAAAGGGCGGTGATTACGTAAATCATTTTGTGATTCCGCTTCACGGAAATCGAGAACATGATCAGGATCGCGGAACTCGTCAGAATGAACAAGGGGACGATATTAAGAAAATCGGTCTTACTCATGGGATCCTCCTTTCTTGCTTAAGAATGGGTCAGGTTGTTTATGGAAAGGTGCTTTCAGTTTTCCTTCACTGATTTTTAATCCTTCGGTTACCGGTTTCTTTGAAGTCTCAATAAAGATTTGTGGATAAACCCCAAGCCACACTATGAGCAGCACCATGGGAATGAAAATCAGCTTTTCTCTCGGGTTTAGGTCAAGGGAACGGGAAGTTCGGTGTGGGTCCATTCGTGCTTCTCCATAGTATATTTTTTGCATAATCCTTAGGGAATACGCAGTTGCACCAACGAGACCTATCGCTGCAAAAATTGTGAGGGTTTTATTCGCAGACCATGAGCCTACCAGTGTCAGAAACTCAGCTATGAAATTTCCCAGGCCTGGCAAACCCAACGAAGCCATTGAAAAGATCAGTGCCATCACGGCCATGAAGGGCATTTTACTCCAAAAGCCACCCATGGTTGTAATGTCACGCGTGTGGATCCGTTCGTAAATGGATCCCGCCAGAATAAACAATGCACCTGTACTGATTCCATGTGTAATCATTTGCATCACTACACCTTGCCAGGCAAGTTCATTAAAGGCAAAGACACCCAGAATTACGAAGCCCATATGACTGACACTGGTGTAAGCAACCAGTCGTTTGAAATCCGTTTGCGAGAACGCGAGGATTGCTCCATACAAAATTCCGATCACACCGAAGAGCATTGCGATCGGGGCAATCTCAACTGACGCCTCGGGAAAAAACGGAACAACAAATCTCAGCAAACCATAGGCTCCTGTTTTCAAAAGCAGGCCTGCTAAAATTAAGCTTCCTGCGGTTGGTGCTTGCGAGTGCGCATCGGGTAGCCACGTGTGAAATGGCACGACCGGAAGTTTCACAATAAACGCTGCGAGAAATCCAAGCATCAGTAATCGGCCAACTTCCGGACTAAAATCAGTAGTGAGGAGTGCAAAGTAATCGAACGTATAGGTCCCGGAACTGTCTCCGTGGATGAAATAAAGCGAGAGGATTGCGAGCAGCATCAGCAGACCTGAAGCCTGTGTGAAAATGAAAAACTTGTAGGCAGCGTATGTTTTGTTTTCATGCCCCCAAACCCCGATAAGAAAATACATCGGAATCAACATTACCTCCCAGAAGAAATAGAAGAGGAACAAATCCATCGTCAGAAAGACTCCTGTGATTCCCGCAAGCACCCACAGTAAGTTAAAATAATAGAAGCCAGGCCGATATTGAATTTCTTTCCATGATGTGAGCACCGCAAGCACTCCCAGGAAGAATGTGAGCATAATCATCAAAAGACTCAGCCCATCCAAAGCAAATGAAACGCTGATGCCAAACGTTGGAATCCATGGTGCGTTGAATTTGATCATCCATTGATCGGCAGTGTTAGCGAGCAGAGACTGCCTGTCCAGCCAAAGCGTGATTGAAATGATGAGGTCCGTGCTGACTGTCAGTAGTGCGATAATTTTTCCGAAGCTTTCGTTGGCGCGCGACACCAGCCATGCGATTATTCCGCCAACCATAAGAATTGCGATTAAGACGACAAGGATCATAGTGCGCGTGTAAAAGTTTAATTAAACAACAATCCGATTGAAAGCACGAAAATTGCCCCGACTACAATCCCCATGATGTACCAGCGCATCACACCGTTTTGTGTTCTGGCGAAAGCATCATGGAAGAAATTGCTGACTGATACGATTCCGGCATAAAAAGCATCAACGATATCATTTTTGTTAATAGTCGAGATGAAAACATAAGGGCGTACAAAGATGAGGTCATATAACTGATCAAAGCCCCATCCGGAATACCAGAAACGATTGGTAACGATCATCGAGCGTTTCAGTTCGGCTCGGATATCCGAACGCTTCATGTAAAAGAAATAAGCGATTCCAACTCCGAGTATACAAAGCGCAGTGGCTGAGAGTTGAATCAGCCACTCGGAGCTTTCGATTCCAGATGTCAGCACATTTGCAGGCACAACCGGAGCCATGTAATCGGTAAACAATTGGAGGTGGCCGAGCGTGTGGGGTAGTTCAATAAATCCACCGATCAATGAAAGCACTCCGAGAACAATTAGCGGTATCGAGATCAGCGATCCAACGGGATGACTAACATGTGTCTTCTCTTCGCCATAGAAGGTAAGGAACACCATACGGAACGTGTAGATCGCGGTGACGAATGCGCCAGTCAGCGCAGCCAGGAAAAACCAGATGTTCCCTTTTTCACCTGCGAGGGAAAGCCAAAGGATTTGGTCCTTGCTGTAAAATCCAGCGGTAATGAATGGCAAGGCTGCGAGTGATCCAGAGCCAATCAGGAATGTCCAGAAAATTACGGGGAGCTTTTTCTGTAGTCCACCCATTTTAAACATGTCATGTTCGTGATGCAGCACCATGATCACAGCGCCCGCTCCAAGGAAGAGCAGCGCCTTGAAAAAAGCGTGGATCATAAAATGAAAAATGGCAGCGGAGTACGCACCAACGCCCAGCGCGAGAAACATGTAGCCGATTTGCGATATAGTAGAGTACGCGAGCACGCGCTTGAGGTCATTCTGTGTCAGCGCACTGAAGCCCGCGATCAATAGTGTGGTAGCGCCAATGATGCCAACCCACTGTTGAGCCAGTGGAGCAAGCTCGAAGATCGCATATGTTCTGGTGATAAGGTAAACGCCAGCAGTTACCATCGTTGCCGCGTGGATCAGAGCGCTAACGGGAGATGGACCTGCCATTGCATCCGGCAACCACGTTTGAAGCGGAAGCTGGGCAGACTTTCCAACTGCTCCACCGAGGAGGAGGAAGGCGATGATCGTTCCTGTTTCAGAATCCATTGGCAACGCCTGAGGTGCCTGATTTAAAATTTCCTGGATGGTCAACGTCCCGAACGTTTGAAACAACATGAATAAGCCAATAGCCATCGCGGTATCTCCGACACGGGTGATGATAAATGCCTTACGCGCGGCATAACCATTCTTTTCTTCCTTATACCAGAAGCCGATCAGCAGGTAGCTGCACAAGCCTACCCCTTCCCAGCCGAGGTACATCAGCACGAGGTTGTCCGCGAGTACGAGGATCAGCATGGAGCAGACAAATAAATTCAGGTAGGCGAAGAAGCGCGTGAACCCTTCATCATCATGCATGAATTCAATCGAGTACAAGTGAATGAGGAAACCAACGAACGTGATTACAAAGATGAACACCATCGATAAGGCATCGAGGTGCAATGCAAAGTCTGGTGCGAGGTCGGCAACATCAAACCACGACCACAGATGTTGCTTGATTACAATTGTCGAATCTTCCAGGAAACGAAAGCCGAGAATGATTGAGATGACTGCCGACAAACCAACACTCCCAGCGCCAATAAATCCGGAAACACTTTTCGAAAGTTTTCCGGATGCGACAATCAGAATCAATGCGCCCGCCAAAGGCAATGCAGGAACAAGCCAGAGAAAATCTTCCATAAATCAGAACGTTATGTGTACTGCACCAGCGTGCAGGATAATCAACCTTTCATTTTGTTCGCAGCGTCACCATCGAGTGTTTGAAGTTGGTGGTAAAGCTGCAGAATCAGCGCAAGCCCGACAGACACTTCTGCCGCGGCCATGGTGAGTATGAAAATGAACATCACCTGGCCATCGGGTTGTCCCCAACGGGCACCCGCAACGATAAATGCGAGACCTGCAGCATTTAACATGATCTCAACCGAGATGAGCATGAAAATAATGTTGCGTCTGATCAATACACTGATCAGTCCGAGCATGAATAAGACACCTGCGAGAATCAATCCCGCTTCAACAGGAATAGCTTTCATTGCTCTGCGTGTTCAAGAAATCTGTGTACAATTTTCTTTTTCTGCCGGCCGAGGTGATAAGCACCTACAATTCCGGACATCAGTAATATTCCGCACAGTTCAACCCCAATCACATACGGTCCATAGAGCGACATCCCGACTGCACTCGAGTCAATACTTGGTTGGTCCAGCATGGTGTGTTCTCCCAATGAGATGATGTATATCACTTCCGCAAGCAGAATGGCTGAGAGGATTGCCGGGAAAATGAAGATATCCTTCGTTAACCAGCTTCGTTCCTGCTCTACCGTTTCATCGCGCAGGTTAAGCATCATGATGACGAAGATAATCAACACAACAATTGCTCCTGCATAGATGATGACTTCGAGTGCGGCAATAAACGGTGCACCGAGAACGAAGAGCACGATCGCAATCGCAAGAAATGAGATGATGAGGTAGATCAGCGCATGAACCATGTTGTATCGTGTGATCACCATGATGGTGGACAACACTGCGATGGCGGACGCTATGTAAAATGTCAGTTCCATATGCTAAGGCAATAAACTTTTTATGTCAACCGGAGGATTTTCATTGATGGCTTCGCCTTTCTTCTTTCCGCCAATCGCAAGGCCAGCCACCCTGTAGTAGTTGTAGCCTGGATACTTTCCTTCTCCTTCAATCAGCAGGTCTTTCTTTTCATAGACGAGATTCTGACGATCGTATTCGGCCATTTCAAAATCCGGTATCAATTGAATGGCATACGTTGGACAGGCTTCCTCACAGTAGCCGCAAAAGATGCATCGGGAGAAGTTGATCCTGAAAAACTCAGGATATCGCCTGCCGTTCTCGTCTTCGGTCGCCTGAAGCGAGATGCAATCCACCGGGCATGCAGCTGCACACAGGTAGCATCCCACGCAGCGCTCGCCCATGTCGGGATCGCGCGTCAATACGATACGCCCACGCCAGCGTGTCGTCAACTTCACTTTTTCTTCCGGGTACTGGATGGTCTCACGCTTGTGGAAGGCGTGAAGGAATGTGAGCCACATACTTTGCAGAATGCTGAACATAGTAGTTTGTTTATAGTAAGTCGCTTCCTCAAAAAGGAAGCTTTCCGTCACTTTCTCTCAGTAATACAATTCCGGCAGTCACCATCAGGTTAATAATGGTCACCGGCAGGATTATCTTCCATCCGAAATCCATCAGCTGATCGTAGCGTGGCCTTGGCAGCGATGCTCGAAGCAAGATGAAGATGATGATGAAGACAAAAGTTTTCAAAATGAACCACACAACCGGTGGAAGGAAATCCGGGCCAAGCCATCCCCCGAAGTATAGGCATACCGTTATCGCGGAGATCAAAATGATTCCGATATATTCACCAACGAAGAACATTCCGAACTTCATTCCGGAGTACTCCGAGTGAAACCCTGCGATGATCTCGCTTTCTGATTCAGGGATATCGAACGGCAGCCTGTGCGTTTCGGCAATCCCTGCAATAAAGAAGGTGATGAAGCCAATGAACTGGGGAACGACAAACCACATGTCTGCCTGCGCTTCAACTACCCGTTGCAGGCTGAACGACCCTGACAGCAACACAACACCCATCATCGACAATCCCATGAACACTTCATAAGAAATCATTTGAGCAGCGCCTCGCATCGCGCCAAGCAGTGCGTACTTGTTATTTGATGCCCATCCACCAAGGATGATGCTGTATGCGCCCATCGAGGACGTTGCAAGGAAAAACAGGATACCGATGTTGATGTCTGAAACGATGAAGCCTGGTGCAAACGGAATCACAACAAACCCGAGAAGCGCAGTCAGCACCACAATGGCCGGAGCAATGACAAATACAAAGCGATCGGCAAACGGTGGTGTCCAATCTTCCTTGAAGAAAAGTTTCAGCGTGTCTGCGAGCACCACTAGCAGTCCAAACGGACCCGCACGATTCGGTCCATAGCGATCCTGCCACAACGCAAGCAATCTTCGTTCGAGCCAGATGAGTCCCGGAGCAACGAGAAGCACTCCGCCCAGCACTCCGGCTATAATCAACATTGGATTTATTGCAGCTGACTCTTCCATAATCTATTTTTTATAAATCAACCATGCTGGCAATTCTACGTAGGGTAAGCCAGGTAATCCGTAAGGCAAACCTGCGAGACCTTTCGGCAATGTGGTGCTGATGGCAACAGGCAGCCGATAGAGTTGACCTTCGACATCGAAGGCTAATTCCTGACCTTCCGAAAGTTTTTGCTCTGCGGCATCCTGGTCATTGATCAGGATGTAATTCTTCGGCACGCGTTTCGAGACTGCATCACCCAGAACACTGAGTTCTTCTGAGCCGAAAATATGATACAGCGGTACGGTCCAAAGGTGATCTTTCATCGGAATGAAAGGCTCCGGCATTTCTGTGAAGTAGGTACCACCAGCTTTCATGTCCGGTTCGATCAATCGGATTCCCGGATCGCCACCTTTTAATGAACCACCGATTTCTTCCTGGTATTTGTTAACGCTTTGAACGGAGTTCCATCCGGGTGACCAGAAAAATGGAATTGCGGATGGTGGAGGCATTCCCTTGTAACCTTCCATGGTGTAGGACAAGGGAGAATCCGGATCGACTGGAGGTTTTGGTTCACTCACATTGATATTCGCGAGCATTGCAGTGCGCCCACTGTACCGATGCGGTTCGCGCGGAATCTTTTGTCCGGCAATGCGAAGTGAAGCAGAAGGAGACACTCTATTTATATCGCGCAGCATTGGTTCTGATTCCGCGATCATTCGGGTCAGTCCTTCGAAGTGCTCCCATGGAAATGTTGAAGCTCTTTCATTCTTCGAGATATCGAGAATCCAGCGCCAGCTTTCCTGGATCAATTCATGACATTCATAAACCTGGAAGTATCGTTGTGCGCGCCCCTCATTGTTGACAATAATTCCGTCAGACTCAGAGAACGCCCCTGCCGGAACGACAACATGCGCCTTTTCAGCCGTTGGTGTCACAATGTGATCGAACACAATAACGCGTTTCGCTTTCTTTAAAAATGCATCAACATCGCCAGGTTTGCCATGGCGATAGAGATCGTTCTCCATAACAAGCACCGTGTCAGCATGGCCATTCAGCACTGCGTCAAATGCGGAGCTGAGTTTGTGGCCGCCCATTAAGGCGAGGCCCATAGAGTTGCATTCCGGGAGAGTAAAAGCGATGCCTGTCTTTTTGTTTTTCTTATGCAACGCCCAGGCTACATTTGCGGCAGCTTTTATCACCGACCCCGTTTCGCAGGATGCACCTGAGATAATTACAGGTCGCTCAGCGTTCGATAACGCATCGGCTATACGTTGTGCGAGTTGCCTGATTCCGTTGGGGAGGTTACGTACCTGCGGAATAGAAGCGTCAAGTAAACTTGCCACCGCGAAGCCTAAACGAGCCATGTCATCGGGAGCGGCATGATACGTTTCGGTAGCAACATCATCAAGTTTGGTCGTATTGATGGTGGCAATGAAGAGAGGGCCTTTTGCACCTTGCAACAATTCTTTCGCAGCTGCGTCATGCCAGGCAGGAATGTGTGCTTTGGCGACTTCTTTCATCGGCTGTTGTTTTACCGATTGACGAACAGCAAGTGCCAGCATCGGGGCTGTGTTGGTCAGGTCTTCGCCAAGAACGAAAACAGCATCTGCTTTTTCGACCTCGTCCATACTGGCGGAACGTACGGGTCCTTCTTTCAGGATTTTTATAATCAGTTCGGCAAGATTGTGTTCATTGTCCGATACACCATGATAGAAGCGATCAGCTCCAACCAGTTCCTTCAACGCGAAATTGGATTGTAAGGATGCTCGGGGTGAACCGATACCAATGACTTTATCCTTTTGAATACTTGTTGAAATTTCATAGAGCACTTGCGCTTTGCTTACCGGAAATTTTGAAATGAACGGTTGTTTAATGCGCTGCTCCGAATTGGCGAATTCATATCCGAAACGGCCGCGGTCACAAAGGAAATACCCATTAACCTCACCGTTGTAGCGATTGGCAATCATTCGCAACTCACCATAACGTTCGCCTGCAATGGTGTTACATCCTAAACTGCAATGCTGGCAGACCGAGGGCGCCATCGTGAGATCCCACTTCCGCGTGTAATGTTCTTTTAAGGTCTTGTCTGTAAAAACACCGGTTGGGCAAATCTCAGCAAGGTTTCCGCTGAACTCGCTTTCCAGTGGACCATCTTCTTCACGCCCAAAATAAACATTGCTGCGCGAGGCAAATGCATCAAGATCTCTTCCGCCAGCATAGTCACGATAGAAGCGAACGCAGCGATAGCACGTGATGCAGCGATTCATCTCATGATTGATGAACGGTCCGAGGTTCTGATTTTGGAATGTGCGTTTGTTATACCGAAACCTCCGGTAATTATGACCACTCATCACCGTCATGTCCTGCAGATGACAAGAACCACCTTCATCACACACTGCGCACTCGTGTGGGTGATTTGTCATCAGTGATTCGATTACGTTCGCACGGAAATCAACAGCGTCAGGGTGGGAGAGGGAAATTCGTTGTTTGTCAGTGACAGGCTCCATGCATGCCATCACAATTCTCCCTCTCTTGTCCTCTTCGTCTTTAAAGATCTTTATCGCACACTGACGACACGCACCCACTGATCCCAGTGAAGGATGCCAGCAGAAATAGGGAAGATCAAGCCCGAGACTCAGGCATGTTTCCAGGAGATTTTTTCCCGGCTTTACTTCGTATGGCTTGTTGTCGATGTAGAGTGTAGCCATGGTAGTTTCTAGTTCTGGTTGTGATTCGTTTAGTTGATGTTCGGTCTCTTTGTTCAGGCTGCAAGCTGCAAGCTCCAAGCCCGTGCTTTCTGCCGAACGATATGATCACGTTCGGTTTTTATCGCTGTTACTTAACGTGGCTTCAAGTTGCAGGCCCCATGAGCGCTTCCCAAAAACTTGCAGCTTGTAGCTTGAAGCTTGAAGCTCTCATCTCTCATCTATTCCCCACGGCATGCAACGCCTCTTTAATAAACCTCGGATCTCTCATCCGCTCGCCATTCTCCTTCCACGGACAACATTGTTCCTGAATGTGTAACTCAAAATCTGCACGGAAATATTTCAGTGCACTTTGGAGTGGTTCCATAGCACCGGGAGCCAGAGCACAAAACGTATTTCCAGGACCGAGATAGCGTGTGTGAAATTCGAGTAACTCGAGGTCTTCCTGTCTTCCTTCCCCAGCATCGATTGACGCGAGAATTTTAGCAACCCATGGAAGTCCTTCGCGGCACGGTGTGCAGAATCCGCACGACTCCTGCGCGAAGAAATGCTCGAGGTTTTGGACAAATCCTACAGGACATGTTTTGTCATCAAGAATAACGAGCGTTCCTGTACCGAGTCGACTTCCTGCAGCAGCAACATTTCCGTAATCGAGTTTTACATCCAGGTGCTCTTCCACAAGAAAATCGGTTGACGCTCCACCGGGTAGTGCTCCACGGAATTTGTAACCGTCCTGCATTCCACCCGCATACTCTTCGATGAGTTCGCGCATGGTGACACCCATCGGTAATTCCCACGCGCCAGGCCTTTTGACACGTCCGCTTACGCCATAGATTTTAGTTCCCGCGTCTCCCGTTCGGCTGAGACTGCGGAACCAGTCACCACCTTTATTGACGATATGCGGAATGTTACAAAGCGTTTCGACATTGTTTACAATCGTTGGCTTTCCAAACAGGCCGCTGATTTGCGGGAAGGGTGGCTTTGCCCGAGGTGTCGCACGTTTTCCTTCGAGGGAATTTAACAGTGCCGTTTCTTCACCACACATGTACCGTCCGACACCGGTGTGCAGGTGCATATCGAGATCGTATCCGGATCCCAGAATATCTTTTCCGAGATAGCCTGCGCTATACGCTTCGTGAATCGCTTTCTCGATTTCTTTTGCTGCAACTTTGTAAGCCCAGCGAAGGAACACAAAAGATTGATCCGCCTGTATCGCATACGCAGAGAGAATCATTCCTTCGATCAGTTGATGTGGCGTTTGTTCGAGCAGGATCCTGTCCTTGAATGTTCCTGGCTCCATTTCATCTGCATTTGCAATAAGGTATTTCGGCTTCGGTGCATCCATCGGAACAAAACTCCACTTCAGTCCTGTTGCAAACCCTGCACCGCCACGACCACGAAGGTTCGATTCCTTCACCATGTCCTGAACGGCTTTCGGTGAAATCCCTTTTAGAACTTTTCGCACAGCTTCATATCCTCCGACCTTCTCGTATTCTTTTAGTGAGAGTGGTCGCTTGTCGTCTCGCAGATATTGGGTCAGAGGTCGCTCCATGCTATTCGTATTTTTGAAGTATTGAATCCAGTTGTTCCAGTTTAATATCCGTATATAAATCGTTGTCGATCATCAACGCTGGCGCACGATCGCAGCAACCGAGGCAACAATTCGGTAAAAGTGTAAAGCGATCATCTGAAGTCGTTTGGCCATACCGAATCGAAAGCTTTTTCATGAGCGCCTCCCGGATACCTTCATATCCCATCACCCAGCAGCTGATGCTGTCACACACCAGGATAACATGTCTTCCCACGGGTCTTCGGAACAGCATGTTGTAAAACGTTGCCACCGAGTCCAGCTCTTCCGTTGTCATCTCCATATAAGCCGCAACATCTTTCAAACTCTCGTCTGAGATCCATCTGCGATGTGCCTGCACCACCTTCAACGCTTCAATGCACGCAGCTTTTTTCACCGGCATTATTTTAATGGCTTCGTTTATTTGCTGTTGTTCAATTGCGGAGAGCATAAAATGTGTTAAGGTGTTAAGGTGTTAATGTGTTAGTGTTGATGTGCTCGTGTGTTCATGTTGTTCCGTGTTCCGTGTTACTGCCATTACCCATTACCCATCGCCCAATTTCCTAGTGCCCAATGCCTAATTCCTAATTCCTTCCCGATGCGGACAAGGCCTCCCGATAGCTATCTGGACGGGATGAGCGCAGCCGCATTCGCTAGCTGGCTCAAATGCCTAATGCCTAATGCCCAATGCCCAATGCCTAATTCCCAATGACCAGTGACCAGTGACTATTTCCTCATCTGTCAATATCCGCCAATACATAATCCATCGC
>DASWTM010000081.1:0-3089 GCA_036402115.1 Chryseosolibacter sp.
TGTACAGTGGATGAGCATCCCTCCCCTTCACAGATATTTTCTCAAACATCTGGAAACTCACGCCATAATTTTTCTGGCAGAACGATGCGATTTCTTCGTTCGACCCTGGCTCTTGCCAGAGGAAGTTGTTTGCAGGAAATCCGAGGATGGTGAGCTTATCACCGTACTGTTCGTGCAGCTTTTGCAGACCTTCATACTGATACGTGTAACCACATTTAGAAGCTGTGTTTACAATCAGCAAGGTTTTGTTTTTGTATTGAGAAAAATCGATGGGCTTTCCTTCGAGGCTATTCAGGGTAAAATCATAAATAGAACCCTGTGCTTTTTCTTCCGGTGAGAAAAGATTGAGAAGCATCGAAGAAAAGCCCATAATATAAAGTATAAGATGCCTAGAGAGCATCAACAATTTGGCTATCGAGTGGTTTTACTTTGGAGTTGAAGAACTTAACCGTTCCATCAGGCTTCACCAGGTACTTGCAGAAATTCCAGCTTGGTTCTTCACCCGTCTTTTCCTTCAGAAACTGGTACAATGGATGCTGGTCGGCTCCTTTCACGGAGATCTTCTCAAACATCTGAAACTTCACTCCGAAGTTCTTCTGACAGAATTCAGCGATCTCGCTGTTGGTTCCAGGCTCCTGGCTTCCAAAGTTGTTTGCCGGGAAACCAAGCACAACAACTTTATCACCGAACTGCTCATGAAGTTTTTCGAGGTCACCGTACTGAGGCGTGTAACCGCACTTCGAAGCAACGTTGACAATCAAAAGGTTCTTCCCTTTGTATTGTTTGAAATCAATTTCCTGGCCATCGATTGAATTCATCTTGAAATCATAGATGGAATTCACTGAAGAAGTAAAGAGCGTCATCAGCAGAATAAATGTTAAGGTTTTCATCTGACTAAAGTTTATTTTCGGAGATAAGGTTTATCTGTCATATAACCCGAAAGGATGCCCGTTTGTTCAATTCCTGCATCCGTTCGCCATTCAATTTTCGTCAATTGAATTACATCCTTTCAGGCACCTGAATACCCAATAGATTCATCGCCTTTTTGATAGCATCTGCAACGGATTTGGATAAGGCTACCCTTATCTTCAGCTTGTTTGCATCGCTCTCGTTAAAGATAGGAATGTTTTGATAAAACTGGTTATAGGTCTTCGCTAGGTCATAGGCGAAATTCGCTATAACGGCTGGTGAATAATCTTTTGCTGCCTCACGTACCTTGTTTTCAAACTGGCTCAGCACCTGGATAACTTCAATCTCGGGCTGCTGAAGGGATGAAGCAGAACCAAAATCACTTTCGTTTACATGAACGCCCATGCTTTCGGCCTTACGCAGAATCGCTCTGATCCTGGCATGGGTGTATTGAATGAACGGACCCGTGAATCCTTGTAATTGAATCGACTCGTTTGGGTCGAACAACATCCGTTTCTTCGGATCAACTTTCAGCAGGAAGAATTTCAACGCACCCAATCCAATCATCCTAAACAGTTCACGTGCCTCATCAGGTGTCAGCTCTTCTACTTTTCCGAGTTCGCGCGTTTGCTTCTCGGCTTCGTCAACCATCTCCTGGATCAGGTCATCCGCATCAACGACAGTTCCTTCGCGAGATTTCATTTTCCCGGTAGGAAGGTCAACCATGCCATAGGACAGATGATAACAACGCTTCGCCCACTCAAACCCGAGCTTGCCGAGAATCAGAAACAAAACTTTAAAGTGATATTCCTGCTCGTTTCCTACTGTATAAATCTGTCCGGTGATCTTTGGAAAATCGCGGAAACGCAAGATCGCTGTTCCGATGTCCTGCGTCATGTAAACAGATGTACCATCAGAGCGAAGCAAAACTTTCTGATCGAGTCCATCACGTGTGAGGTCAACCCACACGGAGCCGTCATCTTTCTTAAAAAACACTCCGGACTCAACGCCTTTCAGTACTTCTTCCTTCCCTAACAAATAGGTGTCAGACTCATAATAAAGTTTATCAAAGTCGACTCCCATCTTCTTGTACGTCTCTTCAAAACCTTCATACACCCAGCCGTTCATGGTCTTCCACAATTCGATCGTTGCCGGATCTTTTTGCTCCCATTTGCGAAGCATCTCCGAAGCGAGTTTCATGATCGGTGCCTCTTTCTCCGCTTCCGCTTCAGAAGAGCCTTTCTCGATTAGCGCTTTTACCTGTGCTTTGTATGCTTTGTCGAACTCAACATAATATTTTCCGACAAGGTGATCGCCCTTCATTCCAGACGACTGCGGAGTTTCTCCATCGCCATACAGACTCCACGCAGCCATTGACTTACAGATGTGAATTCCTCTGTCGTTGATGATCTGAACTTTGTGAACCTGATAGCCCGAAGCTTTGTGAATTTCAGCAACACTCCATCCGAGAAAGTTATTTCTGAGATGGCCAAGGTGAAGTGGCTTGTTTGTATTGGGTGAAGAATATTCAACCATGATCTCCTGCCCGTTTGAAGGCAACTGACCATAGGAAGGATTTGCAAAAATGTTCTGAAGTGTGTCAATCCAGACTTTCTCAGCCAACACAAGATTCAAAAATCCTTTCACCACGTTGTATCGAGAAACGATTCCAGAATTTGAAACAAGGTACTCACCGATGGCTTTCGCAGTTTCTTCCGGACCCTTACGGGATATTTTTGTCAGCGGAAAACAAACCAATGTGTGTGACCCTTCAAACTCCTGGTTTGTCGGTTGCAGCTGCAGCGCTTCAACGTTTTGATTGAAGACCGCGCTGACGGCTTGTTGAATATGAGAACGAAGAGTTTGATCGAGAGCCATGTCAATGTGCCAATGAGTTAATGTGCCAATGTGCCAATGGCCGATGTGCCAAAGTCAATGAGAAGAAGTCAGGTGAACCGTCTCATTGGCTAATTGGCACATTGGCTAATTGGCACATTAAATTACCATTCAAGGATGTATGCGAAGATCAGCGGTGCAACGATTGTCGCATCTGATTCAACAATGTATTTCGGAGTATCGATGCTGAGTTTCCCCCACGTGATCTTTTCGTTTGGAACGGCACCTGAATACGAACCGTAGCTGGTTGTTGAGTCACTGATCTGGCAGAAGTAGCTCCAGAA
>DASWTM010000082.1:0-31441 GCA_036402115.1 Chryseosolibacter sp.
TCGCTCGTGTCCAACCGGTAAAATCGTATACGCATCAACTTCCATCGCAGAAGATGTGCTGATCGAACTATGGTCGAAGAATGACTACCATGCAGCTAGCGCACCCGTTGCGATTTACCAATGTGACGATTGTGGGTTTTATCACCTGACATCACGAGGACCGATGAATGAGAAGTTGTCCGCAGCGATCGCTTCCGGACAGATCAAACGTCAGCGGGAAGCCAATCGTTGGGAAGATAAATTCAAGAAACGGTAGCGGCTCAGTTGCATCCTATAAAGATCCAAATCCGCTCATTTCATTTTTGTACCACTCTTCACACAGAAGCAACCTTCTGAAAAATCCAATCTCTTTTCTGCAAAGATTGATATGACTGACTTGTAACCATTTGATTTTGGTGAAGTCTTTATTCATAATCCTTAACCCAAGCGTATGCTGAAAAATTACATCACCATTGCCTTACGATTACTAGTGAAGAACAAGGTCTTCTCACTAATTAATATCATTGGATTGTCGACCGGAATTGCCTGTTGTATTCTGATAACGCTCTACATCCAGGACGAAATGAGCTATGAAAAGGGCTTCGCGGAGAATGAGAAGATCTTCCGCATCAACACGGAGTTTACCCGTGATGGGAAGACCGAAGTCGGTCCGAATGCTTCTCCCGCCATTGCACCTGGTCTCGCGCAAGGCCTGCCCGAAGTTGAAACGTACACGCGCGTGATGCCGCCACTCAACACCGAAGTCAACATCGTACTCTATAAAGACAAGTCATTCTTCGAGAAAAAAGTGGTACTTGTTGACTCTACTTTCTTTGATGTGTTTCCTTACCAGTTAGCGGAAGGTGATCGCAATACAGCGCTGGACGCTCCATCAACTGCCGTGATTTCGCAGGCGCTGGCCCAAAAGATTTTTGGTGAGCACAGCGCGCTTGATGAGACACTAATCATAAACAGCGGAACAACTGCGGATACGTTCAGGATTACCGGGGTGATCGCCAAGCCAGAAGTTCCCTCACATGTCGACAATGACATCTACATGACAATGAATAGTCAGGGCTGGGGACGTTGGGTGCTCTCACAAACCACCTGGGCAAATAATAATATCGTGGGCAGTTATCTCAAACTTAAAGACCCTTCATCGTGGAAGTCAGTAGAAGCGAAGTTGCCGCAGTTTGTTGAAATGCATGCAGGGCAGGAGCTAAGGCAATCGGGAAGAAACAAGAGACTTTTATTGCAGCCACTGGATAAGATTCGTCTCTATTCGGAACTGAGTGCCGCAAGTGCTTCATTGGGCTCGGGAAGTAGCATCACATACATTTACATCATCGGCACGATTGGACTATTCATCCTGATTCTTGCGTGTATCAATTTTATGAATCTTACGACTGCGAAATCTGCACAACGTGCCGGGGAAGTCGGCATCCGTAAATCGATGGGCGCCTATAGAACAAATCTAATTCGTCAGTTCCTGGGCGAGTCGTTCGTCATCGTAGTGTTCTCACTGGTGCTGGCATTTGGCATTGTATTACTGGCCTTGCCATCGTTTAATTCAATCATGCAGAAACAACTGGAGTTCAATCCAGGCAATCTTCCGTTTATTCTTGGGGCAACATTAGTCATTGCTATAATCACCGGCCTGCTGGCGGGAAGCTATCCTGCGTTTTTCCTTTCGTCATTGAAACCCACCCAGGTGTTGAAAGGCAAGTCACTCAGTACCGATGGATCTCAGTATCTCAGGAAAGGACTTGTTGTTTTTCAATTTGTGATCACGATTACGTTGATCTCAAGTATCGTCATCATCCAGCAACAGCTGAATTTTATCCAATCGAAGTCCCTTGGATTCAACAGCGATCAGGTGATCATGATCCCGATGCGGACAGCGCAGGCAACGGCTCAGTACAGCACAATGAAGACTGCGTTTGAAAACATTCGTGGAGTGAATGAAGTGTCAGCCACCAGCAGCATCCCATCGACTCCACTTTTCCGCGACTGGGGTGTATACAGAAAAGGATGGACCAACGATCAATCACTAAAACATGATATCGTGAATGTTGACATCGACTATTTCAAGACGATGAATATTGAGTTGATTGCCGGAAGGGACTTCATTATTGGTCAGGATAATGTGCCTGGCGATACGGTAAACACAACGAAGATCATTCTCAACGAGGCCAGTCTGAAAGCATTCGACATTCCATTAAGTGAGGCAGTAGGGGCGACCATCTACTTTGAGCCAGGGGGTGAGCGTTATGAATTTACGGTGGTCGGAGTGGTGAAAGACTTTCATCAATTCTCCTTGCACCGCGAGATCGGTCCGATGCTGTTTATGTTTGCGGGTAACCGAAACTTCTTCCCATACATGGCTGCCTCCATCAACATGAGCGACTATCAGGCAATCACAACCGAAATGAAAAAGGTGTGGGACGAACGAATCAACAACGCTCCATTCGAAAGTATATTTCTGAATGACAACCTTAAGCAGTTGTATGCGGCCGAACAGCGGACGTCAACCATGCTCACCATCTCTACAACCATCGCCCTGTTGATTTCATGCCTGGGACTTTACGGCTTGTCGGTTTACGTGGCTGAGCGCAAGACAAAAGAGATTGGAATCCGCAAGGTTGTGGGTGCATCCGTTGAAAGCATTGTTGGAATGTTATCGAAGGAGTACATTAAGCTGATCGTCATCTCGTTCGCGATCTCTGCTCCGCTTGGCTACTATTTTATGGACAAGTGGCTGGAAGGATTTGCCTACAAGATCAGCCCCGGTATTCTTGTCTTTGTGATTTCCGGCCTGGTCTCATTCCTCATAGCATGGCTGACCATCAGCTTTGAATCCTTCCGCGCAGCGAACAAAAACCCCGTGGATACCTTCCGAGTCAACTGAAATCTCAACTGGCTTTCAAGCTGCAAGATTGTTCAATATTGAACATCCTCCCAATCGATGAACGGACTTGCAGCTTGAAGCTTGAAGCTTGAAGCTAAATTTCCTAAAAATGCCCAAAAATTCCCTTAACTTCCCTGTAACCTTCCCAGCAACCCTTGGTATTACCTTCAAATATCCTGTTATGAATACTTCAAGAAGCTTACTCGTCATTGTGGGGATCATCATCTCCTTCTTCGCTTTCAATACAACCTTTGCCCAAAGTCAATCCACTCAGGGCCTTGTGAAGATATACGATGCCGATGATGAAGACGAGGATGACGATGATGACGATGACAATGATCGTGACGAAGAAATTGATGTAGACATTGATATCGATATTGACGAAGACTTCGATATGGACATCGATCAGGATTTTGATATCGATGTTGACGCTGATGTCGATGAAGAGATCGATATGAACATTGCTGAGCATCTTGAGCACATCGATGAAGACATCAACGAGGAGATCGAAGAAGCAATGGAAGAAGTTGAGGAAGCGCTGGAAGAAGTCGAGGAAGAGATCGAGATGGCCATGAACTTCCATGAAGATGATGACGATGATGATGACTCCAATTGGGATGACGACAGCGACAATGACTGGGAGAATGACAATGATAATGACTGGGATAACGACAACGACAACGACAATGACAACGATAATGATAACGACAATGACAACGACAACGACAGTCGTCACGAAGGGTTAATCCGGATACACTCCAATCATGATGATGATCATCACAAGCACGATAAAGATCACATGAAGCGTGAGAAGGAAGCACACAAAGCCGAAATGGACGCGCACAAGGAGAAAATGAAAGCTGAAAAAAATAAGCACAAGGACGAGTACAAGGAAGAAATCAAGTCTCAGTTAAAAGAACGCAATAAAGAAGCCGATGAGGATCGCAAGCGTTCGAAGGAAGAAGCAAAGGAGATGAAGAATAAAGCAAAAGAGAAGAACAAAGTAGAATAGTTACTGGACAAGTTGCCTGTGCAACCGCTGTAACATTTCAAGTGCATCCTGGCAAAGACCGGGGTGCACTTTTGATGTCTGGAGAATCGTGCTTCGCGTAGCCGTCAGCCAGCGGAAGCGTTCTGCCAGACTTAACTTACCAATGGGACCGGCATCCTTACCTCCTTTGCATATTTTCTCGAAGGAGGCCATGTACGATTTCAGCTCGTCAATATCTGTATCGCAGCATAGTGCGTCCAGCTTCTTCTCATTCAATTCGAGGGTGCATTGAAGAAATTTCTGAGCCGAGCAATACAGTATCACCCCGATGTTGATGAACTCTTCGCGCTCAACTTTCGGGACAACACGGATCACCGCATACTCAAATAAGTGATTGTCTGGCATCGTTAGCTTCCTTTACAAATAGGTCTGACTGTGAAATACGCGATAGCAAAAATTCCATATAGGCATTCCGATGGTCTTCTTCATTTTCAAACGGAGAATTATTGTTGAGCCAGTCGGACGGAATCTGAGATAAGATTTCCCGGATAACATGGGCGGATAAGATATTCCGGAACTCCGTGTCAGCTTCCGCGATCTGCGATGCAATCGGCAGCAGTACATGGTCCTTAATCATTGGGAATGGCTTCGCACCATTCTGCCAGTCGCTCCACGAGTGATGAAAATACAACGAGGCACCGTGATCGATCAGCCATAACTCCTTGTGCCACATGAGCATATTGGTATTTCGCCCGGTTCGATCGACATTCATCAAAAGTGAATCGAGCCAAACGATCTTTGACGCAAGCATGGGATCCACGCGGGTCGTGACGGGATCGAAGGTGATGGCGCCCGACAAAAAGTGAACGCCCAGGTTTAACCCAACGCTGGCTTTCAGCAGGTCCTGGATTTCTTCATCCCCTTCAATTCGTCCGAAGGAGCTGTCGAGGGTGGCAAAGACGAGTTCAGGGACCCGGAAACCCAATGCGCGCGCAAGTTCGCATCCAATAAATTCGGCAATCAATGCTTTCTTGCCCTGGCCTGCGCCCCGGAACTTCAGCACGTAAAGAAACTGATCATCAGCCTCAACGATGGCGGGCAACGAACCACCTTCCCGTAAGGGTGTGACATAGCGGGTTACGTTGACGGTCCTAATTTCCACGTTAGCAAGATCCAAATTCCAAATTCCAAAATCCAAATTTAATGCAATACCAGAAGTCTCAAACGAATCTCGTAGACTTTACGGTTTTGAATTCAAATCTCCGTTTTGCGACTTGTTCCGTGTTGAACAGGCTTGAACAACGTGTGAACGGCTCGTCATCAGACGGATTTGCACCTTCGGCCATAAATCCAATTGATATGAGAAAACAGTTTATCACTTTACTAGCCGCGTTGACGCTGTCGTTCGCGCTCCATGCACAAATCACGATGCCACCTGCTGGCGGAAATAAGAAAGCATCTGTATCTGAGCGAATTGGCATCACCGATGTCAGGATCGACTATGATCGTCCGGCAGTGAACGGCCGCGAAGGAAAGATCTGGGGCGGTGTGGTTCATTATGGTTTTGCTGACCTGGACTACGGCACAAGTAAGGCCGCGCCCTGGAGAGCAGGAGCAAATGAAAACACGACTTTTTCGTTTTCAACGGATGTCTCGGTGGAGGGCAAACCCCTTCCTGCTGGAAAGTACGGGTTCTTTATTGCTATGGGACCGGAAAAAGCTACACTCATTTTTTCAAAATATAACACCGCATGGGGGAGCTTTTATTATGATCCAAAAGATGATGCCTTGCGTGTAGATGTCCCCGTTGTTAAAGTCAATGAAAGTGTGGAACGCCTGAAGTATGAGTTCAGTGACCAGAAAGAAAACAGTGCGGTGATCTCCATGCAGTGGGAGAAAGTCAAGATCCCGTTCACCGTGTCGGTAGACTTGCATAAGGAGCAGATCGCCTCGTTCCGCAGAGAGTTTAATATGGGAACATTCTACCGGTACTGGCAAAACATGCAGACCGCTGCGAATTATTGCCTTGTCAATAACATTAACCTCGAAGAAGGGCTTAGCTGGGCTGACCGATCCATCAACACGTATTTTGGCGAAGCAAATTTCCTGACATTGTCTACCTATGCAGGCTTACTGGAGAAGCTCAACCGCAAAACGGAGGCTGATTCCATCATGAAGAAAGCACTTCCCATGGCTACCATGATCCAGCTGTATATCTACGGACGCTCGCTGCAGCGTCAACAGAAACACAAAGAAGCGTTTGATGTTTACAAACTGAGCTATGAACGTTTCGGGGACGACATTTATACGCTCATCGGGATGATCAAAGGTAATGCTGCCGTGGGCAATACAAAGGAAGCATTGAAATACGGAGATAAGGCAATCGCTATCTCGAAAGACTCCAACACAAAGACCTACATTGAGAAATTAATGACGGATGTGAAGGCGGGGAAGGACGTGACGAACTTGTAGAGTAGCGTTTTGGACCATGGAAATGCAAGGGTTACGCAGATCGAAGATCCCGATTGAAGCGAAGCGGAACATCGGGAGGATATTTGTAAATGCAGGTGCGGCTCAGCCTTTTTATCGCTACGAGATTGATGGTGATTTGATTGTCATCGGGTAGTGCGTTTTCGCTGAGGCACAGAGAATGTGTAGTCGCGCTAACGCTTGGAGGTAGTATGTAGTAACTTTTGAGAAGTTATCGTCACTTCGACCCTGCGAATTGTGTACGAAGTGCGCACTATCTATGAGAGTTTGCACGTGTAAATAATTAATAACCGATAATCAAATTCCAAAACTGGGAGTTTACCTGGATTTCCTCTTTTTGGAATATCATTGATTATTGATGCTTTTAAACTGCTCGTAGCGTATCCAGCCCAACCCTATTTGGAGCTAACGGGTAAGAGTCACAGCTATTCCTTTACGCAACGTATTGTGGATTTCTGCGATCTTGTCGACATGCTCAATCAATTTGTCAACTTCCGCTGGTGGGTTAGGCGAGTCGATCTTGACCGTGTAACTAATGCTTTTCGCAGCTTCGCCTTCATTTCCAAATTCACCAGCGACTTTTACTTCGATTGCATTGACAGTAATCGATCTTCTTGCTGCTTCACGATAAATATCATTACAGAAGCACGTGGCGAGTGCAGTGAAAAGCAATTCGCCACCATTAACTGATGAGCCTAGTCCCTGACTTTTTGCAGGAATCGAAATTGGCTTTGCTGCCCCGTTCGTGTTAACAACTACAGTATGTGCGTTCGGAGTGTTGGTGAGGGTCGCTTCGATTTTCATTGCTGCTATTAATTCATGTGCTCACGGCCCTGGCATCAACCAAAGCCAACGTTAATATAAAACGAAAAACACAAACGTGAGCACCCGAGCACTTGACGTGTAGAAGCTTTGAGGAAATGCAGGGTAACGCAGAGGATATTTTAAATGCAGGTTAGGCTCAGCGTTTTTCGCTACGAGATCGAAGGTGATCGAATCTCATCGGGCAGTGCGTTTCCGCAAAGGCGCGGAGACATGTGTAGTCGCTGACGCTTGGATTGGGTCTGTAGTAACTTTAGAGAAGTTACCGTCACCTCGAGTCAGCGAATTGTCTACGAAGTGCCCACTAACCACGAGAGGGCGGTGACGCTTGGAGGTAGGCTGCAGCAACCTTGGAGGATGCAGGGGTAACGCAGAGGATATTTCTAAATGCAGGTTAGGCTCAGCGTTTTTCGCTACGAGATTGAAGGTGATCGAATCTCATCGGGTAGTGCGTTTCCGCTGAGGCGCAGAGAAATGTGTAGTCGCGCTGACGCATGGAGATAGTCTGCAGGAACTTTAGAGAAGTTATCGTCACCTCGAGTCTGCGAGTCGTGTACGAAGTGCGCACTAACCACGAGAGGTTGCACGTGTAAATAATCAATAACCAATAATCAAATTCCAAACTGGAGTTTACCTGGATTTCCTCTTTGGAATTTGATCATTGATTATTGGTGCTTGTTAACTAACATGAACACATACACACATAAGCACATACACACCGAGCACATCACTTCTTCTTCGCTTTCTCTACGTTTTCCGCGACCCGGAACTTTACAATCTTTGAAACCAGTGTGAGGGGTATTGGCTTGTCCAACGGGAATTGAATTGCGCCTTTGCTGGTTTCATATTTCGAAAGCTCCTCTTTGAAATTTGATATTCCGCTTGGTGCAGGGTAGAAGCCAATATGATTTTTGTACCCAGCGAAATGCACAAGGTTGCCGTGCAGGGCAAATGTAGGCATTGCGTAGCTGATTTTCTCCTCAGCTTTCGGTGCTGCCTTCTTGATCGTTGCACGGATGTCCCTCAGCTTCTTTTGTACGTCCGATGGGAATTCCGCGATGTATTCGTCAATGGTTTGGAATGCTGCTGTTTTCATGTTAGGTGCAATTAATGGTGATACTAAAATAATTGATAGGAGTGGAAGGTGGCTACTCCGTTCGCGACAATGTGGAGGGGGGAATACGACAAATTAAAGGCAGGGGAAACGCAGAGGATATTTTTAAATGCAGGTGTGGCTCAACGTTTTTCTCTACGAGATCGAAGGCGATCACGGCTCATCGCGCAGCACGTTTCCGCTGAGGCGCAGAGAAAGGCGTAGTCGCGCTGACGCCTGGAGCTGATTCGCAGTTCCTTTGAAGGAAAGGCAGGGTAACGCAGAGGACATTTTCAAATCCATAGTCGGAGGTTACTTACATTTGGACTTTTGGAATTTGATTATTGGTGCTTATCAACAAACATGAGCACACGAGCCCCATCACACACGACATCTCTCTCCTTAATGCCTTGGAGTCTTGGTTGCTACAGACCATATGACGCACGCACTTGATCAGCGAGCATTGAAGGGGCTACTTCACAGTAGGCGGTAATGATTGCATCGTTAAACATGTCCTTATTCACCTTTGGCATTTCAATTAACGTCCAACCTTGCTTTCCCCATTTGTTATCCAGCGGATAGATCGATCGTTTGCTCATTTTAGAAAAAACGTCCTGGTCAGTCTCCGATAATTTGATGCACGCCCTTCGATTGTTTGCATCATACGTGGCGAATATTTTCTTCTTAACGCGAAATGACGTTTTCTCAAAATGCGGTTCTTCGGTGGCTTCCGGAAAGGAAAGCGCGAGTTTGCGAAGCATTGCCAGTGTAACCATAACGGTCCGCTTGTTCAGAATCAGCTGCAGCCAAGTTACCAATAGATTTTAAGAATAGCGACCAACATGCCCATCATCTCGTCCAGTTGTTTACTTGCTTACCCCCGTAATTCTCTGAACTGATGGACAGCTCTTGTCGGTACACATTCCCTTCAAGATAACTATTGAGACCGTGAACCGCTATCAGTTCACATATTTTTCAATCTCCTGTTCCAACTCAGAGGTAGCTCCAGCTTTGGCGTAGCGGACAATCCCTTCTTTATCAATAATGACGTAAAGCGGAACCCCGTACACATGGTAGTCAGCGGATGTTTTTACAGTCCCGTACATCACCCGATAGTTAATCCTTCGTTTTTCAGAAAATTCTTTTACTTTACTGAACGAACTTTCATCACTCACGATACTCCAAACTTCAAATTCACCTGCCGAGTACTTTGCGGATAATGCCTTTAGCTTTTCAATGGATTGCAAACAGAATCCACACCTCAACTCCCAAAAATCCAATACTATAACCTTACCGGTCTGTCGTGACAGGGTTTGCTTATTGTTATCGGTGTCTAGAAGTTCAAAGTCTGGCGCTTCATTATTCACCAACTTCTGATGATAATCTTCAACCTCGGGCGAAGGAAGATAGCGATAGTTGTTGATATGATCCTTCTTTTCGAATACGCGCGCTACATCTGCTGGATTTATCGATATGTCAGACAAATGCGATATGCTGGAGCTCTTCATTCCATCGCTTACGGTTGACCGGTAAGCGTAGAACGGGATATACGTCTTGCGGTCGATGTGGAGTTCCCTGTATCGCTGCTTAATTCCCTCCTCTGGAATGTCTGGAAATGTAGCTTTAAGTACGAAAGATGTGTCTGTGGACGAAACGCTCAATTTGTCATACCCTTTAATCTTCCGGAATATTTCCTGTAACACCATTTGCCCCGCAGGACTGCCAAGCATCCCCTGGTGCAGCTCTTTTTCAACTTTGTACGTTTGAACTTTTCTATTGACCCAATGTAATTCGCTTCCATAGTAAATTGCCTCCTCATCCACATCTGCCCTTTTTGCGTTGAACAGAAACCCTAACACCGGTTCATCCGCCTCGCGCTTTAAAATACAATACCCTTTCTTATCCCAAACTTTGCCTCCTGGAAACGTGTCAATATTGTTGATAGAATAGCTTAGTGTTTTCAAATCGTTAAGAGCACGATGAAATTTTTCGAGCACTTGCTCAGCGGTTTGCGCTCTTACCGGGAAAAAGGGAAGACAAAGCAGAATGAGCAGGGGCGGGATCTTTCTAATCATCGTGATTTTTCTTGAGTATTTTTTCAGCAAGTTTCCAACGCGCAGGCTATCTGCGTTGCCATTCCTAAGGTAGGAAAAATAGCGAGTCCATCACGACTTATTCGGTTGTCTGCGATAGGAGTCGACCGACTAAAATCACATAACTCCGAGTAGCTCCATTACCTTGTTCTCGATCCTGTTCAATTGCACAATGAGTAATAGTGTTGGAATTACATCGAAGACTAGCAGCAACGGAATCAGGCCCCGCAATCCATCCCAATCATTTTTTCCAATAAAGATGAAAGCGAGACCCATTGTAAATAAGTACGCAAGCAGAAACGTCAAGGTGCCTTGCAGTCCGAGAGAATAGCGCACATCGATAATTGATGCATTACCATCGTGATCACTTGTCACTTCACCTCGAACGAAAAGATCAAAAAAATTACCTTCCAGAATCCTGACGGGAAGGAGCGATGCATTCGTCTCAAGCATTTCAAACTTTCCATCTGATCGGTCAATTTTTCCTACCCACGGTTTCGTAGTGTCGTCTGTGACATTTGCAGCCCATGGATTTACCAACGTTGTGACCTTTTCGACATCCAGGTGAAGCCGCGCAAAGACGGTATCGGGTTTTGTTTGGGTTTGGTAGGTGCGTGTCCTTATTGAAATCATTCGCGCAGAAGTCAGAACTTTTTATTGTCTCAACATCGTTACGCTTTTGCTCTTGTCGCTCGAGAATATCCGCAGGTATACGTTATTAATCTCAAATGCAACCTGCTCGTCAAGAATGACTTCCTTGAAATAATCGGCCCACTTGGGTTGTCCGACATACGTAGTAAAATAATCTTCAAAATGAATTTGTCGAGCTCCTTTATATTGAAACGTTGCTTCAATGGCATTCGTTGTGATTTTTCCTCGCACAGCGCCTGGTGAAGTTGTGTCGTCAAACGTCAGAACAATATCTTCGCCCCACGAGTTTTCTTGCGTTTTTGTTTCCACTGTCCCTGACACATAATCTTCGAACGAGATGGCTTTCCAAGTACCATTTAGAGTTGTAATCGATGGATCATCTTCTAATGGCTTAAACGCAACATCTTCGCTTGAGCAACTGACTTGGCTCAGCAGGGCAAACGCAATAAAAGAATGGATTGCTTTCATAAGGATCTTTTCAAATTTAGACACAATCTACGGAGGACAAGTTGCAACCGTACCGTAGAAATTGCATTGACTCATGAATTTAGTAAGCAATCAGGACAATAAAAAGCCCCTCATTCGCTGCCGTTTATCGAAAACGCTCAGGCTATACGCTGATCGATCCTCAAGGTGTTCCAACCCATAGTTGTGTTTCTGCTTCACCCAAGGTAACTTTATACATCCACCTCAATTCGATCACGTAAATGAAACACCTCTCACTTGTTCTTGCCCTGGTGTTCTCTGTTGTCACCACAAACGCGCAAGACTCTCTCGTTTTAGTGCGTCATAGTATAGTTGCCGATTCATCCTTTAATAAGGGAAATATTCATTCACCTTACCAGTTAATTCATGGTAAGGTCACCGGAGTGTTGATATCCCGACCGGGAGCCGATCCTAACAAAGCATTTGATGTTCGAGTTCGGGGAATATCGACCGTTACAGGAAACATCGAACCTTTAGTTGTGATAGACGGAATGCCAGCCGATAACATCCTGAGCATTGATCCAAACGATATCGAGCGCATCGAAATTTTGAAAGGGCCGGAGAGCGCAAGGTGGGGCATGCAGGGTGCATCTGGGGTTATGCTCATTACAACAAAACGCAACAGCAACCGTCCATTCTGGCTAAGCTATCATGCATATGCATCGATGGAGCGCAAAATTCAAAAGCAATTTGTACTGAGCACTGACGAGTTTTTAGCCAATGGGGGAAATGATATTGGCGGCAGAACGAACTGGATAGAGGAGATCACTCAGAACGCCTATGGTTCTAACCATCATCTCGCTCTTGGGAAAGCTGCCGGAGTATTCAACCTCCATGGTTCGTTTAATTATCGAACGTTCAATGGCATTCAACGCGAGACAGGATTCAAAAGACTGAATGGGCTGTTTGGGGTGGATACCAGATTGTTGAATGACAACCTCATTATCCGCTACACCGGATCGATCGCGGATGAGAAAGCAGAACTTGGCTTTGACAATGCCTTCAAGCAAGCCGTGCAGCTTTTCCCAACATTACCGGTTATGTTGGAGACCGGCATTTATGCAGAGCCCAACCAATTTGATGAATACAATGCCGTGGCCATGATCCGGGAGAACATGAATGAACGGACCCGATTTGCGCACCTTCATGCACTCTCCGCGAGACTCAAGATGGGAAACTTCTATTTTGACGCTTTCTCAGGGCTCACACGAAGTGAGCTTGAAAATCGCGAGGTATATGGCAACTCACTGGCGGCCTACCGTAGCGGAGAACTCTTCGAAGCAAGTCGTGAAACTTCGCGGGCGCGAACCCGTGCAGAAGTCGGAAGTTTCTGGGCGCTGTCTTCCGTCAATCTGGAAGCCAAACTTGGCGCTGATCACCAGAGGTCAAATCGCACCTTTCATCTGCTGAATGCTAATCCGCAATTCGGAACGCGTACTCAGCGTGGAGAAATGCCGGTAAATTTGATGGCGTATACCCTGGACGTTACGTTGAGGGCAAAACGTTTTTATATTGACCTATACAACCGCATTGAGCGCTCCAGCGCATTGGCTGCCGGACATAACCGCGGTCATTTTTATTCTGTAAAAGCAGCTTATGATCTTAGTAGCCTATTGTCATCAAACTCGCAATGGCTAATCGAAGCTGGCTTCGGCCGATCAGGCCTGACCCCGTTTGATTCCCTGCGGACCTATATGGGCACCTTAAGTACAAACCTTACCTACGAGCGAAGCGATCACACAGACTTGTCTTCGCATTATACATCGCGATCGGGTAAATGGTCCGTGTCCGTTACGCGATATCAAAAGAAAATTTCTGATATAATCTTTCCCATCCGAACACCGGATTTCCGGCAACGGTATGAAAACCGCAGTATTCTGTATAACCGCGGATGGGAAATTGAATTGAAGGCGCTTGTCATCAAGAAAGACGCATTCGACTTTTCAACTGGCCTGAACTTTACGAGCTTAAAGACGAAATGGGAACAATTGCCAGACCCAATTTTGAAGAGCGGTACTACCGGCCCGGGCTTTGGAAGTACCAACTTTGTAGCGCATATTGAAGGCGAACCCTATGGACAGCTGTATGGGTATATAGTGACTGGAATTCAGCAGAACCAGTGGGAAGTTGCAGACCTAAATAACGATGGATGGATCGGTTACGAAGATGACCAAACTTCCATTGGCCAAGCACTACCTTCGCACTGGATCGGATGGACAAATTCTTTCCGGTACAATCGTTTTTCGTTGTCCTTTCTATGGCGAGGAGTCTTCGGACATAGCCTGGCAAATGTAAGCGCACTCCACTTTCGCATCAACAATAATGTCAATTGGAATACCCTCAAGACCACCAAACCGTTGGCGGACGGTAATGTGTGGAGCAATGAATTCGCAGAAAAAGCATCCTACGCACGACTTGACTACATGTCGCTGGATTATTTATTTCCGCTCTCAACAAACGGTAAGATAAAAAGTATTCGACTCTACGTTGCTGGCAACAACCTGGTCACATTTTCGAAATACAGTGGTAACGATCCTGACGTGCGCCTCACGGATTATGGCGAGCAACTCGCAGGAGGAAGGCCTTCGATGTTTCCTTACGACAACTCGCCATCGTATACGCCAGGAATCGACCGTTCATCAACATGGCTGCCTGCGCGTACCTATGTACTGGGTGTCAACATCAGTTTTTGATCGAGGTACCTCCGCTATTTGCGAGGTTTATCTCCTTTTCGATCTGCGCAAAGTAGACTTTGTCCATCGGATGCGTATAGGGATCAAACCGCTTATATCCCTTTTCGTAATACGACTTAGCCTTACGCATGCTTTCCTGATGTGCTTTCGGAAGATTCTGCTTTTTGTAAATCAGTCCAAGGTAATAATGTGCTTCCGCAAAATAGTCATTGAGGGCAATGGATTTGTTCAAGTAATCGATACCACCATTTAAATCGCCAGTTTCCATCTTGAGCACACCGAGATGAAAATAATCATACGTTAACGGTGAGTAGTTTTCCACAGCAAGTTGTCTTTCAATGATTTCAATAGCTTTAGCCTTTTGTCCAATCGCTTTGTAGCATAGGGCTTTTGCAATATTTAAATGATAGTCACCATTAATCGAATATCCAATGTCGAAGCGTAACAACGAATCCAGTTTCTCAAAATCCCGGATGGCCCCACGATAATCCCTCACAAACTGATACCTGCACCACCCGCGATAACCCAGGTGCGCAGTTGGGTTAAGGGCAACTGCCTGATCAATCAGTTTTTTCCAGGTAATGAAATCTCCGCGTTTCAGGTAGGGAACAGCTTTTTCGAAATACGCGTAGTCAAGCGCAGGGCAAATCGAAATGGCGCTGTCAAACTGAAGCTGAGAAGCTTTTGAGCCTTGCGGTGCACCTTCGCGCGTTGCAATCACGCAGGCTTCATAGCATGACTGATTGTTACTCAGCTTGTAGACATTACAATTCGGCTGAGCGTATGCCCACAGGGTTGTAAGTGTCAGCACTAATGAAATTCGAATTCTCATGGCATAATTTCGACTAGCTTCCCACTTTCGATCTTAAACGTGAGGTACTGGTAATAATCATAAGCCTTCCCTTCATATTGCGAGATGCCCCAGCCATCCAGTTGGCGAGTCAAATCAAGCAATTGCCCTCTGATATCTTCGTCAAAGACTTTTTCGTTAAAATTCTCATCCATTTCCTGCCATCGGAACCTTCCGGTTTCACCATGGCAGTTCACAATAAATCGAATTGTAATAAACCCAGATTCATCGGATTTAGTGCTCGGTCTAAAACCGTGTTGAAAGTGGTCAACGATTTTCAATTTCTCACCCTTATAATTAACTCCTTTGCCAAAATTGTAGTACTGTGCTACTTGATCCTCATTACACACTTTAAATACCGGATCGTCTTCCCCAGCATTGAAAGTGATGTCGCCAACCTGTAGCGGATAGTCTTGAATTTTTTCACGGTGGGCACATCCTTGAAGTACAGCCACCGTAAGGAATAGCAAATAGACCTGTCTCATTCTAGATTCGTTTACAAGAGCTAACGTGAAACCGTGATCATTTGCAATTGTTAATTCTGCGTTGGCTTGGCTGTACCCACGAGATCAGGAGTATCAACGCCACGTTGACCCCCGCGCTTAACAGCATTGCTTGAAAGTAGTCGGACTGATAGTGCTTATAAATCATAAATACCATTACCAGGTAGAACAATGTTAAGCCAATAATTGATTCAAAAATCTGCCTCCCTCTGTCTGAGAGTACGTATGGAAGATAGATGGCGCCTAAAGGAGTTATAAGGAACCAAAATAATACAAGTGTGATTACGTTCCAGCCGATCAAAAGTGAGAAAGGAACAAGCACGAGAAGCAGACCAACGGGAACAACCAACGCGATCCCTTTAGCAGCCTGGTAAAAGTAGTCATGGGTCTTTTATAGTATTGTGGCAAGCACATGCATTACCACGATTCAAGCTAATACTTTTCAATCTATTTCAAAAACCAAAAAGATTGCTAATGAGGCGGATGGCGCCCTCTGCCCCCATGCAATACGTGCAGAGAAAGCTACCGAGGCAAGGAAAACCAAAATGTCGAACCGCGGCCGACCTTTCCATCAGCCCATACTTTTCCGCCATGGCGCAAAACGATCTGCTGGACGATGGCAAGCCCGATTCCGTTACCTTCGAATTCCGCGGGTGTATGCAGTCGCTGAAAAATGCTGTATAACTTATTGACGTATTGCGGATCAAATCCCACTCCATTATCCTTCACGTAGTACTCAATACTATTTTCCCCCGGCCTACAGCCAATCTCCACCTCCGGCTTTTCCGAAGTTCGTGAAAATTTTATAGCGTTATCCAGAAGGTTTTGGAAAACGCGTTTGAGTAATGATGCGTCTGCGACAACATCCTCCAGCGGTTTCACGGAAAACGAAACACGCGCCTTGCCTAAATCTTTCTTTAGATCGGACAATACACCTACGATCAGACTATTGACATTCACTTTGCTTTTACGAACGGGTTGCTGACTGACTCGGGAATAGGAGAGTACATCATCCATCAACTCACTCATCTTTTCCGCGTTCTTGGCCATCCGGGAAATGAGACGCGCCACTTCCTCATTGAGGCTGGATAAGTGATCCTCTTCAAGGATTTGTGCATAATTGATTATTCTCCGAAGCGGTGCGCGTAAGTCGTGCGAAACCGAATACGTAAACGATTCCATTGCACGATCCTTTTCCTTGAGCATCTCATCATATTTCGCACTGGTACGCTGATCTTCAAAAACATACCAATGATTATTTCCGCCTCCTGCAAGCCGACCGAAATTCACAGACAGACTAATGGTTTGACCAGCTTTGGTGTGGCAGGCCACCTCTGCGCTGGCTGATGAAATTGATCGTATGGGTGGTAGTGATTGTTGATCAAGAATGAACCCGATTGACTTCCCAATGGCTTCCTTCGCAGCATATCCGAAAAGCGTATGCGCGCCCGGATTCCACTGGATAATGTCGCCATCGGAAGTGGTCACTACGATGGCATTCGATACGTGCTTCAGCATGGTGTCGAGCAACATCTCCTGCAAGCTTTCGTCCTGATAGGTGTTCTCTGATGATTTCGTTTGCTCTGCCATCTCTACCTAATGTACCAAAATTATTCCTGCCGCCAACATCACCGGTACGGTCGCTTCCTCCTCGTTCGACCAAACTGTTTTCTTGCCGATAATCAGTTACCTGTGTCAAACAATTTGTGCGGGTTTCCTCACGGCATTGCCAAAGGCCTGCCAGTTGAATCCGGTTTCGATCCGGTTATGCCTTAAGGCCGGAATCTGCGTTGTGATGATCAGGGTCGACCCATTAAGATCTGCACGATGGTGTTGGGGAATGTGTAGTTTCACAGCCTTCACCATCTTAAATTGTACTTCCGGAAAAGTCTTTTGAACGGATTCTTTCAGGGATGCGATATTGCTCATACCGTACATGAGAACAACATCTGGCCTGTAATTCACAACTTGATCAAGGATCGACTTAAAGCGATGTTCGAATACATGCCGTTCGTATTGAGCCCGGCTCTTCAAAAACGGGAAGGCCGGCATATCCAGCCAGCTATAGTACCACGCATGGTTATGAGGACTAGGCAGTGGATACAAGTGAATCAGCGCCTCGCGCTTATTCCCACCGAGGGCAAATCCTTGCTTTTGATAATCAAGCAAATCGGGCAATGACTCCTGCTGATAGCCATGCACAAACGCAATCAGATTTTTCCATACACCGTGCTGAATAGCCTGGTCTCCAAACCGATAGTCATAACGGTTGGCATATGCGCCAGCCTTCGGACCGTCCGACCGAAAAGTGACATGACGGTAAACACTGCGTATATCGCACAGCGTTGCCTCATTTGCGGAACGATGGTTGTCATAAAAGTAGTCTAGCTTTTCAGCTACTTCCTCCGGCAGATCACCGCCACCTTCTTCATATCCGACAAACCACATTTTTGCATCCCACGAGCCGTAGCCAAAGTAGTGATCGATGAAATGTGCGAGAGGAGCTTCGCGAATCAGCATTTAATTTCGATTTTTGATGTTACTGTGACTGCGGAACTACGCACCCTGCATGACAGATTTTAGACAAATTTCGACATTTGCATTCGGCAGTAGCGTGTATATTGCCCACACCAATAAAATGCAAAATATGAAAAAAAAAGAACCTCTATTTGATGATCGCTTGTATCATCATGTTTGCTTGCGAAAAACAAAATGACGTCACTCCTCCTACAAAAACACAACTGCTTACAGGTGGGTCCACAAAAGCCTGGAAACTTCAATCATCGATACCGGAAGACCTATGTCCCACCAACATTGATAATACATACTTCTTTTCGGCAGATGGAACGTTTGAGTTCGACCGTGGGACAAATGTCGAAAGCGAAAACTGCAGCGATATTATCAATGTTTTTGGTACGTGGTCATTTAAGAACAACGAGGCAACCCTTATCGTTATAGCGCTAGGCCCTACCGGCCAACCTGCGTCTAACGAACCGCTTGAATTAATTAATGCTACCATCTCCTCCCTTTCGGAAGAGGAACTCGTATTGACTGATGGCATGGACAAGGCCGTCTTTAGAAAAAAATAAAAACGTGCCCACCTGGCAGCCAGCTAAGACGAGCTGGCATTTTACTACCACAAATCCGACCTTAAACCTCAATCAATCGAATTTCATCTTGCGGCTAGTCGCAACAATCATGTAAATTGTCTGTATGAATTTCAAAGACATCATCAGCCTGGTCAGACTTGGAAAGGCCAGCGCGAAAAACCACATGCGTAATTTGATTGAGATCGCAGCGGCCGATGGAACACTCGGCACTGAAGAGCAGCGCCTTCTCGAATATGCAGCCCAGCGCAACAACATCTCACCTGCACAACTTCAGGCAATCCGGAGCAATCCTTCGCCCATTCCGTTTGAAGTTCCGAGGTCCAAAGAAGAAAAGTTTTTTCAGCTTTATGACCTGGTTCACATGATGTCAGTTGACAAAACAATCCATGCCGAAGAACTGCGGCTATGCGAAATCTTTGCAATCAAATTTGGATACAGAAAGGAAGTTGTTCGCGAAATGATTGAGCTCATTCGCGAAAACATCGACAAATGGATCGGGCCAAAGGAGACAATGGAAAAGGTGATCCGTCAATTCAGGGTTTATGAGTAACGATTTTTGCTTGACCTGACTTTTCCAGTTCAGCCTATTGCTCGACAGCGTCCTGTAACATATTCCCTGCTCACATCGTCTTCTGCGAAACCTACACTTCATGCAGACTCCGCTTCATTGCGTGGAAACCCGTTCACTGACTTTTGGCTATTCATCAACTGAGCCCGTTCTTAAATCAATCGACCTTAAAGTCGAGCAGGGATCGATCTATGGATTTCTTGGTCCGAATGGTGCCGGCAAAACAACCACGCTCAGACTAATCCTTGGCCTACTCAAAATTCAGACAGGGCAAGTTTCTATTTTCGGAAAAGACCTTGCTAAAGGACGACTGGAAATTCTCAGGCAGGTAGGCTCTATGATCGAAAGTCCATCGCTCTACGGGCATCTAACAGCTTATGAAAACCTGGCATTGTTGTGCAAAGTCTACCGGTGCTCAACAGATGCAATTAACCAAGCCCTCGAGCTTGTAGATCTGACTCAAACAAAAAACAAAAAAGTCAGCCAGTTTTCACTGGGGATGAAACAACGCCTTGGTATTGCGGTGGCGCTTCTTCACCGACCTCCATTACTGATCTTAGATGAGCCCACGAATGGACTCGATCCGAACGGAATAATCGAAATGCGTGCGCTCCTGAAAAAGTTGAACAAGGAGAGCGGAACAACGATTGTTATCTCAAGTCACCTTCTCGCGGAAATTGAAAAGCTTGTCAGTCACGTTGGCATTATTCACCAAGGAAAAATGCGCTTTCAGGGAACGCTTGAAAAACTTCAATTGCTGACACGTCAGAACAATGATACCGTGACTATCGAAACTGATAATATGCCCGCAACAAAAGAAATTGTGGAACAGCTCGGTCATAGGTGTGAGGTAGGAGAGGGATACGTCTTGATAAAAAATATCACGAAAGCCAATATTGCCGTGGTCAATGCCAGTCTTGTCGCAAGTAGCATTAACGTTTATGGGATTTCATCCCAGACCAGTTACCTCGAAAATATTTTCATGGAAATTATTAATCGCTAAAAATGACAGCTGCATTTGTCGGAAGCCTCCAATCGGAATGGATTAAAAAAAGAAGAAGCCTTGCCGGATGGCTTGTTATTGTTGGAGCATTATTTACTCCGCTGATTATTGTTGTTGCGCGCCTGACCTATCAGGATGGCCTCGCAAAACTCTACACCTCGGATACATTCTGGCGCGACCATTGGAACAATTGCTGGGAATCCGTTGCCATATTTCTCCTTCCGATCGGAGAAGTGCTTGCCGCGAGCCTGATCACGCAACTGGAGTACAAGAACAACACCTGGAAACAGCTACACACCACACCTTTGCACTTTACAACCATTTACTTTTCCAAACTTCTTGTAATGCTTGCGATGCTTTTTCAATTCTTTTTCCTCTTTAACATCGCCATTTTTATCTCGGCAATCATTCCCGCACTCGTGATTGCTGACGTCAGCATTCCCACGGCTCCTATTGATGTACTATTTTATCTTAAAGAGAACGTCCTTTACTTTATCGACTGTCTTCCCATCATTGCGCTTCAATACCTGATAGCGCTCAACTTCAAAAACTTTCTCGTTCCCATTGGCACGGGGTTTCTCATGTGGGTGCTTTCGCTCGCAACTCTTCGATGGGAATACGGATACCTGTTTCCCTACAGCTACACTATCTTCAACTTTCTAAATGAAGCCGCTAGTGGAAAAGCAGCAATACCAGACCTGAACTTTCATCTTCTGGCACTTGGATATTTTATAGGCTTCATTGCAATAGGCTACGCGTTGTATGTGACGAAGAAAGACAAGGGGTAAAACTTGGTCATCCCTTGAAACAATCCCTCGACAAAAACATATGAGCTTGTAAGGCCATCACTCAAAAAGTGATTTTCTCGGGAAATCAAATTATTATATTTGAGATTCGTACCTGAAGCTATCGTATGATAAGACGCTACTCCCTCTCACTGTGCGCTCTCGCGTTCCTGTCCTCTTATTTTTGTTTCGCTCAGCCGGCAGGGCTGAAAATCGGCTCAAAAAGCTCATGGATCAAACAATTTGACTATGATGCATCTGCCCGGCCTGCCAGTTCAGAAGCTGCGAGCTCATTTTTTCTCTTATATGATGAACAGGAAAACTGCCTGGCACAAGAAGACTATCACCATTACGCTTACACGATTTTGACTTCGGAGGGTATACAGGCCATGTCAGATCTGAGCGTTACATTCGACCCCGCCTATCAGCAGATTATTTTTCATGAGGTGAAGATCAGGCGTGGAGATCAGGTCATTGATCAGCTCTCCAAAAACATCAATGTTATCCAGCGCGAACAAAGCATGGACCGTTACTTGTATGATGGATCAAAGACTGCCGTCATAAATCTACGTGACATCCGCGTTGGTGACATCATCGAATATTCGTTCACGCGCAAAGGATCGAACCCCGTCCACGAAGGGCATGTTGCAAGGACATTTACCTTTGATGTCTACGAGAGTGTTGATCGCTATTTCAAACGGATTGTATTGCCAACATCCAGAAACTTCACCTTCAAAAATCTTGGAACTCACTCCGTTGAACCGGAAATCACGCGCACCGACAAAGCAACCGATTATTCATGGACTTTTACCAAACTGAAAGCAACCTCTTATGACAACAATACTCCTTCTTGGTTTTTTAATGTGAAAGGTGTAATGATTTCGGATTTCGGCTCGTGGAAGGAAGTTGGAGACTGGGCAAGAAAGCTGTTTAAAATAAGTGATGCTGACCGCAAACGCATACACGAAGTAGCCTCAACCTTTGGCGAAAAAGCAGACGATCAGTACATACTGAACGTGATTCGATTTGTGCAGGATGAAGTTCGCTATCTCGGATTTGAAACGGGAATTAATTCGCACAAGCCACATCCTCCTCTCCAGGTGTATGAACAGCGTTTTGGCGATTGCAAAGACAAATCGCTACTGCTCACTAGTCTGCTTAACGCCCGTGGAATTGAATCGTATCCAATGCTTGTTAATACGTCATGGAAACACGCCATTGACGAACAACTTCCAGCTGGCAACATTTTTGACCATTGTGTTGTCCAAATTATCTGGCAGGGAAAAGAAATCTATATCGACCCAACCATTAGCAACCAGGGTGGAACGCTTGACACATATTTCTTTCCTTCCTACATGCGCGGACTTGTTGTAGACAATGATATCACCGCACTTACCGAACTTCCTGAAAGTGCTAAACCATCCACTTCAGAAATGCAGACCATCGAAGCATTGACAATTGGCGGAGAAGCTACCTTGGAAGTTCGCACCATGTACACAGGCTCAAATGCCGATAATCAGCGTGGCGAGTTTGCCCGCACACCGCTTGAATCTATTCAGAAAGATTATCGAGCCTATTATGCAAACCTTTATCCGGACATTGCGCAATGGGAAGACCTTACCTTTACAGACAATCGTGAAAGCAACGTATTCACCGTTGTGGAAAAATATAAGATCCCTACTTTCTGGAAACCCTTTCCGGATGAAGAAGGCAAAATCTACTGTTCAACCCAGCCGCAGTCTATCTCACATTACTTCGACATTCCTAAAAATATTCAGCAGCGCACGTCTCCTTACTACCTAACTTATCCGGTTGACTTCACACATACAATCACGGTCAAACTTCCAGAGAAATGGACAATTACACCAGTTGATAAAGTTATCGAAAATGACTTCTATCAATACGAATACAGCATGAAGGCCGATGGCAACGAGGTTACTCGTTTGACGCACTACATGACCAAAAAAGATCATGTTCCTGTTGAAGAACTTTCAAGTTTTGTCACTGATCATGCCGCGATGTATGACAATCTTGTTTCGGAACTTACGTATGACAAAAACATTGCGGCCGCGAGCGACAACACATGGGCTGGTATTTCACTCACAATAATCAGTCTACTCGCAGGCGGAGTATTAGTATTTTTCCTTTACAATCGCTATGACCCTGCTCCAGCGCGATATATGACCCACGGCACACCTATAGGAGGATGGCTTATCCTTATTGGCATCGGAGTCGTATTTACTCCGTTCAGGCTACTTTACGATTTTTCCACAACCTCCGATCTGTTGACTGGTAGCGGTTGGCTGACCATGCTTGCCGCAAAACAATACGCACTGGCTGCCTTCGTAATTTTTACACAGGTATATAATCTGGTTTTTTTACTGTTGAGTGTATTGATCATCGTCCTCTTCTTTCAACGCAGGTCTTCATTCCCTCGGTTGATAATGATCCAACTCGCCTCCAATGCGGCATTGCTATTGATAGACTCCATTGTACTGAACGTTGCCGGGGACAATCCTTCTCCTTCAGATTACGATCAGGCTGTGCGACCCATCATTAGCGCATTAATATGGGTGCCTTACCTTCACCTGTCACACCGGGTGAAAGAGACATTTGTTATTCGTGGACCGTTGCATGATGACGAAGACGATCTGCATCACAAAAATGAACTGGTGTACAAACACGAGAATCCACCTGCAGTTACAAATTATCAATGATATATAAACACTAAAAAAAGCCCGCTGGTAAACAGCGGGCTTTTTACTATGTGCTTGCAAAGCATTTACTTCACCTGAAGCTTCTTCGCCCACCGCTTCTTACTTCCTGCAACTTTGATAACGTACATTCCAGGCACTATTGAAGACTTAATGCCAAGCGTCACAGCTTCCGCTGATGGAGTAAGCCGCTCGTTCTGAACCGATACTCCTGTCATCGACACTATATCCACAGCTACTTCTGCTTCTTCTGCACTGCCTGGGAGTGAAATTGAGATTTCATTTCCACTTACCACCGGGTTTGGATAGATCGCGATGTCACTAACTTCTTCCTCGTCAAATAGCCCTTCCGTTGTAAAGGTGGCTGCACTTGTGGATGCATCCTCAAATGGAATGATCCGGTTACCTGGAATCGGACGTTCCAGCGGACCTGACGGCAGATGCCATCCTACTTCCACATGGTCTGCACCGTTTCCTTCTTTATGAAGAACCTCGATATAGTAACGTTGCCCCTGAACAAGATCTATCTGAGTGGATACCTGCGATGGATACTTAGACCATTGATTCACCGCTGTGCTGCCACTGACGTAAGCAATTCGCTGCTTACCTGCCGGATCCTCACTCGAACTTAGCCACAGTTCACTATTGTCATCTCCCGATATCCAGAATGTATATCTTCCGGTCTGAGGCGCACAAACATACCCACGGATGCGGCTTCCATAATCATTGCCATAGTAATTCTGTGTCGCCAGGCTCGTTAGTTGTACGATCCTGTCCGGACTCTCGTCTACTGGAATACTTGACACCGAAGTGCCGGGAATGCCTGTCCAGATTTCACGCATAATTGTACCTGTCCCACTACACTCAGGACCGCCCGTCACCGTGATACTGACACTTTGAATTGAAGTGCTACCTTGGTTATCCTGTGCCTCCACAACTACCTGATATGTGCTAGCGGGTACATTCCTCCATTCATACTCATAGGGAGGTGCAGTAAACGTTGCCAGTTGATACATCGAGCTACCTTGCACATACGAGAACTTTACATACTTCAATCCATCCGGATCTTCGACATCCGCAGTGATCCGGATATTTGCTGGAGCCGTAAATTGCTGGTTTTCCTGCGGACTTGTAATCGCAACTGATGGAGGGTTATTTGCCGCAGGGCTTATCGATATCAAACGGTTTCCACCGATCGGACGTTCCAGTGTTCCATCAGGCAAAGTCCATCCCACAGAAATAAAGTCATTACCTGTTCCTTCTTTATGACGCGCTTCAATGTAATATCGTTGGCCAGCCTGCAACGTGATCTGAACTGATTTCTGTGAAGCGTATTTGTCATATTCACGGAAGCGTGTAACGCCATACACCCAGGCTACGAGTTTCTTATTCGCTTCGGTATCATCTGTACTTAAATAAAGCTCACTGTAGTCATCGCTTGAAATCCAGAATGTGTATGGGCCAGTTTGAGGTACACACACATAACCTCGCATCCGGCTTGCGTAGTTGTTTCCATAATACTGATCGGTTTCGAATGCATTCAGGTATCGATAGCCTGCTGTGTAGTATCCGGAGAAATCAAATGACCTTACATCCGTTCCCGTCACGTTGCCCCAAAACTCCTGGAACATTCCACCTGTTCCAGAGCAACTTTGAGCTTTAACGGTAATGTTTGAAAAATCAGAGCGAATATTACCTTCATTATCCGTTGCCCTTGCCTCAACGGTATAGGTACCTGCTGGAACATTATTCCAGTTTGTGCTGTAAGGCGCTGACGCGTCAGCAGCATAGAACTTGTCCTTTACAATAAACTCTACTTTAGTTATAAAGCCATCATCGTCCGTTGCGCTCGCCTGCATGTATATGTTTGCGGGTGCAGTAAAAGCCTGACCATCCCAAGGATCATACAGGTACACATTCGGTGCTGTACCCCGATTGAATGGAATCAGTCTTGAGCCAGGGATTGGTCTCTCCAAAGTACCGTTCGGAAGTTTCCATCCAACGGTGAGGTGATCGCCCCCTGTTCCTTCCTTATGAAGTGCTTCGATATAATATTTTCTACCTTTCTCCAGCGGGATTCCCGCAGAAGTTTGTGTTGGATATTTATCCCATTGATTATATGCAGTCCATTTGCTTGACGCGATCAACTTCTTGTTGGCAGGACTGTCATCTGTACTTAACCAGAGTTCGCTGTTATCATCGCTTGAAATATAGAATACATAGTTACCAGACTCCGGTACGCACACATAACCTCTTACCCGAGCGCCATAGTTGTCGCCTTCGTTACGCACACTTGCAAAACTGCTCAGCGCTGTGATGGAAGTCGGATCCTTTGTTGTTGTAGGAATTTGCGTAACAGAAGTTCCCGCTACGTTAGCCCATTTCTCACGTTCAATAGACCCTACACCGCTACAACTCGTACCTCCAGATGTCTCTGGATTGTAGTACCATAGTGTCATTTCACTTCCCAGCATACGTGTAAAGTAGATGCTGCCGTTATCCGCCACGATGTTACCTGACTTGTTCAGCGAAAAACCGTACATTTCTTCAAGTGTCCGTGTTTCACCACTTGCCAGGTCGGCCTGCCAGATTTCATCTTCTTCTCCATAATAATCACCCGTGTCATCAAGAAAAAATGCGCGTCCACCCGTACCGGTCAGCCGGATTGTTTCTTCCTGCGTACCGTGGTAGTAGGAGAAGTCATGAACCAGAGTTGCTGATGTTCCCTCTGTCTTTTCAATGCCGGTTGCGTTTCCCTGAGACGATGCGTAGTAAACAGCATACTCTCCTCCATCCACTATTTTTTCAGGACTTCCATCAATTGAAGTGCGATCGATGTGACGCGTACCTCCCGGAGTTCCATCACTCACGGAGATGTAATGATATTGAGGTTCGCCTTCACTATGAAAAAAGAACAACTTTCCATCAACCTCAATTAAATCCGAGAGATAATTATAGGTATTAGCGCCTGGATATTGCGCAACGCGACTTGTTCCTGACTGTGTCCCGTCCGTCCTCCATAGTTCTGCAAAGCGTTCATCGTATTCGCCAAAGGTATATTCCCACGCAAAAAGCATGATGTTGCCAACAATTGTAAGACTATGCTTCGATGGGCTTAATGTTTCGCCATCTTTGAGATCAACACTCATTACGGTGCCTGCGGTTGTACCGTTGCTGCGCCAAATGTCCGTACCTGTTCCATTTGTAGCGAAGAAATACAGTTGATTGTTGTAGACAACCGCTGCCCACCCTAAGCCATGTGCAGGCCCTGGGTTAATGTCCTTAACGAGTGATGCGGTAAAACTTCCATCTACCTTCCATAATTCCACTCCATACGCAGATGAATTTATTCGCGCATATAATTGAGAGTTGTAAATAACGAGTGGATTTATTTGAAGCTGAGTAGTGATCTTTTGTGTATTGCCTGCTGTTCCATCACTTCGCCAAAGACTCTGTTGCGTTCCACTTTGTGTTACAAAAAAGAAACTTGATCCAATCGTGAGATTATAAATGGCAAGAATGTTTTCACCTGTGTTGGCTACAAGTGCTTCCGGACTCGTCTTAGAGGCAGTGTACAAACTCCCCGATACAGAGTAATATAACCGGCCGTTCACGTTTGTTAAATTTTTACTTCCGGGTGTGATTTGTGAAACCATCATTGGTTGTCCGAGCGCTGCCGCTCCACAAAAGATGAGTAGTGCAATGCACAAACTCCGATAGTAATTACGCGGTGTGAGATGATGCCGCGATGATGTTGAGAGTAGTCTTTCTTTCATATGGATTGTTTAAATGTATAATGCAATTGTCATTCTGCTTGAAAACCGGATGCAGATCGGTATTGGTCGATGTTAGCGAATGTGACGCGCGATAATGCGTGATCATCGGATTGATGCCTTTGCTTTTGATGGAAAAAAGAAATGCCGCGTACTCGATGAAATTGAAAAAAATGTATTCGAACTGATGAAACGCTCCGTGAATTGACAGCCGAAGCCGCTTCGTAAGACGTGACCCGCAACGCTATGCCTACTGTCCCTATTCACCTGGTCTAAAGCCACGCATAACATCAGAAGCCTCGCATTCGCCACTGCTATAACCCTTAGCCTTAGCCTTAGCCTTAGCCAAAAGCCTTAGCTTCTCACCCCACTCACAATCTTTCCAATAGCAACCGGCATTTCAGACGGAGGCAAGATATAACTTGGGTGATCATACCGAATCGAACTAAGAGGCATCCCATCAAACTGGGCAGTGCTAGGATCCTGAACAATGGTTCTCCCACCGTTTCCTTCTATGACGTGAAAACCCTCGGTGCCATCTGAGCCTGTACCCGACATAATGATACCAATCACTTTTTCTTTGGCATCTTCTGCGAGCGATATGAAGAGGTGATCGATTGTACGGTTTATTCTCTCTTCCCTAGGACGGACTTCAAGAAAAAATTTTCCGTTCGAAACATTCACTTTCATGGAAGGAGGGTGGATGTAAATTTTACCAGGCTCAAGAGGATGATTGTTTTGAATATCAACAACCGGCATTTCTGTCACACGCGAGATAATCGCACGTAATTCACTCTTCGCTGTTCGCAGGGTGTGTAGCGCCACGATGTATGCTAATGATTGATTTATTTTCTTAGAGAAGAAATCCTTGATTGACTGAAGTCCGCCTGCAGAAGCACCGATGGCTACGATGTAGAAGTTGTAATTCATGTTTTTGCCGAAAGAAATTTTGTGCCGGGATGCGGTATTGCTATAGCTAATGGCTATGGCTATGGCTATGGCTATGGCTATGGCTAATGCTTATGGCAAAGGCTAAGGCTGGCTGTTACCGTAGCTTGGAGATTATTGTGTGTATTTGCTTTCGCTCCTTAGCGAGTCGACTATTACCGTTCTCAAATCATTAATCAATCTTACCTGTTATAGCTAATTAGCCATAGCTATAGCCATTAGCCATAGCCCATCATCCATCCCCTTAATCAAAGCCTAAACTGGATCGCATAACTACTAGATAATCAGATCCGTACACCCTGATCAATACCGCCAGCTTTAAAAATAATACTAACAATATTAGTTAATAATATCTAATTCAATTAGTTTTACCCCATAGTGAGAGGGATCAAAGTCGTATGGCCGCTGCTACCAAATCCGATATTATCGCAGGATTACAAACGGATATTCTCCGCTTGCAGGGATTTAAACCTGCAAACAGTATTGCTGTAGATCTCGGACTTGGACCAATCAAACATTGTTTTCCGAATTCAACATTTCCGCTCGGATGCGTACATGAATTTCTGTTTTCAAAATCAGAAGATGCAGCATCAACTAAAGGATTTATCAGTGGGCTTCTTGGAGCGTTGATGGGAGATGCAGGTACCTCACTTTGGATTAGCTCCTCAAGAACCATTTTTCCACCAGCCCTGAGAGGTTTCGGCATCCAGCCAGACCGATTCATATTTGTGGATTTGGCGAAGGAAAGCGATGTCCTCTGGGCGATGGATGAAGCACTGAAATGTGGTGCGCTCGCTGCTGTAGTCGGAGAGATGAATGACTTAAGCTTTACAACATCAAGGCGCTTTCAACTTGCTGTGGAGCAGAGTAAAGCTACTGGCTTCATTCTCAGAAAGAATTCTCGCAACCTCTCCACTACTGCCTGTGTGTCACGTTGGAAAATAACTTCATTACCTAGTGATCCAATCGAAGGTCTTCCCGGTGTTGGACTTCCAAAGTGGCGGGTGGAGTTGCTGCGAATTCGGAATGGCAGGGCAGGAGTATGGGATGTGGAATGGTCGAACGGATTTAAATTAGTTGATTCCCAGGATAATCATACCAGTCTTGTTTTACCCTCTTATTTATCCATCGATGAAAAAAAGGCAGGGTAATGGAAAAAAGGTTTGTTTCTGTATGGTTCCGTCACCTTCCGACTGACTGGTTCACACTCCGCCAGCCTCATCTGAAAGATTTGCCTTTTGTCTTGCGAACACCGATTCATGGGAGAATGGTTATCACCGCTGCCAATGCAGTTGCAGAATCTAAAGGCATCAATACAGGAATGGTGCTTGCCGATGCACGCGCAATCTATCCTTCACTTCAGGTTCAGGATGATAAGCCTGACCTGGTAGATCGATTGCTAAAACGCCTGGCGGAATGGTGCATCCGATTTACTCCCTTCGTTGCCGTGGATCCTCCAGATGGTTTATTATTTGACGCCTCGGGATGTTCGCATCTGTGGGGCGGTGACTTACCGTATGTGAGCGATATCGTTAAGAAACTAAATGCCAGGGGATATGATGTTCGTGCAACAATTGCGGATACCCCGGGCGTTGCGTGGGCCGTTGCACGATTTGGCAAAGATCAGCCTGTAGTAGAAGCCGGGAATACGGTAAATGCCTTGCTACCACTTCCACCGGAAGCGTTGCGACTGGAGCCCGAAGCCATCTGGCGTTTACACAAACTCGGACTTCATCGCATCAGTCAGTTGATTAGTATGCCACGACCTTCGTTGCGAAAACGATTCGGGCCACTTTTTCTTTTGCAGATCGATAAAGCGCTTGGTCAACAGCTCGATATTCTCCAACCCGTGATTCCGATTGAGCTTTATCAGGAACGCCTACCGTGCATGGAACCCATTGTGACCGCTGCAGGAATCGAAATTGCCTTGAGAGAAACACTGACAAGACTTTGCTTTCGCTTACAACAGGATCAGAAAGGAATCCGCAATGCAATCTTCAAATGTTATCGAGTTGATGGAAAAATTCAGCAGATCACGATCAACACAAATTTGCCAACGTATCATGTAAATCATCTTTTCAAGTTGTTTGAAATCAAGCTCGCTACAATCGAACCTGACCTGGGAATTGAATTGTTTGTTCTCGAAGCCCCGAAGGTTGAAGATCATAATCCTCGCCAGGAAAAAATGTGGGAAGATGCCCGTGGTCTGGAAGACGTTAGGCTTGCTGAACTGATCGACAGGCTTGGGAGTCGCGTGGGGATGCAATGCATTTCTCGTTACCTACCGGATGAACATTACTGGCCAGAGCGATCTTTCAAAAAGGTTTCGTCACTTCAGGAAAAACCAGCAATCCCCTGGAGAAATGATAAACTCCGACCAGTTCACATTTTAAAGACCCCTGAGCAAATTGAAGTGACAGCACCTATACCTGATTATCCACCGATGCTCTTCATCTATAAGGGGAAGCGCCATCCTATAGTGAAAGCCGATGGCCCGGAACGTATCGAACAGGAGTGGTGGATCCAAAACGGACAACACCGCGATTACTACCGTGTAGAAGACGAAGAAGGAAACCGATACTGGCTTTTCCGACTTGGCCATTATCACGACAAAGTTTATAAATGGTTCATACACGGATTTTTTTCGTAGTCACTAGTCATTAGTTATTAGAAAGTAGGGGAAATGAGTAATGAAGGGAAAAGTTAAGACTCATAGAAAGCTAGCAGCTCCCCTCTCCTTTAGGAGAGGGGCCGGGGGTGAGGTGATTGGAATTTGATCATTGGTAATTGGATTTTATCTCTATGTACACTGAACTACAAGTCCTCACAACTTCACTTTACCTCGAGGAACTATGAGGTGATTGGAATTTGATCATTGGTAATTGGATTTTATCTCTATGTACACTGAACTACAAGTCCTCACAACTTCACTTTACCTCGAGGAACTATGAGGTGATTGGAATTTGATCATTGGTAATTGG
>DASWTM010000083.1:0-3208 GCA_036402115.1 Chryseosolibacter sp.
AACAAGTAGCTGAGTTGGGTGAGATATCCTTCTCCGGCAAAGATGGATCGGGTACGGGATGGATCGCTTTGTAATACGGTTATGGGGTCCGTTGCTTCGCGCTTCATGTATTCGTTGTACCACGCCCATCCGTTGTATTTAATAAGGAAGTCAAGCTCGTAGTTCTCGATTGTACGCGGTGCATATAAATCATTTCCCAGCTGGCCGGCCTGGCGGGACGCGAGGTCATTCAAACTATACGTTGCAGCGATCGAAAGCTTTGGCGTTGGTTCACGTTCCAAATCACCTTCGACATAGTCGTTTGTACCGGTGAATTTTCCGAGTGGAAGGAGTTCAACGCGGCCGGTATACGCAAGACCCTTGTTTGAGTTGACGGAGTTCCTACCTTCACCTGATGTTAACGCTCCCCGAATGATAAAATAGTTTTGCGTGTAATGTGCAAAAAAACCAAAGTCACGGTCGATGTTGAATGCAGCATTCACAATGGAGCGATCGGCAAACTGCTGATCTCCGGATGAAATTACACGTTGCCGGTTTCCGGGAAGTTTAGTTTGCCCGAAGCCGAGTCGAAGGCTCTTGCTGGGATTGTAGTAAATCACCGCATCGCGCACCACGTTCGGACTTGAATTGATCGTGGCATCATCGGGCCCGCGCCAGTCCATGTCACCGCGCGAAAACGAAAGTTGTATATAGTAAGTAAGCCTCGGGTCGTAGACGAAACCTTCAAACTTCATGCGCAGCCTTCGAACGCGAAACTCGAACGATTCCGGTTCAGCAACATTATCGGAGTTCGACACAAACGTTGCACGGTTTTGCATCCGAAATTGGAAATTCAGCGAGAAGGCGCTGTCAGCTGTTACAAACCCTACTCCTTTTCCACGCTTGGTAAAGGTATGAATGGCCGGAGTGTGTTGGGCAAATGCTCCAAAGGTGAATGCGAGTAAAGCGGTAATAAGCGGAATGCGAATCATGGCTTGAAGAATTACGGGCACAATATCAACAAAATCCAGAAATATTAACATTGCGGTAACATTGCATCAGGTAGACGAAATATATTTGCAGCCGATGATTCATCACTTCCCTAAGGACTTCGCATTCGGAACCAGCACTTCTGCTTACCAGATCGAAACATCGTTCGCGCACGACTGGCTTGGCATAGTGGCAAGGGATGGAAATGTATTCAACCGGACCACTGACCACGAACTGCGCGTAGCAGAAGACATCGAGATAATCAGTTCACTTGCTCCCCATTATCGCATGGGATTGATGTGGAGCAAACTACAGCGGGCGCCTTACGCTGCCTTCGACAAGGAGGCCGTTGATCATTATCATACGCTATTGTCAGGCCTTCGCGCTAACAATGTTACGATCATGATGGTGCTCCATCATTTTGCAAATCCATTGTGGTTTATCGAGAAAGGTGGGTGGGAACAACAATCTAACATTGCTATGTTTGTTGATTTCGCGGATAAAGTCGCAAAAGAATTCGGCCACTACATAAGCTCGTGGAATACCTTTAACGAACCGAATCTCTACGTCAGCATGGGATGGATGACAGGCGAATTCCCTCCGTTCAAAAAAAATATCGTTAAGGCGAAACGAGTCATCGGGAACATCGGTCAGGCGCATGAACACGCTTACAAAATCATCAAGAACTATCACAGGCATCACCCGGTAGGCATCTCTTACAATTGTACGGTCTTCGATCACGAAAATATTTTAGGAATTATTCCGGCAAAGTTTACCGACTATTGTTACATGGAATATCCGATCACGCAGTTCAAGAGCCTGGATTTTTTTGGAATGAGTTACTATGCGCGAATCGGCTTTAATCCGATGCCGGTCACGTATATCCTCAATCCGGAAAAGTTTGAAAACAGACCGCATGATGACATGTGGGAATATTATCCGCAAGGGATTCTCAAGTGCATGAGGCGCTTTTGGAAAAGGTTTAAAAAACCAGTCATCATCACAGAGAACGGCATCAGCACGAGCGATGATGGTCAGCGGATCGCAGCACTCACGGACTACCTAAGGTTTGTTCACCAGGGAATTGAAGAGGGAATTGATGTGAAAGGCTACTACCAATGGAGCACGTGGGATAATTTTGAATGGAGTCTCGGGCCATCGTACAAGTTCGGATTGTACGGTGTTGATCCGGAGACAAAAGATCGGTTCAAAAAACCAAGTGCTGACTTCTTTAGTAAGGTAGCGTTCAGTAATAAACTAGATGCCTAACCTCGGAAGCGAAGCTGATGGTCGTGTAGCTTTTGAATCAATTGTCGACCTGCTTTCTGATTGACGCTATCGACATACTGTTCCAAGGCAGTGCCAGACACATTCATCTCGGCTCCCCATAACAATTGAATGAGGTTATTATACGACACAAGCCTTCCGGAATTCTGGGCGAAGAAGTAAAGCATATCAAATTCCGGTTGACTGAGAAAAATGTCTGAATTGTCGATGGTGACGGAGGCCGTTGCGCGATGGAGCGTTATAAATCCCACTTTTAAATCATCAATACGCTTGCGGATGACAAATCGCTTCTTCAATACAGAATTGATTTTAAAGGTAAGCGTCCGTAAGCCCATCATCTTTTCAATGTAATCGTCTCCGCCTGTATTGAAGGCAGCCTGCTGGTAGTAGCTCTCCGACTTCGCTGTCAGAAAGAAAATGTAGGTGCTGTCAAATCGTTTGTTGTTTCGCAATTCGCGGCACAGTTCAATGCCATTGGGATGCGGCATCATGATATCGAGGATGATCAGGTCAGGGCAAAACTCCCAGGCTACACGCAGCGCCTTGGTGCTTCGCTCCACAGTCTTCACCCTGAATCCTTCCTTCTCGAGATTGTATTTCAGCAGGTCAAGAATATCTTCATCATCGTCCACAACCAGAACGCGCGGCTTGTCCTCTCCCATAATTGGTTTGATTTATGTGAAAGTACGTTCAGGTTATTATTAGAAAATTAATGGGGGATTACAGAATTATTACAGATTAGCGCTTCTTACCCAGATCGAGTGCGGTCTGTACCGCTTCTGCAGTGGTGTCGGGATAGTCGACCGGGATTCGCTGATCGGTTTCAATCCACTCGGTAATCTTATCGAAGTGTTTTTTCTTTAGTTTCTTGATCACGGGTACACCGAGTTGCTTCAGTGCAGCCGCGTTGTAGTGTTGCTCCTGCTGCCGTTTCATTGGAATGACCAGCAGC
>DASWTM010000084.1:0-5770 GCA_036402115.1 Chryseosolibacter sp.
ATGCTACCTCATGATACTACTGAAAACGCGACTCGGCTTCGATGATACGCTTGACGCTTTTGGAATTCACGGAATTGGCGGAATCGTGGGAGCAATCTTTCTGACATTCTTCATTCGCGAAAGCTGGATGGCCGAAGCAAATGCTGCTGTCTCAGGCTGGAGCACTCTTGATCAACTTGGAGTGCAGGCACTGGCTGTTGTGATCGCCATCGCGTACTCAGCCGTGGGAACCTTCATCATACTTTTCGTGCTCAACAAGTTTACAAAAATCCGCTCGAGCGAAGAAGGAGAAATGAAAGGTCTCGACAGCTTCTACCACGGTGAGCGTGGATATGGTATGATCAATCCAAGTTAATCAACGCGCGTTCGCATTTAACCATCAGACGTTATGAAATTAGTTGTTGCCATCATTCGCGAAAATCAACTGGACCAGGTGCGCGAATCATTGATACAAGCCGGAATTGAACGGATCACCGTGAGCTACGGATCGGGTCACGGCCGTAGCAAGTCGGAAGAGATTTATCGCGGACAAAAGGTAATTCCACACCTGATCCCCAATGCTCGTCTTGAAATTGCCGTCAACGATAATTTTGTTGACATCACGTGCGATGCAATTCTGAAGGCAACAACCGCCAATGATGGCGGCTTGATTGGCAGTGGGAAAATATTCGTGATGCCGCTCGAGGAATGCATACGTCTGAGGACTGGCGAACGAGGCTCCGAAGCAATTTAAGCATCTGCACTCCTCAACGATCAGGCGTAGCCCACTCGGCTGCATTGTCTTCTCCTATTTGTCTAAAAAAGAATTGAGATCACACATAGCTGCATGATCTCAATTACACCTACCTCACCCCTCTTATCTTCGCCTCTTTCTGTGTGGTTCTATTATCACTAATAAAATTTCCGTACCAACGCATTCACTCCCCACTTACTCAACAACTTTGATGAGCATTCCTTTTTCAACGCGGTCATTCAGCATCATACCATTGAGCACAGCGAGTTCTTCCATCTGCTTCTGATTAACGTTGAATGATGAAAACGCCTGAGCGAGCGTAGTATTCTGCTGCACGGTCTTAATGCGTACCCGTTTAGGTTGACGGTTGATTTTATCAGCGTCATCGAGTTGACGGAAACCTGTCATCGTATTTTTGAAAAGCGGTCCATAGCTATTGAAGTCTGCAGGTGCAGAGGCTCCGAGAAAAGCATACATGTATTGGCCATATTGAATGACATACAGTAATACGCGTGCACCAGTCTGTCCCTGTTGATTTACCTGGTCGCCTACCACGGCAATCGCAGGCATTCCATTGACATTGTCCTTGCCGGAATCAACGACTTTGAGCTGATACTGCTGCAGAATTGTCTGCGCGGCACTTTCCAGGTTGTTACCCTGGGCCAGTGTCATCATCATGATAGCCCGACCGTTGGGCTCGCCCATCTGGACAGCCTGTGGTGTATTTTGCAATTGCCATTGTGACGGAATTGGAAACTGGAATTTAAGCTCAGGATGGTAGAACACGTTGTTCTCCGCGAAGCCTTGTTTCGGATCATCACCATAGATGATGCCATCGATCATGCGCAGATAACTGTCCCGATTAACCTTCAGGTCAGCCGCACTCACTTTCTTTTGCCAGTTTTCGGCTTCCTTTGCTACTTTTCGTTCACGGTCTGCGGGATCAGGATGCGTTGATAGAAACGTGGGCACTTCCTCTCCTTCACCTCTGAGTCGGTCGAGCGTGCTGAAGAAGCCGGCCATTTCTTCGGCATCGTAGCCAATCTTTGTAGAATACTCTACACCAAGTTTGTCAGACTGGCTTTCAGCATCACGTCCAAATTTCAGGAACAACAGCTGCACACCTTGCGATGCGATCTCAGCGTACTGTGCAAATGCCGGAGAAATCACCGAACCGGCAACAAGTCCGATCTGCGCTAGCTGTGCCTGACTATATTGTTTAGCCGAATGTCGTGCAGTGATGTGACCGATCTCATGACCGAGCACACCTGCAAACTCAGCTTCATTATTAAAATGCGCCATAATACCACGTGTGAAATACACATAGCCGCCAGGAACTGCGAACGCATTTACCACGGGCGAATCAACAACTTTAAATTCGTACTTGAGATCTTTGCGATGGGAAACCGCAGCCATTTGCTGTCCTTTTTCAGAAATAAATTGCTGCAGCTTCGGATCTTCATATACACCGAAGAATGCTTTGATCTCCGGATCAGATTGCTGACCCATTGCAATCTCCTGCTCTTTCGACATCAGCATGAAATCATTTCTCCCTGTCACGGGATTTTTTGCGCACGAATTAAACAGACAATAAATCAGCAGGCATGCACCTGCTATTGACGAACGCTTCATAACATATCTTTTATTACTCTTGAGCTAAGTCAATAAAAGTATGTACCTGACGAGCGAATGATCCGCAAAGAGACCGCGGGTCAGCCAGCAGTGATCAGGATTTATGGTCGCCTCGCTCGATAGCTTTTGTGATGGATCGGACAATGCCGTCTAATTCATCAGCCGAGTCGAGTAAGTGCCGGTTGATGACTTTACATTCGTCATTCATTTCGGATTTGTTCAGCAGATTGACGAGGCCGAGAATGCTTGCTACCGGGCTTCTTAATTTATGCGCGTTGATGAAAGCATACTCCTCAAGCGCCTGATTCTTTCTTTCGAGCTCGGCAGTGCGTTGTCGAACCAGCATTTCTAAATTTTCGTTGATACCTTTAATCTCTTCCGCCTGTGCCATAATTTCCTCATTCTGCGCCTGGATCTCTTCTACATTTCGTTGTATCTCGCGCGTGCGTTCTTCCACTTTCTGCTCGAGTATCCTTTTTGCTTCAAGGAGCGCCCGCTCACGATATTTAATGTATGCATAAATAACTAGCGCTATACTCACCGCCACCGCCATGAGGAAACCAGCAGTCTTCCAGAACGGAGGGCGAATACTGAAACGAATGGTGCTGTCTCCCTGGACTTCCGAATTTAAAGCCCGCACATGGAAGGTGTAATCACCCGGAGGCAATTGGGAATACGTAATCTGATCATCTCCCGTAGTGATCCAGTCCTCATCGTAATTATCCATCCTATACTCAAACGCAACGTCTTCCGGATTCTGATACCAAAATGCGCGGAAGCTGATCGTCAGATTATTTTCACTGTGAGGTAAGGGCTTTGCCAGGTCGAGGTAGTGCTTCTTTCCTACTATGGAAACGCCTTCAATATGGATTTTCGGAAAAATGCGGGGCGATAAATTAAAATTAAGTAGCACGAGTCCACCCGATGTCCCGAACAGTATGTGATCAGATGCACGGAATGCACTGTTGAGGTTAGCTACGCGGTTACCAAGACCAGAATTTTCATCCAGGTATCGTATGGATTTTGCAACAGGATCAAAGATGTCAATTCCACCGTTGTGCATCGTGACAATCCTTCCTGCGCGGTCCGATGTCAGCACATAGTTATTGAGTTCACGAAATCCAACGCTATCGGACCTTGAATCAACAAATTCGTTCTGACTAACGTAAAAAATACCGGAATCTTGTGTGTTGACCCAAATGCGGCCCGAGGCATCCTCGGCAAAACCATAAATCACTTTTGATGCAAGGCCTTTCTCGAGGTGATGGATTCCGGCACCGTCAATCATATCTACGCCTCTGCCATCAGTTGCAAACCACACGCGGTTTTTACTATCGACAAAAACCTGGTAGATAAAATCGGAGGAGAGGCCATTTTCGCTTGAGTAATGTGACACCTTGAGATCATTTCCCTTTATCTCGATTTTTTCGGCACCACCCAGCGTAGCTAACCAGACAGAATTACCCGCTCCGCGTGAGATACTCAGTACGTTCCCGTTTCGAAGCTCTTTGGCGAGCCGCGTGATCTTTTTCGTTCCCGGATCAATACGAAGCACCCCTTCACCATACAAGCCTGCCCAGACGAAGCCATTATCATCAACATAGAGGCTTATGACACGGTATCGTTCATAGGGACTTCCATCAAGAATACTGGTTGTCGTATAATTTCCAGCTGACGTCTTCGTGCGTTTAAACAATCCATCCTCGGTGGAGAACCAGATCGCGCCATCCCTGTCAGTGGTCACGGCCATAACATTGGCATCGCGGTCAGTTACTGGCACCGGAACAAATTCGAGCTCATCACCAAGAGTCCTGAAAATGCCATTTCTTGAGCCTGACCAGATGTTACGCTCGTTGTCGACAAGCAGGCATGACATGATCGGCAGCGGCTTGCCATTTTCGTCTGGGTAGCGCTTAAGCATTCCAGACTTAAGATCGACCACTGCTAACCCCGTTTCGGCTGATGCGACCCACACTTTCCCTGACGTCACAACGATGTCGCTAATGGCTGTCAACGAAGTATTTTGAGTGATACTTTTGAACGCATTCGACTGTCGATCAAACTCAATCACCCCCTTGTCTTCGGTTGCAAGGAGCAGCGTACCGTTATCAAGGCTGTGAATTTTGCGTACGATATTGTCGGGCAGGCCGTGTTTGTTACTGACTACACGAATATCGGTTGACTGTCCTTTTCGGTTACAAATGACAAGGCCACCATCCGTGCCGGCATACATTTCATTATTCTGCCCCTGCTCAATGTCATAGACGTATAGATCCGGAAGACCATTCTCTTCATCAAGCCGATACAATCTCTTGTTGACATAATAGTAGAGCCCATCGTTCAAAGTGGAGAACCAGAGCACATTGTCTGCATCAAACAAAATATCAGACACCGGTGATGATGAGAGTCCTTCTTCCGGTTGAAAAAGATTAAATCGGTTGTTATGGTAAACCGAAATCTTTCCGGAGGCGTGCCCGGTCCAGATTCTGCCCAGTGAATCCTGCGCCAGAGCCGTGATGTTCAGGTCAGGCAAGCTGTCCGCGATCCCAAACGATCGGTATCGCTCCCCATCAAAGCGATAGAGTCCTTTTGTGGTGGCAAACCAAATATAGCCCTCACGAGACTGAAAAATCTTGTTGATCTGCACGGACTCATTGTTCCGCGTAACGAAGTAACGTTCGAAGTGTGGAGTCTGTGCTTCTGCAATTCCAACAACAAAAAAGACAAGGAGGTATGCGCAGGCTTTCATGGGTAGAGGGTTCACCGGGGCTTCATGGTCGCTCGAAAATCTACTTCAATTTCAGTTGCAATTTTTTGACGTACGATATTAGGTATGGTGATGTTGTGATCAACCAGTGGAACCATAAACCGCGATTCGATTTCGATTAGGCCTTTCCGGATCGTGACTTTGCTCCGGATGATTCGCGTTTGCTTGATTCCGTGTATTTCAAGATCGCCTTTTGCACGCACGTCATACGTGCCTTCGGTGGAGTAATCGATCGCTTCAATAATCTTTCCGCTGAATCTTGCTTTCGGAAACCTTTCGCTTTCCATGTACTTCTCATTAAAATGCTCCCGCTGAAGTTGGCTGTTAAATCCCTGGAAGGTTTTAATATCAATGGTAAAAGCAAACTGGTTAGTGTTGGAATCAAGTAACCCTTGCACCTTATCAGAGGAAGCCTTAATTAATTCCAGCTGTGCATTGGAAGTGAAATTGATTGAGCCAGACTCAATCCCGAATTTTCCCTGGGCGCTGGCGGCTACATTCCAAAGCGCCATAATTCCAACAAGGCAACAACGTATCAACATCAGGTCAGACGATTAAAGCGGCAATTTGACTCAAATATGCGCATAATTCAGCGAATTGATCAGCCTCATGTAGCATCTTATTGCTGGCCCCTCCTC
>DASWTM010000085.1:0-49496 GCA_036402115.1 Chryseosolibacter sp.
CGCCTGGATTATCATTAGCCGCAATGTGAACCTGGAAATAATCATAAGTAGTCTGGGTAAAACTATTTTCATAATTTTGTAATGGTTTGGGTGTAGCAATATGTCTCGAACTATAGTCCGGGTCCATTCGCCAAAATGTTCTACCCGGACTATTCCTTTTTATAAGCCCTTATGGCGGATGACAAATTGTTGATTGCGTTTTCATGTTTGTGTTATTTCAGGTTGCAACCCTTCCCGTTGAGGGTTATATGTTTTTCGTCTTTGTATTCTGCTTTCGCCTTCAGCAAGAACTCAAAACTGCTGATCACATTCTCAAGCGACTCATTCTTATATTCACCAGATATAGTACATCCCCTCAGCTCCGGTGAAATGACAACTTTTGCATCATACCAATCTTCGAGAATGTGAACCGCGTCATCAAGTGGCGTCTGACGGAAGATCAACACGTTGTCTTTCCAGCTGATATAGTCGTATACATTTACTTTCTCCTTTTCGATTGCATGGTCCTCGTTGACAATCGCCTGATATCCGGGCTCGATATCAAGTTCCTGCAGCGGTGAATTGACATTGACTTTACCCGTCACGAGCGTCACGGCTACCTGTTCATTCGAAGTTGCATTGACGTTGAATGATGTTCCCAGCACTTTCACGGAAGACGACTTTGCCTGTACGATGAACGGATGTGACGGATCATGTACAACCTCGAAATAAGCTTCACCATTCAGCATAACTGTTCGATTGTCCCTGAAAGAAGGTGAATAAGAAATAGAGCTGTTTGCGTTAATGTGGACTTTCGTTCCGTCAGGCAATTCGAGGATAGCTTTCTCACCCCGCAGCGTACTTTCCGTCTGGATAGCAACAGGCATGAGCTTGCTGTTAACCCCTATTGTCATGATTGTTTTATTGTAGATCCAAAATGACAGAACTAATAAAGAGACAGTAGCGGCAACTTTAAACCAGGTGGTGAGATAAAACGCATGAGGTCTTTGCGGGGAAATCCGTTGCTCTATCCTGGCAAAGATTTCCGCTTTCTTGCTTAGAAGATTGGCGGCATCCTCACCCGGATGCTCATTAGCATACGAAGCAAAGAATTCGTCTGCGATTTTTTTCTCTTCGTCCGTAGCCGTACCGTTGAGATAACGGTCTAACAGCTCACGGAATTGTGATTCGTTTAGGCTCATGTACCTATAGGTTGCACACGATTGCAGAATCCCCTATGCAGAAGCAAAAAAAAGTCAAAAAACTTTACAGACAGAGAAGAAAAAGCAGCACGGCAGACTGCTCCACAGCGGTTTTCAATGACTTGAGTGCTTTGGTAATTTGGTTTTCAACAGTCTTCGGTGAGATTTTTAACTGTTGGGCTATGGTCTTGTTTGACAGCGATTCAAAGCGGCTGAGGTAGAAAACCTGACGGCACTTCTCAGGTAGTGCTGAAATTCTTTTTTCAAGGATTTCCTCGAGCTCATGTGCCTCAAACTCATCCTCCACAATGTTCGAGAAGATAACCTGTTTCATCCGTTCGAGATGCTTTTCGCTGATTTTGCCAGCGCGCAGCTGCATGAAGCATTGATACTTGGTAGACTGGTACAGGTAGGCTCTTAAATTGTCGATCTGCTTTTGTCCGCGTGATTCGTAGAAGGAAACGAAAACCTCCTGAACCACATCTTCTGCTTTGGCATCATCCTGGAGTATCCGTGTGGCTAATTTGTATAAGTCCTTCCAATAACGATCATAGACCATTTCGAAAGCATGCTTGTTGCCACTTGCAAAAAGCTCCACTAACTTCTGATCTGAAATATCGCGTAGTTGCATAGGTGAATCGTACCTGAAGTTAGTACAAAAGCTTAATTAAAGGCATCTAAATCGATAGAAATCTATTTTATCAAGACGTTCGGAGATGAGATGTGCGCCAATAAGCACGTGCAGGGATAAAAATAATGAAAACGAAAAGACCGTTTTTTGCAGAAATTTCGTGGTGTAAAAAATTATGCCGTCTTAAGGCTTCGCAATGTCGATTTTAACTGCAGTTCTCATAAGAATGACGCCCATTTCAAGCGGATTGACGGTCTCAATGCTTCAGGGGAAGCCACTAAACTACTTCATGGCTCACGTGAATAAGGGAGTCCTTTCGGCAATCATACACAGCTCGTAATCGAATCGAAGATTTGAGATACACAGATCAAACGCGGAAGCGGTGTGCTCAGTGCCCGAGACTAATGTCAAAACTGCTTCCAATGGCTCCGCCTGATGGTGTTGTTGTTTTCGTTTGCCTCTTCAACAACGTTTTGGTAGTCGATGGTGAAAACAAAAAGGTAGTGGCCTAACTCTTGAAAATTGACGGGCCATTCTACTTTTCGGGTTTCTGTTCCTTTCAACTCGGAAATTGAAAAAGTCTTTTCTTCAACCAATGCGTTCGCCTCATTTACTGTTGCGTCTGGTCCGTAATAAACTTTGATCGTGGCAAACGTAGGCGCACTTTTGTCTGCACACTTACCGACAGATAAATTTGAAATGTCTGTGACGACAAAGAAATGATGGTCATCCACCTGTGTGATTTTCATGGCAGGCGCTGCCAGATCGGGTAGAATGGTCGTTGGGCAGTCGGGCGCTGCAGGATCGGAAGAACATGAGGCTAAAAGAATCAAGAGAGCGTAAATGGCGCGTTTCATAGTGAGGTTCAAGACCCAAAAATAACAGAGTAAAATGAGATGGGTGTTCTTACATGATGTTGCTTTCAAGCACGCAATGCGGAATTGAGCCTCAGAGATTTGAACATGAATCAGAACAGCATTGCCAATCTTCAAACTCAAATAGATCAGGTCTCTTCTTCCAACTTCCTATTCCCGATCTTTAATGCCTTCCCGATACTCCGCGTACGCTACGATCGCGATCTCGAAATGCCCAATGCGTAACCAACTTGTCATTCTACGCCCATTATCCGAAGAAACCTGAGCGCCCTCGAAAAATAATTATGGTTGGCACGAAATTTTACAATTTGGCCTTCTCTTTATATTGCATATCACCGCACAAATATGCGACCACGCCTATCATGAACTCTGAAATGATTCCTCCGAACACGGAGGCTTCGAAAGCAGTAATCGAGATTGATTTGTTGTCACAGCTTCAGCAATCAGAAGCTCAACGCCAACAGCTGCAATCCGAATTTAATGCGCTAAAAGATCGATTTAATTATGTGATGAAGGCAACCCAGGATGCCGTATGGGATTGGGATTTGGTAAACAACACGGGATGGTACAATGAGGGCCTGAGCATCTTTGGTTACAACGCGAGTCACATTCATGATGGTGTTAAATTCTGGCATGAAACCATCCACCCGGATGACAAGGATAGAGTACTTACAGGCATCCATGCAGTGGTTGATAATGGTGGGCAACACTGGCATGATCGCTATCGTTTCCGCAGGGCGAATGGAACATACGCATGGGTTTTCGATCGGGGGTATGGGATTCACGATGCAAATGGTAAACCCATCCGCATGGTCGGATCAATACAGGATATTACACTTGAGGTGGAGGCCAAAGAAGCCTTGCGCGAAAGCGAAGAAAAATTCAGAGGGGCATTTGACCAGGTAGCTGTTGGGATCTCAATTGCAAGTCCGGAAGGGCAATTTCTCTCCGTCAACCAGGCCTATCCGAAAATATTCGGATTCACGCACGAAGAGCTAATGAACAAAAGGATTCAGGACCTCTCCCACCCTGACGAACTTGACGGTGACCGCAAGATTTTCTCTCAACTACTTTCCGGACAAACGCAGGTCGCAGCCCGCGTAAAACGATACATTCACAAGTCCGGCAAAATCGTTTGGGGCCGTGTGTTTGGAACGGTCATCTGGGGATCGAACGGTGCTCCGAAGTATATCGTTGGTGTGCTCGAGGATATCACCGAACAACGTGAGATAGACCAGGCGTTACAAGAAAATGAAGAACGTCTCCGCCTCGTTATCGACTCGGCCAACATCGGCACCTGGGATTTTAACCCATTGACGGGTCACCTTCACTGGGATGTACGCTGCAAGGAGTTGTTTGGTATGTCACCGGATGATCATGCTGACTACGAAGTCTTTCTGCAACGAGTTCATCCCGATGATCGGGAGGCTGCCGACAAAGCAAACCGCGATGCCATTAACGGCATTGGCAACGGTGAGTATGATTTAGAATACAGAACTATCGGACTGCGTGACCAGAAGCTACGATGGGTTCGGGCCAAGGGACGCGGCTATAAGGACGTGAATGGACAACCCATCCGCTACGCTGGTACCGCTATTGATATCACCGAACAGAAGATGCAGGAACAGCGCTTACGTGAGCAGGAACAACGGTTCAGGCTACTGGCCACCAGCATTCCTCAAATTGTGTGGACCACCGATGAAGAAGGCAGCGTGAACTACATGTCGGACAAGTGGGTAATGTACACGGGGCACACCCCTACGTACGAAAAGTTCAGCTTTCCCGAACTGATGCACCCAGAAGATAAAGCTAAAGTTGTACCAGCCTGGACTGAATGCGTCAAAGCCGGAAGCGCTTACCAGGCGGAATTCAGACTTAAAAATATCGAGACGAATCAATATCGATGGTTCAGCTGCACAATTGCTCCCTTGAAGGATGAAAGCGGCAAGGCTGTCAAATGGATCGGCTCGGCTACGGATATCCAAGAGCAAAAAATGGTTGAGCAGGATCTTGAGAATAAAGTAAGCGAACGCACAAAAGAACTGCTCGAGTTAAATGAACGTCTCGAGCGATCCAACTCAGAGCTCGAGCAATACGCATATGTAACATCCCATGATCTGAAAGAACCACTGCGCAAAATCCAAACCTACAGTAACATCATCACCACTAAGTATCCGAAACAAATATCCCAGGAAGTAACCGAATACCTTCAAAAAATCGAATCGGCTTCGCTCCGCATGTCTGGACTTATTGATGACCTGTTGAAATACTCCAGGTTGTCGGATGCCAACGTCATGTACGACAGCGTAAATCTCGGCATCGTTGTGAACAATATTGTCACCGAGTTCGAGTATACCCTGAAACAAAAAAACATTGTTGTGCATATGGACAAGCTGCCTGTTCTAAAAGGTGTACCCATCCAGATGCATCAGCTCTTCCAAAACCTGTTCAGTAACGCCATCAAGTTTTCAAAGCCAAATCGGCCCAACAAAATCATCATCAAGTCTGCCCTGTTGACAGACAACGAGAAATCACTTCATCCAGCCCTTACATCACGCGGCCGACACTATAAGATTACATTCGAAGACGAGGGAATCGGATTCTCACCGCAGTACAGCGAACAGGTGTTCACGATTTTTCAACGACTCAACAATCGTAATCAGTTTGAAGGCCATGGAATAGGCCTTGCTCTTTGTCGAAAAATCGTGAGCAACCATCGCGGCTATATCTCCGCTTCGGGGGAGGAAAATATCGGAGCAAAGTTCACCATCATTTTGCCAGAAAGGTTCTAGGCTGTATTTCCAATCAATCATCGGTGAAGACTTCCAGGTACATGGCAGGCGTATATTCAGCCTGCCCGAAGGTGCCGAATTCATCAACTGGTTCCCGCATGAACGTATACCCTTTTTCTTTTGCTAGCGAAATCGTAAGAACGTTGCTTGATTCGCCCGTTGTTCCCCAAGCATCGACCCATTCAAGTGTGGCTAGAATGGAGTCACAGATGATGACATTATACATTTGCAGATCTACAGTCACCCACGCATGGGCGCGGGAGACGTTGATGAAAATATTCTTTCCCAGAATAGACTCTGCGGGTTTTCCATTGACAACACGTAGAAAATTGAGACGAAAGGCAACGCTATCCCAGTCGTTGTCATCAATTCGAAATGAAAAAGATTTTACACGCAATGGGCATTCTCTGTTGCCGATCAGTAACCCACGCGTGCGCCCTCGCAGACTTTTGAAATCGCCCCATCCTGTTTTTCTGCTACTTGCCCTCGTGTTTCCGAGCGCCTTCGTTTTCACTTTTGCAGCTATTGAAACCGGCTTCAATAGTGTCGCGGCAGGCTTCATGCGGATCGTTTGACTTTCATTGAAATTTAGGGAGCCAAGAGAAAGCGCAACACGCTGATAACCCAGGTACGTCACGATCGCACTATCATTTCTCTCAATTCGAGTCAGTGCAATACTAAACTTGCCGTCAGCATCCGTAATCCCCCCTGCTTTCCCTGTGGGCACGAGAACACTCGCATATGGAAGCGGTTCTTGTGTACCAGCATCAATCACCTGACCCGTAAATTGTTGGGCAAACGCAGCGCTGGCAGCGAACATGAGGAGGCACAGAAACCAGTATCTAAAAAGATCGGTTCGAGGTCTTTGGACAAGTGTTGTCGTTGTTGCAAACATGCCGGCAAATCGACTTCTACTTATAAAAATAGTCCGATACAATGAATTTGTCCAGCGGATTCAACGAACCAACGCGTCAAAATCATTATTTTTATTGTATGAAAAAAGTACCCTGCGTTATACTATTAGCCGGAATAGCCTTCCCTTCCTGGCAGGCATGTTCTCAAAACGCTGAGTCAAAATATCTTAATGAGCCTCCTCCCAATACAACGCCCAGGGTATTTGCCCCCGGAAAAATCTCAAGGGAAGAGTCATTCGAATTTGGTGCAGTATTTTCGAACGATGGAAAAGAATTTTATTACGCTGTTGAGATCAGCGGTAAGGCTGAGACTCGGATGTTGAAAATTGAAAATGGGAATTGGAGCGAGCCCGTGACGGTGCTCAAGCACGAAGTGTACAGCTTCAATGATCCCTTTCTTACTCTTGACGATAAAAAACTTTTTTTCATTTCAAATAGATCTCTCATTGGCACCGGGCCAAAAAAAGATTACGACATCTGGTATGTAGAACGCGAGAATAGCAAATGGTCGGAGCCAAAAAATGCGGGCAGTAATATCAACTCCGAAAAGAATGAATACTATATTTCCTTTACGAAAAATGGAACCATGTATTTTTCTTCTAACAGGGCAGACCTTGAAGGAATCAACAATTATGACATTTACCGGTCGGAGAATTAGAAAGGAGTGTTTCAGCCGGCTGTGAAAATTGGTGCTGCTTGTGTGAACACATCCTCCTATGAAGCTGATGTATTCGTTGCTCCCGATGAATCGTATATAGTGTTTGCTGCCAATCGCCCCGATGGCCTGGGAAGTGGTGAACTTTATGTTAGTTTTAGGAATGATGACGGAACGTGGACCCAATCCAAAAGCCTCGGCAATTCTATCAATACAGAAACCGATGATTTTTGTCCCTATGTTACCGCTGATGGTAAATACCTCTTCTACGCAAGCCGGGGCGATATCTATTGGGTTTCTGCCGATGTTTTTAAAACGCTGAAGTAAAATCAGCGCTGTCGCTTGATACTCGCTGCCCAACCAATCTCGTAGGAACTATTTCGATACCATGCACAGTTGTTTACAGGATCACACACCATGAATTAAGATTGATGAGTGATGTGTAGAAGAACATGAGTGGATTTACAGAACTATTCCCAGCGCAGTTGAAGCCGCCTGACGGGTTTACGTATTACGACAACTTCATCTCCGCAGAAGAAGAACAGTCGCTGTTGAAAAGCATTGAAGGTATTCCATTGCATCCCATGATCTTTCAGGGCTTCGAAGCGAGGCGCAAGGTGGCAAGCTTTGGATTCGATTACAGCTTTGACAACAGGCGACTTACGAAAGGAAAGCGGATTCCGCCCGAGTTTGACTGGCTTGTTGAACGAGTCGCAGGTCACCTGGCAGTCCCAACAAATGACATTGCAGAGTTGTTATTAACAGAATACCCTGTCGGGTCCGTGATCAACTGGCACCGTGACGCGCCTCCCTTTGATGTAATTGCTGGAATCTCCTTATCCTCCGACTGTCTCTTCAAATTGCGACCACATGAAAAACTGAAACAAACACGAAAGGCAACGGTAACCCTACCGGTTGCAAGACGGTCATTGTACATCATGTCCGGAATCTCAAGAGAGGAGTGGCAACATAGTATTGCTCCGGTGGAACAAGTACGATATTCGATTACGTTACGAACGTTGAAAGCCTGAATTCGACAGCGATCGTTTACAAAAACTTCGATAATCCTCTGTTGTTTTTCTCCGCCAACGTCCTGTCGAGGGTCTTCAAGAAAAGATCGCCTTTCTTCTCAATTCGCGGAACAATTGTATCCATGGTAAACAATGACGGGGTTAACGAATCTTTAACCTCCTTCCACTCCAGAGGTGTTGATACAAATGGATGCTTATAAGGTCTTACCGAATAAACAGACGCAACGGTGTCGGCATAATCGTTTTGATTCGGATCCAGATAAAGTTTATTACCACGATCTGCGACAGACATTTCTGTTGTTGTGATTGAAGGAATAAGTCCGTGGATTTCATTACAGATATTCACGGCAATTGTTCGTGCCTGTGAGAAATTAAATGACGAACACGGGACAAACAGGTGTATGCCAGTTTTACCACTCGTCTTGGGAAACGCCTTTAGCCTATGCTGATCGAAGAATTCCTTTGACGCTTTAGCAGTGTCGATTGCCTTGCGGAAGTCACCATCGCTCGGATCCAGGTCGATAATAATAAAGTCAGGATGAAGCGGATTACTGGTCGTTGACGTCCATGGGTTCAAATCAATGCACCCGAGGTTGACAATGTAAAGGAGTGTAGCTGCATTATTGCATACAAGATAGTCGATCACATCACGCTTGCCGGCCTTGTGATGTATTCGAGGCGTAGTAAAAATCTCAACGCATTCCGGGCCGCGTCCTTCCATGTCTTTAATGTAAAGACCAGGCGCATTCGGTCCCTTCAGCTTGACATGAAGCGATAATGGACGACCTGTGACATGCGGAAGGATGTAGTCTGAAATTGAATTATAGTATTCAATAAGCCGCGCCTTTGTGATTCCTTTCCAGACTTCACGGTCAACATTCGAAAGGGTGACGGTACAGGAGTCGATCTCGAATGCCTCCTGATTTCGTATCGGCTGGTGCTCGAGCTCGGGCCAGTTGCTATCTGCACTTGTTAATACTTCTCGTGCGTGGCCACCATCTTCACGAGTTTTCGGTTTTAATATTCGTTGAGCAGGCGCAGGTTTCGCAACCTCCATTTTCACCTGCGAAGGTTTTTTGTCATCACGGAATCCTAAAAAAATCGCTGGCTTCCGGATTTTGCCAGAACGAGTGGTGGTGGCAAACTTAATGTTCGCTACCAGCTCTGGCTTAACCCAATGTGGTTTACCCTCACTGTACTCTACGTCTGAATCAAATGGATTTTTGTCGACTTCAATTTGTTTCAGGCGATTTAAGATGACCGGCATGTCACGTTCCTTAAATCCTCCTCCCGCATGCCCCTTCCATTTCAATTTGCCATTCTCGTACGTTCCAAACAGAAGCGTTCGAAAGGTGTTTCGCTTTTCGGATTCCACCCACCCTCCTATCACAAACTCCTGACGCTTTTCGGTCGTCACCTTAAGCCACTTCTTACTCCTGTCATCCTGCAAGTAACGACTGTCTTTTCGTTTCGCAACGATGCCCTCCAGGCCTATGTTCTTGACGTGATCGAAAAGAACGAGCCCATCTTCGAAATGGTCACTATATTTCACCACGTTGTTATCGACCAGCATCTTTCGCAAATGTCCCTTTCGTTCGAGCAACGGCTTATCCTTCAAATTTTCCCCATCATGCCATAACACATCGAATGCATAGTAGACAAGTGGTGCCCGCTGTCCGTTCACGCGCTGGAGTGCATCAAAGTCGGGCTTGCCTTCGGCATTAATAAAAACTACTTCACCATCGAGCACACAATCGAGGTCGAGCGACTTCAAAGCATTCACCACGGTCGGATACTTTTTAGTATAGTCCTCACCACCGCGGGATTGAAGTTTTACATTTGCTCCTTCGCAATGCGCGATGATGCGATAACCATCCCATTTCACTTCGAAGACATAGTCGTCATCAGCAAAAGCTTCTTTCACCAGCGTTGCAAGCATTGGCTTTACAACTGTCGGGCGATCGACCTTTTCTCGATGGATGTTACGTTTCATTGTTCAAGCATGAGAAAACCACGTGCCTTGTTTTAAGATGGTACAAGAATTTAGTGCCTTCCTTAAACAAAACGATTATGGAAAAGAGAGATGGAAAAAAGCCAGGTCCAAAAGACCGGAGTTACGTCAATAAAACACAAGAGCACGAAGTGAAATACGAAAGCAAGCGCAAAACTCCTGCAAAGAAGTTTGGAGGCAAATAATGAGTGTTTTCGGGACCCAAAAAAGGCAGCATTCAATTGCTGCCTTTCAAACTAAATTTTGAATAATCATTTACTCTTGGTTCCAACAGGTTCCTGCTGTTTTGCCATTTTACCAGCAAGTTTTTCGTCCGGTGTAACTCCTGCCATTGCCACCTGGAGTTTATTTTTGACACCCGATACAACCATGTCATCACCGCTCATCAGTGCCTTGTAACCGTCTTTCGCCACGTCTGCCGGATCATCTAATTTTTCCTCTTGTACAATCTTCGATTCTTCCATATCGGCTTTTCTGAAGAAGTCAGTGTCAGTGGCGCCCGGCAACAGTGCCGTTACAGTAATGCCGAGATCCTTCACCTCATATCGAACCGCTTCTGTAAAAGATTGCACGAACGCCTTCGTTCCATGATATACGGATTGCCATGGACCGGGTGCTTTACTGGCGATAGATGACAGATTGAGAATCTTTCCGCTTTTGCGCTCAACCATATCTTTCAGGAAGAGTTTTGTAATTATGACGAGGCTTGCAACGTTGAGGTCAATGATCTGCAATTCCATCGACAGGTTAGTATCTATGAATTCCCCGTAATGACCATGACCCGCGTTGTTCACCAGTACATCAACTTCAATGTCTCTCGCCTTGATGTCGTGATAAAGATCAAACGCATTCCTGCGCTCGAACAAATCTTTGGCAATCGTAATAACATCAACCTGATACTGCGATCTGATCTCAGTCGCCACCCGCTCGAGATCATTCTCATTTCTGGCAACGATAATAAGATTGTACTTATCCTGCGCCAGCAGCTTTGCCAGTTCATACCCGATACCAGTCGTTCCGCCTGTGACCAGTGCGTAGTGTTTGTCGTTTTCCATAGTGTTAAGAGTTAGAAAAGACACACGCGAAAATTGCTGTGCCCGAAACTTCCAACCGATTAATCTGTTGCTTCGGTCTAGCGGCTGAAAACCAACCTAATGCGTTTGCTGCATTATCGGTGAAAGCTATTATTCACTTCGCAGCGACTGCACCGGGTTCAATTTGGTTGCTTTGAGAGAATGGAAGAGAATACACAAAAAAGCGACACCGAACACAGCGATACCAGTACCGAAAAACGCCCATAGCGGCATCGTTGTTTTATAAGCAAAGCTTGCCATCCATTGATTCATAAAATACCATGCTAATGGCCAGCCTATGATGTTCGCGATTAAAACCAACTTCAAAAAGTCTGCGGATAAAATCCGAATCAATCCACCCGTGCTTGCGCCCATTACCCTTCGAATTCCAATTTCTTTTGTTCTCCGCTTCGCCATGAATGCGGTAAGGCCAAACAAACCTAAAGCACCAAGCATAATGGATAAGATCGAGAACGTAGTGAAAATTTTGAGGAAGCGATCCTCCGCAAGATAATGTGCAGCGATCGCCTCATCCATAAATTCAAACTCAAAGGGGCGGTTACCGGCAATGTTGTCCCACACGGACTTCAAGGAACTAACGGTCTGTTGCAGATCATCGCTCGTCATCCGTACTTCCACCCAGCGGTAGCCCTCCGTCTGTTCGGACGCGAGGTAAAACACCACAGGCTCCACCTTTGCATGCAGCGATGCAAAATGAAAATCTTTTACTACACCCACGATCTCCCCCTGCCTCCGATACCATTGTGATCCTGTAAATGTTGCCCCAGACAACGTGCGGCCTACCGGTTTGTCGAATCCAAAAAACTTAACGGCAGCCTCGTTCAAAATGTATCCAGTTCCAAGATCGGTGGGATGGTCCTTTGAAAAACTCCTTCCGTCCGCCATCGTGGCTTTCATCGTTTCGAAAAAATCGTGCGAGACCGTTGTACTCGGACAAGTAACTTCATCCTGCTTGGAAGGATCCGGTCTGTAGGGACGCCATCCCCCTACTCTCTCCGTTGGCTTGTTGCCGGAAGCAGAGACGCTGACAACGGCTGGGTTGCGCATGAACTCCGTCTTCATCAACTCATACTTCGATGCAATTTCATCAGTCGGAAGCGGGATCAAGACCACGGACTCCGGATCAATTCCAAGATCGCTGTTTCGGACAAAGCTGATCTGGTTTAAGACGATAAGCGTACACGCGATGAGCGTAATGGAGATGGCAAATTGAAAAACGATGAGTCCACTGCGAAGAATCGACTTGCTGCTGCGTAATTGAAGCTTATTGTAAAGCATGCCTATCGTTGACGTTCGCAGGAGTACGAATGCAGGAAAAGCTCCCGCAACAATCCCAATAAGGAATAAAACCCCAAGCAACCCAAGACCAATCACTGGATCAGTGAACGGATTGAAGTCGAGATTCTTTCCGCTAAGCTGCGCGAACGCTGGCATTGCTAACCTCGCAAGGATTGCCGCCATCACGATCGCGATTGCAGCCACAACAAAAGATTCAGTCTGGAATTGGGAGATCTGCGCTCGCAGGGTTGAACCGAGGACCTTCTTCATTCCAACTTCTTTGCCTCGATTGAATGATGCCGCGGTGGTGAGATTGATGTAATTGATGCAGGCGAGGATAAAGATGACAAGTGCTGTAATTGAAAAGATATACACTGTGGACTGACTTCCGTTCACAAGTATTTCACCTTGCAGGTTGGATTTCAGGTGTATGGATGTGAGCGGTTGAAGAAAGTACACAGGTGCTGAATTCCCTTCCCAACGCCACCGGGCAGCGACTTGCTTACTGACGGCCATCTGAAAGCCGTCAACATCGAAGTTCTCTTTTACACGGATGTACGTGAAGAGACTTGTCCCGGACGCGTTCGTAAGCACCCAATCCGGGTACCATTGCTTGATACCGGAGATTGGGAAGACGATGGAACAATCAAAATGCGTATTGGCGGGCAATGTTTCAAAAACACCTGTAATTACAAACTGCTTTCCCCTTAGCTCGACATTCTTTCCTAAAACATCTTCAGTGCCGAAGTATTTGATCGCTGTAGCCTGGTCTACAACAACATTTTCAGGCCTGTCAAGTGCCGTGCGGACATCCCCTTTGACAAATGGAATTCGGAAGACATCAAAAAAAGTAGAATCTGCGCACACCATCGCACTTTCGGTATATTGCTTGTCTCCGTTGACGGTAACAATATCATAGGTGAAATCGGCACGTGTGATCGACTCAAGACCTTCCAGATCGTTTTCAATCAATGGCTTTACCAGGTAGGATGTTTCAGCGCTTTGAACACGATCAGCACCGCCTTGCGAATAGTTTCCCGCGATGCGATACACCTTATCGCCTTCAGCAAAATGCTTATCGAAGCTTATTTCATCGCGGATGAACAACGTAATCAAAATACAAATCGCAAGACTTACTGAAAGTCCGCAGATATTGATGGCGGTGTACATCCTGTTTTTCAACAGCATGCGCTTCGCGATCTTGAGGTTTGTCTTAAACATAGGGACTGGTTTATAGCGTTTCTCTTTTACAATGAAGTTGAGCGGAAGGATACTAAGCGTATCAAGCAAGAGCCTCTTATTCGCGGACGATCTTCCTTCGGTAGTGAGGCGCTCATCATACAATTCAAGGAAATCACCCTTCAGGTCCGGACGACTTTCCGGGCAGCAGCGCTCCAGGAGCCAGAGAAGAAATGCGGGAGGTTTTTTCATGATTGTGCCGGGAAAAGTTTGAAAGCGCCATCCGGAATCTCATTCCATAGCTTCTGTCTTGCCTCCATCACTCTTCGCAACACCTTCTGTCCTCCGTTGGTAACAACGAAAAATCGCTTAGGCTTCCCTCCCCGCACACTCGTGGGCTTTCCAAGTTTTGACTTGAGATAGCCTTTTTCCTCAAGCCTATACAGTGCAGTGTGCAACGCGCCCATGCTCACACTCCTTTTTAATGTGGACTCGATGTACTCCTTAACCGCGAGTCCATACGCGTTCTCACCGAGTACACCAATGGTCAGCATGACGATCTCCTCAAATTCTCCCAGGTTGTTTCGCAGGCTCATTATTTTCTATTTGCAGATATAATAGTGAATATAAGGATATTACCTGCAAAAAGAAAAATATATTTCGGGATAAATTAATGCGGTGGGAAAGTCCTGTAATTTTCTGGTCTGAGAAGCACCAATGATCAATAATCAAATCTCAAATGCCAAGCAGTCAAAAAGTTTGAGATTTGGAATTTGATCATTGATCATTGGAATTTTTATAGCATGTTATCTTTTCCTTTCAAGCTGTGCCCCTTCCCCACTCGTGCTCTCCGCAGTTACATAATACATCTTCTCGATAAACGCTTTATCAAATAACGCCCGCTGTTCTTTCGTGATCTTGGTTTGTTGCCACTTATCGGTCGAATTGATTTTAATCTTGTTGTTGCCATTGCGGAGTGCAAGTGGAAGGTTAAATCCATCTACGCAGTTAGTCCAGCGGTGATGGAGTACATTTCCCTTCACATAATATTCGAGTTTGGGAATCTGCGTTGTTCGCAAGTACTGGTCAAACACTTTTCCATAATTAAAGCCGGCCTGCTTGGAAATGTAATTTTCAATCTCCTGCGTGGTAACGGTATGATGGTAGAAGGTTTTATTCATCCCGCGAAGGATATTTCGAAAAAGCTGATCATTGTCGATGCTATGCCGCAGGGTATGGATCATGTTTGAGCCTTTCGGATACATGTCACCCGAGCCGCTTTTATTAACATTATACGTTCCGATGATCGGGCGATCGTTGCGAATGTTTTGGCGTATCCCATACGTGTACTCGTTACCGGCTTCTGCTCCGAAGTGATAATCAACATACAGCGTTTCAGAATACGTTGTAAAGCTTTCGTGGATCCACATGTCGGCAACATCCTTATAGGTAATGTTGTTGGCAAACCATTCATGACCGGACTCGTGGATGATTATATAATCCCACTTCAATCCCCAACCCGATCCCGACAGGTCGCGACCGCGATAGCCATTCCCATAATCATTGCCATACGTAACGGAACTCTGGTGCTCCATTCCGAGGTACGGTGCTTCCACGAGTTTAAATCCATCTTCATAGAAGGGATACGGACCGAACCAGTATTCAAAAGCTCTCATCATGAGCTTCGCTTGTTTAAACTGTTCTTTCGCTTTTTCGAGATTGTAGCTCAACACATAGTAGTTCATATCGAGTACTCCTTTTTCACCGCGAATGGTATCGCTGAAATGAACATAGTCCGCTACATTAATGTTGACGCCATAATTGTTGATCGGATTTCCTACGAACCATTGAAAGGTCTTTGTTCCATCTGAGTTCTCAATTGTCTTCCGCAGCCTGCCATTCGAAATGTTCATCAATCCTTTCGGTACAGTAACACTCATGAGCATGCTGTCTGGCTCATCATACATATGATCTTTACAGGGCCACCACACACTTGCTCCCAGGCCTTGGCAGGAAGTGGCGATGAAAGCTGTTCCATTTTTATCGTACGTCCATTGTAATCCACCCTGCCACGGTGGATTGCGAGCCTCTACAGGTTTTCCTGTGTAACTCACAACGACAGCTTCGCTCTTTCCTTTTTGTTGCGCTTTTTTAAGGCTTACGAGGTAGACATTATTTCCTTTCTTCGTAAAGCCGAGGCTATCGCCATCCTGCGTGATCTTGGTGATTTTTAATGGCGGCTGCAGATCCACCTGCAAAACCTGTGATGGATTTAAGACGGTATACCGGATCTCCACCTCCCCTTCAAGCGACTTCGTTTCCGGTTTCACCGTGATGTTAAGGTGATAATAGTTTAAATCCCACCAGACGCGTTCGGGTGTAATAGAGCCACGGAGCGTATCGTCTAATGTCAGTGTTTGTTGCCGCTGGGCCTGGCCTGACGTGAACAGGGCGACCAAGGCGATCGTCAAAAAAATTCTCATGCTAGTCTAATTAGGATTTGATTTTAATATAGGGCGATACACATGATTCTGCAATGCCGATTTGTTTTGCGGCAAATGCTGTCCATGGGCGTCATCGTTCAGGCGTCCCGGGTGGCTTACTGCGATGATTCTGGTGAATGTCTGCGGTGATATCGGATCGTAAGCACAGCAGTGACAAGAAAAGGAACCGTGGACAATGCAGTGTTATAGTGCTTGCTGATCACCCCGATGATAAACATAAAGCCAAGTAAAATCCCGATTCCAACAACACCAATGAACGTGAGCAACCGACCTGAGCGCTTCTGAAAAATCGTATACAGCAGAACAAGCTGACCCAGGAACGGAAGAATGGTAAAAGGGTGGAGTATGGATGAAGCATCAGTCACAAGTTTTGAGAGAAGAAGTATCTCCGCCTGAAACAGAAATGTACTATTGTCTCCACCCCACTCGAGGTATCCAAAAAATGATGTTAGAATGACTAATGCGTTTAGGATCTTGCCTTTCAATATTCGTGTTTGTGGTCCCTAAGATATGAAACAAACCATTTAGTCAACTATTGTTCCCGGTCATATCGTAACGTTCGGGGACTTACAGTCGCTAACTTTTCAAATGTTTGTGTAACTTTTATCGTCATTTTACGATTAAGGAAATACCATCCGGACTCTTCAAAACCCAGCTTATGAACGCGACCGAAATTTTAACATGGTATCAGACACAGGACAAACTCAAATCATTTGTGTTCCGCCACACGAAGGACAAGGCGGCAGCAGAGGATATTGTACAGGATGTGTTCCTCAAGGTGCATGCTAATCTGGCGCAGGTCAGGGATTCCGAAAAATTGTCTGCCTGGATTTTTCAGATCGCGCGCAATGCCATCACCGACTATTTCAGGAAAAAGAACAAGACGATAAATCCAACAGACATTGACTGGGAGGCTGAGTCAAAACCACTAAACGATTGCGTTTCAATGTGCCTGCAGGTGATGATGAACACCTTGCCCGAAAAATACAGGCATGCGCTTGAGGTTACGGAATTAAAGGAAGGTTCGCAGCTGGAGCTCGCAAAGGAATTGAACATTTCTTATTCCGGAGCCAAGTCACGCGTACAGCGGGCGCGTCAAATGCTCAAGGAAAAAATGGAGGACGCCTACCACATCAAGTTCGATGCGTACGGTAACGTTATTGTCTGCGAAGACAAGCTTCCGTGCTCATGCCAGCCAACGAATTACGTTGAATAAAAAAGGGGCGCTTTGCCCCTTTTTTTTCACCATCACCTTACTTCTTTCCACCACAGCATTCGCTGTCACAACAGCCGGGATCGTTCTTTCTGCGTAGCATATGATTACCTTTTAATTAACGTAAAACGAGTGAACCTTTCACCCGGACTAATGACGCGCCCTTGAGTAGTAAGACGCAAGAATAAATTTTGCGTCTTTTCATGGAGCTGTTCGTCATGGAAGAAAAAACGCAGCATATGAAACGAACACTAGCCACTTTTCTCCTTCTCAGCACTTTCCTTTTCGCGTATGCGCAACAAAGTAAACTGAGTCAAAGGACCTTAGTTCCGTCACGAGGACATTATAAACAATTGAGCGCATTCAGTGGAAAGCCAAAGTCAAGCAACGAAGAAATCGACAGGCAAAAATTTGTCACCGACCCGCAAACAATCGAGCGAAGACTTGCTCTGAAGCCTTTTTACCTTGAGAATGTGACGGTAGATGATTTTAAGATACCGGATGTTCCGGCCAACAGCTCAGAACAGACACGGGCAGAAATAAACTACTTGTTAGCACTCCAAAATTCCAGAACAGACGAACAGATAAGGGCAAGCCTCTATATGGCCAACATTTATTATAACCTTAGGGTCATGCCAGACGACTCTACGTACGACTTTTACCGAAGCAATCTTTTCCACATCGGGCATTCCATCGGCTCCTGGTTTAACCCCAAAGACCTTCCCGTAACCGCTGATTTCGTTGCACGTGTTTGGCGTGATGCGAGTTATTTTATCTGGTCTCTGAAGTTTAAGTATGCGAGGATTCGCCCGGTATTCATTGATGGTGATGTGAAAAATCTGCAGGACACCGATTGGGCTGCCTACCCCAGTGGACATGCCGCCAACTCTTACATCAATGCGTATTTATATCAGGAACTGGCCCCTGAGTTCACAGATGTCTTTACCAAAGATGCCTATGACATGGCGCATTCAAGAGAGATTCTGGGCGTGCATTACCCGAGTGACTCCGAGTCTGCACGAATGTTTGCCCGCCAGTTCGTCAACAAGCTTTTTCAGAACGAAAAATTTCTAAAGGATTTCGAGTTGGTTAAAAAGGAATGGTCAGAAAAGGCGAAAGAGAGTTTTGCCAGACCACAATTGACAAAGGCTGAAAACATTAAAAAAGCAAGTTGCGGGACTGCGTCAGCATCGGCAAAAAAATGTGACTGATACAGTTTTCGAAAAATGGCACAGGTCTTATCTCTCGTGAGAAAGACTTGTGCCTATGAAACTAATCGACATCAAAAGCCGGGTTCCAAACAACTTCCCACAGGTGTTGATCAGGATCCTGAAAATATCCAGAGTATCCACCGAAGAATGTCTCTTGTGCTGGCTTGACAATCGTTGCTCCTGCACGCTTGGCCTGGGCCATCACCCAGTCCACTTCTTCTTTCGTTGAAACATTATGACCAACTGTAAAATCCGTTGGCGAAGGTGACGTCTGTTCAATGTTGGTGTCATGGGCGATGCTGTTTCGTGGCCACAGGGCGATCTTCAAACCGTTTGACAGGTCGAAGAATGCAACAGCGCCATATTCGTACTCTTGTCCCATTATCCCTTTTGTTGGTAAGCCAAGACCATCGCGATAAAATTTAACCGCTCTATCTAAGTCATCTACGCCTAACGTAAGTACGGTCACTCGAGGTTTCATTTGGTTGTAATTAGCAAATCCGAATATAACAATTTATAAGCGCCCGGACGCTCGCATTAAAATGAGGCATACTGCTGCTTTTTTCTACACCTAACGAATCACCGCTAACCACTAAACATCGGAAAAGCGGCTTAGCACACCAAATATCGAAATTATATACAGCTACAACCGGCAGGCATAAACTTTTAACCAGCTATTGTACTCAATGCAACGAATGCTTAACCACCTGAAAGCAACCTTTATCGGATTGACACTTGTAGCTGTAGTACAACTCAGCGCATTGGGTCAAGCATGCATGTGTCCTGAAGAGATATCTTGCAAGCCGTGCTCCGGTGGCTACACTTCCCTGACACTGCGATATAACGGGACGGGTGCTGCTACCGTATTTATAAAAGACGGATTAAAGATTCTTCTTGATGCCAGCCTCTCTCCCCTTGAACAATTCACTATAAGCGGTTCCAGGAACAACGAAAAGTTTGCTGACAGAACGATACCCGTACTTATTGATGGCTTGCCAAACACAATGCTTGGCCCGCGGTGCGATGATGTTAAGGTTGGATTGACCTACGGTGCATTCACGGTGATCGCTGCCCAAAGCATTGGTGGAAGTGTTGTTTGCTGCAGCGCGCTACCACCCGATAGAGTTCCCCCTCAAATCTCGAATGTTCCACCAGACATGACCGTCTCGGTGTCAAACGCGTGTAGTGCAACAGTTGAATGGGATCCACCCCTGGTGATCGACAACTGCGCAGTACAAAGCCTCACCTCAAACCATCTATCCGGTGACTCGTTTGCACTCGGAAGGACAACGGTAACATACACGGCAACCGATGAAGCTGGCCTTACCACGACTGCGTCTTTCAACATTTATGTTGTGGATAACACAAATCCGGTTTTTCAGGACGGGCCTGCACAAGATGTACATGCGGTCGCCAATGAATCGTGTTCGGCAATAGTAAGTTGGGTTGAACCCAGGGTATCCGACAACTGCGCCATCCTGCTAAAACAATCGCACAAACCCAACACTGCTTTTCCTGTAGGGAAAACCCTGGTGATCTACAAAGCAACGGATGCTTCCGGAAACACATCGACTTTCTCCTTTAACGTGATCGTACAGGATAAGAGTCTTGCGCTGATGAATTGCCCACCGGATATTTATCTGACAACTGACGAAGACTCATTTGTCAACGCTTCCTGGGTAGCGCCAACTGCGAGTCGGATCTGCGAGGAAGTAACACTGCGATCAACACATAAACCCGGTGACCAATTTTCAACCGGAACGACCGTAGTCGAATATACGGCAACAACATCATCCGGAAGACATACGTCTTGCGAATTCAATGTTGTTGTAACGCTCGAGCAGAAATTGCTGGAAGTCTCAAAACTGCTTACACCTGACGGTGATGGCATGAACGATGACTGGTTCATACACAACATTGAAAATTATCGAGACAATCAGGTGCTCATCTTTGACCGCTGGGGCGGAGTAATTTTCCAGGCGTCAAGGTATGACAACGAGTCTATTGTGTGGCGAGGGACAAACAAATCAGGCGGAGCCGTACCTACCGGAACTTATTTTTATACGATCACTGCATCAGACGGTGCGAGACGAATTCATACGGCTGGGGCAGTTGAACTAGTACGCTGATGCTTCGCTCAATTCAGCTCAAGTTCATCTGAGGCACATAGCCCGCCCGTAGTGCATTGACAATGGAACGTGGGGTAAGGATTGTAACACGTGAATGAGCAGCAAGTTTCACCTGCTCCCCATAGCCATGCGGGGTCCATTGGTGTGCACTTCCGTTCTTCACTACGTATGCCTTTCCTTCAAGCGTAACGAAACATCCATCCACGAGATCCGATGCTATGCCGTTGTATGTGACTTTTTGTTTCTGAAAGATACGTTCCTGATGAATAACCGAATCAATCTCCTTGATTGCGGTCTTCATAGAAAAATTATAGGCAGGATTACCCGCGATCCAACATGATTTAAACAAAACAGCATCTTCCCTCCTGCACTCAAAGCATGGACGATGGCCGGCAGCGAGCGCTGTGGCTTCGTCAAGAAAGAAAAGCTCAGTCCATCTACCCGGAGTCATCACCTCACGCTTTCGTCCTTTGAATTCAAGTCTACAAATGATCCACGCCTGAGTCTTATAATGTGCAACGATTCGCTTATGCTCATTGTGAAGCACTCCACGATTTCCTGTCCACGATCCGCGCGCTGGCGTTGTTATAATTCTTCCGAAAGGATCGACACGGTTCTGAAGCATATGTGTGATTACTCCGTTATATGAATGAGGCGTGTGGCTGAAACTGGATTCCCATCCCGAGTAAATCCTTTTACAGTGACTAAGTATGCTGATGCCCTTACATTTGCCTTGAACTTTACCTGCGCGGCAATGTCTGCATTGGATAAGGCATAGGGATTCCAGTAAACCGTTGTGACGTCAACCTCCTCGGCCACAGACTGCGCAAACGGTTTGAAACTCGAGAAGCCGTAAACCGGAAAAGTAGAAAAGTCACGGCCAGAAAACTCATCAGGATTTCCCGCGCTACCATTTCCGTATTGTGCACGCGTCAGAATAATCACGACACCATTTGCACCGCGGGAACCGTAAATAGAAGCTGAGGAAGCATCGGCCATCACTTCGATACGCTCCACTTGGTTGACATTGATGGTTTTGATCATATCCATCCCTATCTCGCCTTCGAAGGGAACACCGTCTATCACCACCAAAGGCACACCTAATCCAGGGATGAATAAAAATTGCTTGAGCAATCCCAGTTCGTTCATAAAATATCGAAGACGGACCCGGGGAATCCTGCCCATGAAAATGCTCATGAGGTCTGCCGGATTTAATTCGCGGATACGCTCGCCACTCAGCGATATATTCCCGGAGGTATACATGTCCTTGTAAGGCTTCTCGCGTTTTGCCGTGACGGTAACTTCTTTCAGCAGCACTCCACCATCTTCCAACTCACTATACGACTTGCGGACAGCGGTGTATGCGCGTTTGATTGGAAAAGCTGCAGACTGAAGAAATGTGTCCACTTCTGGATAACTCGGTGTCACGATTGTAAATTTTCCAAAGGAATTCTTTTTCTTGTTCAACGCTTGAAAACTTATTGTCGAGGAATCATAAAAATGAAAGCCGGTAAGTGTGAACGTTCCATCGTTACGCGTTTCGATCGTTGCCATGTCATCCATCTTCCCTAACACGGCCGTGACACTTACAGGCGATTGAATCTTTCTACCCGAATCGCTAATCTTTCCACTGACCGATATACCTCTCTCTATTTCAATTTCAGTGGACTTTTGCCGGGGAAGGATTTTGAAAGCTTGATCGATGGGTGTTCGGTCGCTTACGTACTTAACAATATCATAATTAACAACAGACACAGACATGTCGGCCGGCATCATATTGCCAGCATCATCAGTAACCTTCAAATCCAACATGATACTATCGCCATACGCGTAAGAGTCTTTCGCTGTTTCAACTCGCAAGGAATATTCAGTCGTATCGGATTGGGGTAATGACTCACCTATAACTCTTTCATAGGTGTCAAGGACTGGCAGGGGCTTAATAAAAAAATGGGTCGAACCAAAGTTGCGCATCCATTGTGTGTATGCGCGTAGCCCGACCGTAGCCTTTCGGATGGTAGAAGGCACCATCAGCTTGCCATCGAACGTTCCATATTCAACCGGAAATGATTTGCGCGCAAGAACCTTTCGCGTACTATCGATGAGTTCAACATAGACGACACGGCTCATTGAGTCTGCAAGCTCTGGTCGGCTATAGTGCATATATCCTTTCAGCCAAATCGGTTCACCAGGGTAGTAATAATCTTTATCCGTATGGACATAGATCTGCTCTGCCGAAGACGTTGTCACCTGGGGTTGATGATCGTTCGCGGTGACATCCGGCTCATAGTTTTCAGGCAGCGAATGAGCAACCCGAAATGAAGAAAGATGGCCAATGAGTTGGATGGCGCCCGGATTATACACCACTCCGGCAGCAGAGATGTGTAAGGGTTGCGAAAGTTCAGCCCAACTCACCTGGTACGTAACATCGCGGTAGGCTATTCCCAGATTGCTCCTGGTGTCATGCAATTCAAGGCGGGTCGGTAGCCGGAGAACATAGGTACTATTTGTACTATCCTTCAGATGTTTTGATCGGTCGAATGAATCAAGGTAGGGCTTGAAATAATAGAACAGGGATGTACGCCCAAGTTGTGGCTCGAACGTTTTCTCTACAAACGCTTCGTATCCATCTTCCTTCAGCCGATTGTCGATAACACTTTTCAGAAAAGATCGTATGGAATTCCGATATGCCCGTTGACGATTTGCGCTCCATAGTTTTAATGTAGCGGGGTCATCACTCTCAAGGTTTTCGAAACGGATGTTTCCTGCAATCAAATAACTTGCCGGTGTATATTTAAAGTTGACGAGTTCATATCGGATTTTATAACCCAGCAGCGGATTGATAATGTCCAATGGTGCGCTGGCTACTGCAACAAAGCCTCCTCTTTCGTTTGATGGTGCAAAATCAAGAACATGCTTATTGGTAATGACGCACTTTGCGGCAATTTCATCTTTGCCCAAAAAAACCTTTGTGAACTGATTGAATTGCTTCTCCCATGCCTTGTCGTTCTTTGCCGTCACAACGACTTCCTGAAGGGCGGTCTGTTCCATCACGAGTCGTATGGTCAACTCCCTGACCTCACGTGGTGCAATTGAAAAGACAACTTTCTCTGTCTTATATCCAACACGCGAACAGAGCAGCTCAACATTCCCGGGAGGTACCGAAAGTTTGAAACCACCGTCCCCCAACGTTGTCATCCCGATCGAAGTACGATTAACATAGACGTTGACAAGCTCAAGGGCATCACCCGAACGTGAATCGATGACCTTTCCGCTAATGATTGCGGTCTGAGCTGCAAGCAGGTGCGATAGCAGCATGAAGGCCAAAAGATGGGTAAGCCGCATAGAGGTGTTTCTATACAAGTTAACACTTTTAATTACGGCACCAATAACGACATGGCTATCGGTAGCGTAAACTCAAGCCCACGCCTCTTTGTTGTATCTGCTCCGATATTCCAACGGAGACATGCCCGTAATCTTCCGGAAAACCGTGCGAAACGCTTTCACGTCCGAGTAGCCTACGTCATACATCACCTCGTTGATCGATTTACGACTTGTCTCAAAGGCCTTCTTCGCTGCCTCCACCTTCACTCGCTGCGCGTATTCAATGGGAGTGTTGCCCGTAGCCTTGATAAACCTTCGATCAAAATTTCTACGGCCAACAAAAAATCGTGAAGAGAGGTTTTCGACCGAGACTTTCTCATGCAACTTGCTCTCAATATAAGCCTGCGCTTGTTTCACCATCTCATCGCTGTGAAGCTTCTGACCCGTAAAAATTGTAAACGGTGACTGGCTTTGCCGGTCAATCTCGATTTGGAAAACTTTTGAGCAATAAATTGCCGCTGACCGGTCAAAGAACTTCTCTACGAGGTAAATCATCAGGTTCAAAAAAGAATAAGCACCTCCGTTCGTGTAGATCCCTTTCTCATCTGTGATCATCTTGTCAGGTTCAAGGCGAACTTCCGGAAACATGGCACGGAAATTATCGGCAGCTGCCCAATGCGTGGAGCAGGTGCGTCCGTCAAGCAACCCTGCAGACGCAAGAAGAAATGCCCCTGTACAGATGCTGGCAACCTCTGCCCCATTCTTATACTGCCGCGCAATCCATTCGACCAGCGCCTTCTTACCCTTAATCGCTTTTTCATAATTGTGATTAAGCGATGGTATGATAATCAGGTTTGTTTTTTTAATGTCCGAAAAATGAACATGTGGCTTCACGGAAAACAATCCATCGTAGAAATCAACTTTCTTCGATATGCCTGCAAGCTGGATCGTAAATAATTCTTTCCGGCCGGTGGTCATCCAGTAACTATTCGCGCGAGAGAAAATCTTGAAGGCGCCAACGATACTGCTGAGGTTACCTTGACCGTCAGGGACCAGAATTGTTAAATGTTTCATACCTAAAGATAGTAAAGGTCGAATGTCCAAATCAACCCGCGAGATTGTCCATTTTACACACCCTGATAGTGCTTCCCTGAAAATAGCTTTGTTCTATTGAAACAAAAACGAAGATGAAAACACATAAACATTTTACAACAGCGTTGGTGGTAGATCAATCGCCAGAACAGGTATTCAACGCGATCACAAATGTGAGAGGCTGGTGGTCTGAAACCATCGAGGGCAACACCGCCAAACTGGGCGATGAATTTCTATTTGAAGTGAAAGGCATTCATCGGTCAACGCAGAAGCTCGTAGAAGTCATCCCAAACAAGAAAATTGTATGGCTTATTAGCAACAGCCAGTTAACGTTCATTTCCGATACGAGCGAATGGGATGGTACTAAAGTAATATTTGACATATCGCCTGTAAAGAATAATAAAACGCAATTGACGTTCACGCACGAAGGCCTGGTACCGGAAGTGGAATGTTACGCAGCCTGCTCACCGGCCTGGACACAATATATCCAACATAGCCTTCTCAGTCTTATCACCACCGGAAAAGGCGATCCGAATCTTGAAGGAAGAAAAATCAAGGCTATTCAGGTTTGAGGAGTTTAAAAACCAGAGGATGACTGCTACCACATCACTAACCACTGCTGACGTTGCCGCGCGATTTCACCACCTTGCTCAGCAGGAAAAATGGTTTGAAATCCAGGATGAACTATTTGCCGATCACGTGAAGAGTGTAGAACCAGCTCAATCTCCGTACTTTAAGAATGCAGAAGGAAAATCAGCTGTACGGAAAAAAGGTGAAGCATTCGTTAGTCGTATTAAAGCCGTCCACAAACTGTACACCTCATCAGCGATCGTCAGTGCTAACCATTTCGCTGTCGTGCGCGAAACAGATGTCACCGTTGAGGGGTTCGGCCGTATCAACATCAGTCAAATCATGGTATACCACGTGGACAATGGAAAGATCGTGCTCGAACAGTTTTTCTATTAATCGACTTTACAAAATCGATTAAACTAATATCTTGCGCGGCTGTATGAAGATGAAAACCGGTGAATTCATTGCGCTGTCAGCCGCCACCATGATGCTGACTGCATTGGGTATCGACATCATGCTTCCAGTGTTTGGTGAAGTTCACCGGCATTTTAATCTCCCAGCGGACTCCAACGTCACTGCCCATATCGTCACGTTTTTCTTCCTCGGACAAGTAGCACAAATTATTTTCGGTGCGCTATCTGACCGGTTCGGGCGGCTTGCGATTTTACGCATAGGCTTTCCGTTATATATTGCGGGAGGCATTGCCGCGGCCTACGCACCCACCATCGCCACGATGTTTGCTGCCCGATTCTTTGCCGGAGTGGGTGCTTCAGCAGTGTTTATGACTACGATTGCCGGTGTCCGCGACCGATTTGTCGGTGACAACATGGCTCGAATACTGTCGTTAATTTTTACAATCTTTCTATCGACTCCTGTACTCGCCCCCTTCCTCGGCCTGGCAATATTTTCAATTGGCTCCTGGCAGATGGTGTTTCTCACGCCACCCTTGTTTGCAGTCGTAATCTTTATTTGGTCACTGCGATTAGAAGAATCGCACCCAATGGAAAAACGTGCCGTACTAAACATTACCACGCTGAGCCAAGCAATAAAAGATGTGGTCACCAACCCGGTCTTTCTTCGTTATACCGGGATTACCACAATTCTTTTTGCAGGCCTCAGTTCATGGGTGTCAAGCTCTCAGCACATCGTAAGTGATATTTATCATCGGCCCGATTTATTCGCATGGGTGTTTGCTGCCATGGGACTGTGGATGGCAATATGTACACTTACCAATGCAAGGCTTTCTGCGAGGCTTGGAGCGAAGCAAACACTCCGATCGTTGCTTATTGTGTATACTTGCATCGCAGCACTTCTACTTGGAAGCACGTGGTTCCTGGGCAGTTCACCCGAAATGAATGTTTTCTTTTTAGGAGTTGCGCTGCTGATGGGTCTTAACCTCGCCATCGAGCCGAATAGCAGTGCCCTGGCGATGGAGCCGATGGGAAAATATGCTGGTCTCGCCTCCGCAGTTTATGGAACTGCATTCTTCTTTATCGGTGCAACCTTAGGTTCAATCATAAGTTATCTGATGAAAGATACCGTGCTCCCCCTCATCATCAGTTTCTTCGCTATTGGCATCCTTACCCTCGCACTTGCACTCTCGGACACCACTGCCCGCACTGGCCCCGCGCAGTAGTACGGGTGTAAAAGAATTTTTGTAACCGCCCATTTTCAACTATATTGTCTATTCCCGTTGAAAAGGAATCCGATATAGTGTGGAATATTTTCCGTTACGTTTGAAAAAGTGGTCTGGCCTCACCCTCCTTCTATTCCTCATTGGCATACTCCCGACTGAGGCTCAGGAAATTCTCGATTATACTTTTGACGGCTCCGAGCACGGCAAACCAGTGAATCAAGTATTCAGATCGATTGAAACCCAAACGCAAGGCAAGATTTATTTCCTTGACGCATGGTTGAAGGATTTCCCGGTGATGGAGAACCAACAAGGCAAGACGCTGAGTCAGGTACTTGATAAATTGTTTGCTGATTCGGACCTCTCGTTCATTTCGATGTACCCATCATCTCTTGTCATTGTAAAAGATCCGGAAGGTGTCATCGCATACAAGGAAGCTCTTCAAGTAGTACGCGAAGACATGAAAATCGAGAAGTTTGTTCTTGGAGACGGTCCTCCACGGTCAAACGCACCAGTGACAATCACGGGGAGGGTCGTAGACGGGAAATCTGGAGAAGGGCTTCCCGGAGCCACAGTCGAACTCGTTAACACCCAACGCAACGTCACAACGGATGCTACAGGGAAGTTCTCGCTGACGATCCAACCGGGTGCCTATGTGCTGCAATACAGGTTTCCGAAGTATGAAGACAAAGCCGTTGACCTCATCGCATGGAAAAGCGGTGAGATTGTTGTGTCGCTCGAACTCACTTACATTCAACTGCAAGAGGTCGTAATCGAAGACAAAGCTGCGGTCGACCTCACGACCAGTCGTATTGGGCAAACGGACTTGTCGATGACAGCGCTGAAACGTGCACCCGCCCTGTTAGGTGAAGTGGATATCATTAAACAGGTTCAAGTCTTGCCTGGAGTTACGACAGTAGGTGAAGCCGCCTCCGGATTTAACGTCCGCGGTGGAAGCGTTGATCAGAATCTTATCCTTTACGATGGGATTCCTGTCTACAACAGTTCACACATCTTCGGGTTCCTCTCCTCCTTTAACCCGGAGGCTATTGGTGATGTCTCCTTTATGCGCGGTGGAATCCCTGCCCGCTACGGAGGACGTGCTTCGAGTGTTCTCGATATCAAATCGAAAGAAGGAAGTTATAAGAAATGGAATGGAAATGCCGGCATCGGGATGATCACCAGTAACATAATGGTGAACGGACCTCTAAAGAAAGATAAGACTTCCTTGCTGGCCTCGGTGCGTAGCACGTATTCAAACTGGCTCGTACGTTCAGTGCGCACCGATTATGGAGACCTTCAGAAGAGCTCGGTGTATTTCTATGACGGCACTGTAAACCTCTTCCATAATATTGACAACGATACAAAACTTTCCGTCACCAATTATTTTAGCAAGGATGCATTCCGTCTCATTGGGGACTCTACCTTTCAATGGAGCAATTTTCAGACTTCCGCGAAGTTGAATAGGAGCTTCGCGAACGGTACCGAAGGCGAATTTGTATTCGGTGTCGGCAATTATGGATATCGCGTCATCAATGACAATGTACGGACCGCATCTGAACACCGCTACAGCATCACCACAACAGTTTTACGTGCAGGGTTTAATAAAGAAAAAATTGCCCACTTACTAAACTTTGGAGCTGAAGCTTTGCATTATCGTTTTCAACCCGGCCAACTCGAGCCTACATCTGCAGAATCAAATGTAAAATCATTCGCGATGCAAAAACAATTTTCGCTGGAGCTGGCTGTGTATGGATCCGATGAATTGAAACTGACGGAGACACTTACAATGGAAGCAGGTCTGCGCATACCTCTTTTTCTTTCGTTCGGCCCGTCAACTCAATACCGCTACGCTCCGGGACCACTTACCCCTGAAGGGGTTGCAGACACTGTGCGTTATAATTCCGGACAAATCGCGAAAGCATATTCAGGTCTTGAGCCGCGTTTATCCTTGCGACTTGCACTTAACCAAACATCGTCACTTAAGCTGGGATTCAACCGAATCTTCCAGTATCTGCATCTGGTAACGAATACAACTGCGGTGACGCCCGTTGATATCTGGCAGCCTAGCAATTACTATTTTAAGCCACAACGTGCCGATCAGTTATCGTTCGGGTATGTGAAAGAATCCAAAGACAAGGCAGTCAGCGCATCACTGGAAGCTTTTTATAAGATCAATACCAACGTTGTGGATTTTAAAGACGGTGCTCAGCTAACCTTGAATGATCATCTTGAAACAGAATTGCTGCAAGGTAAAGGCGAGTCGTACGGAATTGAAACATTCATAACTAAGAACAGCGGTCGACTCACAGGGTCACTGAATTACACGTATTCGCGTGCGTTTCGCGAAATCTCTGGACCCAGCTCGTCCGAGCAAATCAACCAGGGCAAACGCTACCCGTCAAACTTTGATCAGCCCCACATTGCTAATATCTCCTGGAAGTACAACCTGAGCAGACGGTATTTCTTCACAGGCTATTTTACTTATCACACAGGAAGACCGGTTACTATTCCGCAGTCGGCCTTCGCAGTGGAAAACTTGTACGTTGCCTATTTCTCCGGCAGAAACCAATATCGCATCCCCGACTATCATAGGCTTGATGTGGCCTTTGTCGTGGAAGGAAGTCATCGCAAGAACAAACATGTGCAGGGTCACTGGGTGTTTTCCCTTTACAACGTTTACGGCCGGAGAAATCCCTATGCGGTTTTCTTTAAAACAACAACGCAGGGTGTTCCAAAGCCGTACCAGTTGTCTATTGTTGGAACAGTGTTGCCGTCCATCAGTTATAACGTTAAGTTTCAATGATGAAGTTGCTTCGATATCGGTTAGTGATGAAACGACCATGGCTCGCAGGCCTGCTGATGTTATTGGCGTGTGTGGATCCGATTGACTTCGAAGTGCCACCCGCGTACGAACAGATCGTTGTTGAAGGACAAATTACCGATGCACCGGGGCCGTACAGTGTTAAACTTTCTAAGGCAATAAGCATCAGTGAGAAACCCGAAACACCGGAGCCAATCACGAACGCCCTAGTGACGCTCTTCGATGACAAAGGCTCGTCCGAAGTGCTGACGAGTCAGGGCAATGGATTGTACCTTACATCAGGTGTGATGCGAGGCCAGGTCGGAAATCGCTACCATATTCGAATTGAGCTTGATGGGAAAATCTTCGAGTCGGAGCCCGATTTGTTAACTCCAGTTGGCGAGGTCAAAGAAATCCGCTACGAGTATGAAGGAAGAATGAAAACGAGTCCTCAGGGAGAACAACAACGTGACGACCGCTTCAACATTTTTATTGATGCCGATGCAGGGCCCGGTGAGGAAAAATTTGTTCGTTGGCGTTTCATGGGAACGTATAAGGTGGTGACCAACCCGGAATTGCATATGACCTGGCTACAGGGGGAATTTTATTTTAAGACTCCGCTGGAGTGTAGCGGATACGTTGTGGTACCGTTTATTCCGGGAGGGAAACTTGAGCAGCGGACGGAGTGCACGTGTTGTACCTGTTGGGCAAATCATTATGAAACCGCACCGCAGTTGTCCGACACACAATTTGTAAAGGATGGAAAGTTTAACAATGTAAAAGTTGGTGAGGTGCCCATTACCACAGCTACATTCTATAATAAATACCTTGTATACGTTGAGCAGATCAGCATGTCGCGCTCCGCGTTTGAATTCTTCAAATTAATACGACAGCAGAAAGAGGGAGCGTTAAGCCTTTTCCAACCTCCTTCGGCCGAGATAAAAGGAAATATCCGCGCAGTGAACACGGCAACTCCTGTGGTAGGGATATTCTACGCTTCCTCCATTAGCTCGAAAAAAATTTTTATTAATCGTGATGCGGTTCCCTACAATCTGCAACCCATCGATCTCGCGACAGAAGAATGCTACCATTACTATGAGAATGCCTCCACCGAAAAACCAACCCTGTGGGAAGACTGATGAGTAGCGCTCCTGGCATCACTTGCAAGCTTAGCAAGTATTGCGTGCTTCTGTACGCACTACTGCTTATGGCCGTCCAAACGTACGCACAAGAATCGGCAGCATCGGGTCATTCAATTCACCTCATCTCCAATCAAACGAAGTATATCGCTGGTGATACAATTTTCCTAAAGGCGTATTTTGTCGATCCACAAATGAAGGGAGTTGTCGGCAAACATGTAATGGGTGTTCATCTCATCGATCAGCAAGGAGCTTCCGTTTTACGGACGCAGTTCAACGTTCTCGCTGGCGTGGGTATCAATCAACTGATTTTACCAGATTCTCTTCCGCCTGGATTTTACAATATCACCGCATATATGAGTCCGGTGGAGGACAGATCAAACGGTTATTCCACAGCGAAGACAATTGCCGTTGTTACCGAGAATCAACTTGGAACGAATCGCCCTTCAACACTCGCAGTAAATGATCCTTGGGTTCGTGCGAGGGCGCAGGCGATAATTAGTCCGGTTTCAAAAACGCTGGCACGAAGACAAAATACAACGGCAGAAATCGAGGTGCGTGATGGAGAAGGAAGGCCGGTAAAAGGAGAATTTTCCGTAAGCATCTACAACAGAGCAGTTTTCGGCAATTTAGAGGATGATCGACCGCAGCCGGAAACACACACGCGGCCAATTGATTTAACCGATCCTTCAGCGGTTGCTGCATTTAATGGCTTTCAAAAAACCGGTAAGGTATTCGATGCAGTTAGCGGAGCTGTCGTTGTAGATAATACGCAGGTCTTATTCTATCTTCAAAATACGCAATGGTACCATCAGACATTTACAGTGAACGGTAGTGTGCGCTTGAACCTGCCGCAATTCAATGGTACTGATGAATTATTTTACCTCGGAGAAACACCCCGTGGGAAAATCATCAACGTAAGGATCGAATGGATGCCAACGCCTTTACCTGCGTTTCATCCTGCGCCCAGCCATACCGTTACGAATGCGGTAGACGAATACGCCTCCTTCATGAAGAAAGCAAGACATATCCAGCGTTCGTACCATGCATTCGCTGCGCGGGATAGTGTGGTAACTGCGGAAGCTGAACCGTTCGAGTTTGAGCTGGCGGAACCCGATAATATATACTATCCCGACCGATACGTTAATTTTAAAAGTATGGCGGAGATGATCCTTGAAGTAATTCCGGGCCTATACCACCGCAAGCACGGAGCATCGGATATGGTGCGACTGAACATCGCTGATCCGATCACATCTACAACGAACCCGATATATGTCATTGACGGAAAGGTAACTGCCAATAACGCCTACTTCCTTTCGCTCTCACCTGCCAACGTTGAGTACCTTGCGCTGATAAAAGATCCAAAGAAATTATTGCCACTGCGTGTGCTGGGAAAAAATGGAATCGTAATTGTCAAAACGAAGTCGGGAAAATTTGCGCCTCGCAATGACGACACGTCAAAAATTGTCGAAGGAGTCACTCCTGCCATTGAGTTTCATCACCTGAACGCCACGTCACACCCTTCAGTACCAATTTATCGATCAACGCTATACTGGAACCCTTCCATCAGAACCGACAAAGATGGAAAGGCAACCATTACCTTCGGGACAACAGATGATGTGGGAGAAATGATTATTGAAGTACAAGGTATTACTTCGAACGGTGAACCATTTCGCTCTTCCCTGCCAGTCCATGTTCGGTAAGGAGCAACCTACCGCCTCAACAAGAAACTCAACTTGACTCCTGAGTCAAGAACGCGCTCGGGGTACTGATCGGTGTCAGCCATCAGCAATCCATGAAAGTTAAGGTATGGGTTGAGCTGAACTAAGAATTTTTTCCGGATGGGAACCTGTGCCCCGATGCCAAAACCGGCACCGACTCCCGACTGATTTGTAATGTATCGATTAGGCGTAACATCCACATCTGCGATCAGTCCACCATTGACGAAGAGATACTTAGCAAATTCAAGCTTGAGCATAATCGGAAGGTAGATGACTTGAAGGTCATAGCTGCTGGCGGGCATGTTGAGTCCGGGCTGAAAACTTGGAGTCACGAACACTGATGACTTGTACCATGTTCCGCCCGCCATGAAATACAATGGGCCGGAGAGTTTGCGCTCATATTGAAATCCCAACGAAAAGGAAGAATTCAAATCGTAGCCTGCACCGCCCTCAAGCGCTTGCTTCATAATAATACCGTTTCCAATCCCTCCAGAAATTCCAAACCTATTCTTTTGAGCAATTGACGCGTGAATGGAAATAGCGATGAGTAAACCAATAATGATGAGGGTTTTCATAGGTGGTTTTTTATAATAGACACAGGGCGTTTAGAGATGGTTTGAAACAAGATACAGGATTTGCGCGGTTCGCTCGAGTTATCCAACCGCATCAATCTGCCACGAAACCGTTTGCAGAGCCATTAAAGATCACCTCCAGAGGGTAATTTATTTAGAAACGGTCTAAACAATTTGCAAAAAGCTGCGTTGGTCCATAGCATTGTGCATTATTTAGAACAATTCTAAAGATGAAAGCACTCTATACTATATTGATTCTCATAATGTCCACACTGACTGCGTTCAGCCAAACCACCGGCTCAATTGAGGGGAACATTAAGACTTCTGACGGGACAGCCGGAGAATATGTAAACGTTACGCTTGAAGGCACATCGAAAGGCGCCATTGCCGACCGCAACGGTTACTTCGAAATCAAAAATGTAAAACCAGGGAATTACAATTTGCTTGTGTCTTACATCGGGCTTGAAACACAAAACCAACAAGTTGAGGTCATCGGAGGACAAGTAACAAAGTTCGAGTTCTTACTTAAAGAAAGCGCGAAGCAGCTCGAGGAAATTGTTATCTCTGGCTCAGCCGATCGTTATAGCACAGATCGAGTGTCAAGCTCCCTGCGCCTAACCACACCGTTGCTGGAAACTCCCCAAAACATCCAGGTAGTAACAAACGACATGTTGAAAGATCAGCAAGTCATTAGCATGAGCGATGGATTGATCCGCAACGTGAGCGGAGCTGTTCGCCAGGAGCACTGGGGTGACTTGTATACGAATATCGTTGCGCGAGGATCTCAGGTTCAGGCTTTCCGAAACGGATTCAACGTAGTCAGCTCGTACTGGGGACCGCTAACGGAAGACATGAGTTTCGTTGATCACATCGAATTTGTTAAAGGGCCTGCAGGATTCATGCTGTCAAGCGGAGATCCATCAGGCTTATACAACGTGGTCACAAAGAAACCAACGGGAACGAACAAACGTGAAGTATCGCTGACTGGTGGAAGCTTTGGGCTTCTTCGCTCTGCCATTGACCTCGATGGTAAGTTTACCAGAAATGGAAAACTTCTCTATCGTCTTAATCTTTCTGCACAAAACAAGAACTCATTCCGCGCTAACGAATACAACGATCGTTATGTGATCGCCCCTGTAATTTCATACGAGCTTACAAAGAACACGAAAGTAACGCTCGAGTATAACTACCAACGCGCAAACATGAGCAACGTTGGCTCGTACTACATCTTCGCGAAAGATCGCTTTGCACAATACCGTTACGATTTTACCGCGCTACCCGAAGGAACGCCTGGGGTGAAAATTAATGATCATGGATTGTATGCAAACATACAGCATAACCTGAGCAGCCGCTGGAAAGTCACCGCGCAGGTCGCGCATTTCATCTATGACCAGATCGGTCATTCGATGTGGCCATCCGCAGTAAATCAAGACGGCACTCAAATCCGAAACATAGGAATCTGGGATGCGAAAAGTGTCATGACCATGGGACAGCTCTTCGTGAATGGCGAAGTTCAAACCGGTGCAGTTCGTCATCGCATCTTAACGGGCATCGACATGGCAACGAAAGATTACCAGGCGGATTGGGGTCAATCTCACGATCTAGATACACCCGAGAATCCTTTCAATCCGCTGAGTCCAAACCTTGCTCCGCCAATCACTGGTAATCCGACTTTCGATCGCGAGACATCGCTGGCCGATCGTGCAAAAGCTGTGGGGGGATTGATCGACCAGGAATACACAAGCTTCTATCTCCAGGATGAATTGGGATTTTTTGAAAACAACGTCCGACTTACGTTAGCCGGCCGATACACTCAGCTCGCCCAGTCCGCATGGGGCGGAGATCCTGATAAAGCAAACCACGTTACACCTCGCGTTGGCCTCAGCGCATCCATCACAAAACAACTCTCAGCCTATGCGTTATATGACCAGGCCTTCATTCCACAAACGGGTAAACTGACGAGTGGCGAGAAGGTTCAACCGATCACCGGCAACAATATGGAAATCGGTTTGAAAAAAGACTGGTTTGGTGGATCATGGGGCACTTCGATAGCAGTTTACCAAATCCTAAAAAACAACGAGCTTACTCCTGACCCTAACTTCGCAGGCGATCCATCACAGATTACCAGCATTGAACTCGGTCAGAAAAAGGCAAAAGGGGTCGAGTTTGATCTGCTTGGCACAATCATCAACGGACTAAACCTCGTAGCCAACTATGCTTACACTGACTCACGCGTTGTTAAAGTTGCCGAAGGTGTAACGGTTATAGAAGAAGGTGATGTCGTTCCTGGCTTTGCAAAACACACGGTAAATAGCTGGCTCAGTTACAAGTTTCAGCGCGGTGTGCTAAAAGGCTTTGGAGCATCTGCTGGATTTACTTACCTGGCGGATCGTGCGACTTATTGGAACCCTGCCCCGGATCCAGGTAAAGAAATCGAAAACTATTTTAAGCTCGATGGCGGGCTCTTCTGGGAGCAAGGCAGATTCAAGGTCACAGGAAATGTCTTCAACGTGCTAAATGCATACCTGTACAGTGGCTCGTATGAAATGTATATGTATGACACTGACGGTAACGAATCTCCGGTGTATACCTATCAGGCGGAAGCGCCAAGAAATGTAAGGCTAAGCGTTGCTTATAAATTTTAATCGATGACCCTAAAGAAAGTCATTGGCAAAATTCACCTCTGGCTCGGGCTAACGTCCGGGCTATTGGTATTCGTCATTGCGATCACCGGATGCATGTATGCTTTTCAGAAAGAAATTCAGGATGCAACGCAGCCTTTCAGGTTCGTAGAAAAACAATCACGAGCGTTCCTCCCTCCCTCCGTGCTGAAGGCCGCAGCGGAGAAAAAACTTTCGGGCAAGCACATCCATGCCGTGCAGTATCTGGGTGCCGATAGAGCTGCAACCGTCATTTATTACAATTACGAGCCCGACTATTATTACTACCTCGTCTATGTAAATCCGTATACGGCAGAAGTACTAAAGGTGAAGGACATGGAGGCGGACTTCTTCCAAATCATCCTGAACGGTCACTTCTACTTGTGGCTTCCGCCCGAGATTGGCCAACCAATTGTCGCGACATCAACACTTGTTTTTGTTGTAATGCTGATCTCCGGAATTGTGTTGTGGTGGCCAAAGAAAAAGAAGGATGTAAACCAGCGTCTGAAAATTAAGTGGAGCGCAAAATGGAGGCGCGTAAATTACGATCTTCACAACGTCCTGGGATTCTACGCGTGGACCATCGCATTTGTCCTGGCGACAACGGGATTGGTGTGGGGATTCCAATGGTTTGCCAAAACGTACTATGCTGTTGCAGGTGGTGAGAAATCGCTTGAATACTACGAGCCCGCATCAGACACAACCCAAACCTACACAGGAGACGTGCCGATGATCGATAAAGTGTACGCGCAGATGCGCAACGAATACCCGACCGCGAAAACTATTGAAGTTCACATTCCTGACACAAAAGCTGCGGTGATCGGTGCCAACGCAAACGCTGATGATGAAACCTATTGGAAACTTGACTACCGTTACTACGACCAATACACGATGAAAGAAGTTTCCGTAGATCATATTTACGGACGATTTCCTGAAGCAAAGGCAGCGGATAAACTCTTTCGGATGAATTACGATATCCACACGGGAGCAATCCTCGGTCTTCCGGGAAAAATACTGGCATTCTTTGCGAGTCTTATCTGCGCGAGCCTGCCCGTGACAGGCGTTTACATCTGGTGGGGCCGGAGGAAGAAAGACAAGAAAAACAAGAAGGATAATCACCTGAAAGAGTTCGACAAACAACTAAAGAGGAAGGCCAATGTAGCAGTAAACCTTGAGCCACGGCCCCGCATTCCGAAACAACCTGTGTTACAGATGCAGAGTAAGAGTTAGAAATGGTGGAATCGGAAGAAGATGCTTGATGAAACAAATCATTCCAACTAGAAATTTACGCGTCCGACTAGTTACAACAGGTCAACGCGCTGTGTCCCACATCGTCTCGCGCTTCGCGGACGATGTGCCTGACCGGTAGAATTCTACGCATACGAAATGAGTTTCGCTTGATGTAAGTGCGTACGCAACCGGGATGCGGTCCAAGCATGGCGCATCGTCCCCGGGACGGGAGACGATGCTTGCCAACACAAATCATTCCGACTAGTTACAACAAGTCAACGCGCTGTGTCCCACATCGTCTCGCGCTTCGCGGACGATGTGCCTCCCGTGACAGATAGAATTCACGCATAAGAAATGACTTTCGCTTGATGTCAGTGTGAACGCAACCGGGTTGCAGTCCATGCATGGCGCATCGTCCCCGAGACGGGAGACGATGCTTGACAACACAAACCCTTCCAACTATAAATCTACACGAGTCCGATTAGTCCTCACAACAAGGTCAACGCGCTGTGTCCCACATCGTCTCGCGCTTCGCGGACGATGTGCCCCGCGTGACAGATAGAATTCACGGATACGAATGAGTTTCGCTTGATGTCAGTGTGAACGCAACCGGGATGCAGTCCATGCATGGCGCATCGTCCCCGAGACCGGCCAGCACGCTTGACACCTCCGTTAGCAAATCTTCATCCAACTACAAATGTTCATAGTGCGTGAGCTGCACTTTTGGATGCTCTTGATTTAACTCGTAAAAAGATGCACTTGAATGCGGATATTGCTCCGGTGCGTTTGCGAGCAGCCACTTTTTGCTTACCGGATTTGCATGAATATACTCGAGCTTCTGCAGTAAGAAGCGTTCGGTGTAGCAGGGCTTGATGTCAGACGAAACTTCGAACACCCGGTGCTTTTTCTTTCTCTTCCTTTCTTCTGCCGTGACGCGTGACGATAGAATTGCCAAAATATTATCGTGTCCACGCACTTGCAAACGCTTTACGATCTCATACGCCATGAATCGTTTTCCATTTGCCAAAACAGAGTTGATTACATAATCTCGGCTTGTCAAATCGAGCAACAAATGCATATGATTTGGCATAATTACAAACCCAACAACTTTATGTTTCTGCTCGACAAGAATATTAAGCCACTTATAAATTTCATCATACAGATCCGTAATCTGGAATAGCGGCAACCAATCCAAACAGGTGAACGTGCAAAAGAAGGCGCATTCTTTTTCATGATGAGTAAATTTGATTGACATAGCAAATTGTGTTGAACAGTCAAGTTCATCCTGCTTTTCGAAGCAATCAATATCCTGTAAACAATGGATACTAGTTCCACATCGTCTCCCGCTTCGGGGACGATGCTTGACAGCAGCCTCCAACGACAAACGATTCCATCTTGAAGTCTAATTCCAATAGTTGCAACAAGTCAATGTGTCGTGTCGCACATCGTCTCGCGCTTCGCGGACGATGTGCCTCGTCAGACGACTATGCCCACCATCCGAAATGAGTTGCGCGGGGTGGCGGTGGGGTTTCACGCACGCGCATGGCGCATCGTCCCCGTGACGGGAGACGATGCTTGACAACAGCCTCCAAGGACAAACGTTTCCACCTTGAAGTCTAAGTCCAATAGTTGCAACAAGTCAATGTCCCGTGTTCCACATCGTCTCGCGCTTCGCAGACGATGTGCCTTGTCAGACGACTATGCCCACCATCCGAAATGTGTTGCGAGGAATGGCGGTGGGTTCACGAACACAAATGGCGCATCGTCCCCGAGACGGGAGACAATGCTTGACAACAGCCTCCAAGGACAAACGTTTCCACCTTGAAGTCTAAGTCCAATGGTTGCAACAAGTCAATGTCCCGTGTTCCACATCGTCTCGCGCTTCGCGGACGATGTGCCTCGCCTGACGACTATGCCCACCATCCGAAATGTGTTGCACGGGTGGCGGTGGGGTTTCACGAACACGCATGGCGCATCGTCCCCGAGACGGGAGACGATGCATGACAACCGGAGATTGCGCCACGGCCTCAAGTTCACAAGCAACCTGTGTTACGGATGCAGAACAAGAGTTAGAAATGGTGGGAAGACATGGCCTATCGCTCCCGAGCGGAAGATAATCCCCTGCCCTCTCCAAGTTCGTCATTCGTCATTCGTTAATCGTCATTCAACGAGCGTCAACCTGAACGCTTGCTCCCATTTTCTTATATTAGTGGTTTCAAAGTCTAACCAAACAATAAACCTATGAAAACCCTTTTTACCGCTGTTGCGCTGATGTTATCCGTCAGTGCATTTTCCCAGGGACAACTCCAGAAAGAATCTGCAGGATCACTGTCGTTTGCTGCGGGTCACGTGATGGACCTCGCCAAAGCAATTCCCGCTGAAAAGTATTCTTACACACCACAGCAAGGTGTACGTACTGTGGCTGATGTTTTTGCGCACATTGTGTCCGCGAACTATTTCTTTGCTTCTAAGCTTGGCGCGAAAATTCCTGCCGATGTGAAAATGGAAACCCTTGAAAAAGATCTTAAAGCGAAAGACGCGATCGAAAAAGAACTGAAACGTTCCTATGATCTGATCATTGACGCAATCAAGAATACGAAGGATGCAAGCCTCGCAACGAAAGTTGAATTCCCCTTCCCTGGCGAATACACCAACATGTCAGCGATCCTTATTTCCCTAAGCCATTCAAACGAACATCTCGGACAGCTGATCGCGTATGCTCGCATGAACGGAATTGCACCTCCCTGGAGCGAATAGAGCTGCTCAAAAAATTGGGAAGCACATTCGTTCCCAATTTTTTTTACCGTTTTACTTTGAAATACAAAGTTCTTTTAAATACTTTTGAAGTGTCATAGGAGAAACAATAACAGGGCGAATCATGGCGTCACATTCGGAGAAATTTTACGATCGAGTAGCGCAATTGTATCCGCTGATTGATTTTTTTCTGAAACCTCAAAAGCGAAAGTTTTTCGATTTAATAAATAGCTCGCCTTACGGGATGTTATTAGAGATAGGCGTTGGAACCGGTTCTCATTTTAAATTCTACGATAATCACGCGATCATCGGAGTTGATACTTCTCCTGGTATGCTTACCCATGCACGGCAGCACGCAAAGCCAAATATCCAGTTATTGCAGATGAGCGGAGAAGACCTTTCTTTTCCTGATCAACGGTTCGACTACGTGGTGCTGTCTCATGTGCTCGCAGTGGTTGACAACCCTGACAAGTTATTGGCGGAGGTTTATCGCGTCCTGAAACCCGATGGGAAAGTTTTTATTCTCAATCATTTCACACCGGACAATTGGCTTAAACATATCGACCGTGCTTTCGCGTCAGTCTCGAACCACTTTCACTTTAAATCTCTTTTCCTCCTTTCGAATCTGCATCAATTGGAAAAATTTACACTCGTGCACGCGACTAGCGCTGGACCACTCTCCTATTTCAAAATTCTTGTGTATGAAAAGAAGGTATAGCATCACCATCGCATTATCCATAAGCCTGTTCATCTACGTCTTTTTTAGGTCGGAGAAAACGCTGGTGAATGAACTGATCGTTTACGTTTTCTCATTTCCCGCTTACATGTCGGTAAAAAGCGCAATCGTCAACAGGATGCCACTACCCGACACGATCATCTTCTCATTACCGGGAGGGCTATGGATGTTCTGTGTTACCGCGGTGTCACAAGGATTTTATATTAAGATCAAACAATACGAGGTGAACGTCTGGATGCTGCCCATACAGTTTGCATTAGGGTTAGAGCTCTGTCAGCTTGCGGAACTCACCAATGGTCGATTTGATATTTGGGACATTGTGTTTTATCTTTTGTTCTGGTTGCTGGCATATGGAGTGTATAGGTCCAACTCCTCAAAGCAAAATATCGCGGCACCATTCACGCTTCATGGATTCCTTTGTCTGGCATGCTTTCTCTCTGTATACCTGGCACACGTGAATCAATGACGCAATACGAACAAGCAATGATTAAAAAGCATATCCACAGTTACAAGTACGCACTCCGTGGCATCTGGCTGGCATTCCGTTATGAAGCCAATATGGCCTTTCACCTTGCCGGGGCGATGGTTGTCCTCATTCTTAATTACACTTTGGAAATCAGCCGCACCGACTGGATCATAACCCTCATGCTCATTGGTGTTGTGTGGATGGCCGAGATCTTCAACACGGCCATTGAAAAGCTTGCTGACCGCGTCACAAAAGAGCACGACCCACTGATCGCGCATGCAAAAGATCTGGCTGCCGGAGCCGTGCTGATAATTTGCATCATCGCTGCCGTATCAGGGGTGATTATTTACTACCCATACCTCTTCTAACACTGCTTAGATTCGAGTCGGGATTAGGCAATTCAAAAATTCCTCTATATTTGCATCAGTTTTGGTTTGCATACGCACACATCGTGAGTTGCAACGAAAAGGGAATCCGGTGAGAATCCGGAACAGTGCCCGCTACTGTAATCTCAATCCGCCACTGGCGGTTAGCTTTTGCAAATCTCCTTGCCATTGTCCTTCACCGGACGAGAAGGCCGCAAAAGCAGAGAAAGTCAGGAGACCTGCCAGAACGAGTTGAACAGCGTTTCTCTCGGTAGCAAGGGAAAATGTTCGAAATGGTATTCAATTTTTTTTGATGTTACATAAGCTGGAAACGTATGTGTTCCTGCTTTGTGTGCTGCTGTCATTTGAGACGCGTGCCCAGAAATTTTCTGACTCAACACGCTACCTCAAACCCGTTGTCATCACGCAAAGTCGGCTGAGCGATCATATCATCGCTTCTTATCTGTTGCCTGTCGACAGCACGATGTTGTCACTGGCCTCCAGTGGAAGCGTGACAGACTTGTTGCGTAAGCAAGGCCTTGGACACATTCGCACGTATGGCCCGGGTGGTCTTGCCTCTCCTTCCTTCCGCGGAAGTGGTAGCAGTCATACCAGCGTGTTATGGAATGGGATAAACCTCGTGAGCCCGCTCAACGGCCAGCTTGATCTTTCGCTACTCCCAGCTGGTTTATTTGATGAGGCGATCGTGCAGTCCGGGGGCTCAACAAGCTTGTCGGGCAACGGGTCCATCGGAGGAAACATCCATTTGAACAACACCTTCCATTTTAACGAAGGCCTTCGCATAAGCGGTGCATCTCACATCGGCTCTTTCGGGAGCGAATATTATGATGCTGGCGTAAAGTTCAGCAACAGCAAGCTTGGGACGTCCACGAAAATCTTTGTCACTCAGGCGGACAACGATTTCAAGTTCGAAAACCGCAGCGTCTTCCCTGCCGAGATCCAGCGAAGGGCACACTCCGCGTTTCAACAACATGGCCTTCTTCAACAGCTGCACTATCAAACACCGCGAGCCGGGATATTTTCGTTGAAGTTCTGGTATCAGGACAGCGAGTACGAGATACCCAACCCAACGGCTATCCTCAGGGCATCGGAAGCCACGGAAGAAAACGAATTCTACCGTGTGCTGGGTGGATGGAATTTTAGCAGTGAGAAGGTTGACCTGAGTTATCAGGGAGCATTGATCACCCAACGACTTATTTACAGTGATCCGGTTCTCGATCAATATTCCGACAATCGCTACAAGAGCATCATTCAAAACATTGAAGCCAATCTCGACTTCCGAAATAAAACACAACTCACTTCCGGGATTCACTATACCTGGGAAGAAGGACTGGCAGTGGATTTTGGCAACTCCACACCTACTCGCAATCGTTTTGCCTTATTCAGCGCATGGAAAATTAATACCCTCGAGAAGGTTGTGTTCTCTCTTTCTGGTCGGGAGGAAATTGTTAATGGTACGCTCATGCCATTTGCTCCACAAGTCTCCGCTAATTATCAGGCGACTCCAGCAATAAGCATTTTCACAACACTATCTCGCAACTACCGGATTCCAACGTTCAATGATCTCTACTGGAAAGGCGGAAGTACGCGCGGGAATCCTAACCTGAAAACAGAAACTTCCCTTAGCGCAGAAGCAGGACTAGGATTATCAACGCAAAACATTTCAATAAAGAGTGTCGCGTTCACCAACCATGTGGATGACTGGATTCTTTGGAGCCCGATCAACGGCCATGCCTGGGAACCACAGAACATCAAGAAAGTGTGGTCGCGAGGTATTGAAACACAGTTATCTGCCAAAGCAACCTTGGGTACTGTACGTTCAAGTCTGAGCGGGCTATACAGTTTCACGCGGTCCACGAACGAAGATGTATATGCTAATGGCAATTCGAACGAAGAGGGCAAGCAGCTCATTCTTACACCGATGCATGAGGGTAGCCTAACGCTTGAAGTCCGCTACCAAACGTATAGCCTTCGCTTGGTCAATACGTACACCGGAGAACAATTCAATGACAGCGACAACACACCTTACAACATTGTGGAAGATTATCTTATCACCAATCTCTGGCTCAGCAAAGTTGTCGAAGGAAAACGCTACTCCCTCAACTTCATTGGCGAAGTGAACAATCTCCTGAATGTTCAGTACGTGGCGCGTCCGGGCTATCCAATGCCGGGAAGAAATTTCAAAATCGGAATCCAACTAAACTTCTATAAACCAATTAAAGTATGAACGCTAATTACAGAAAGCTTTTAACCTTACTCGCATTCGTTGCTGTACTGTTTGTACAGTCGTGCAATGAAGATGATCCACAACCGGTGAAGCCCGGTGCCGATGGATTTTTCGTGGTAAATGAAGGCGGATATCCGAATGAGAACACCTCTATCTCCTTTTATGATCGTGAAGCGGATCAAATGACGAACGATATATTTGCGGCAGTTAACGGCAGACCACTAGGACTGCAGGCGCAATCCCTTAGCGTATTCGAAGACAACGCCTACATTATGGTACAGGGCTCTGGTAAGATCGAAGTGATCGATGCCGATGAATATACATCGGTAGCAACGATCACCGATGAAATTGAAAGCCCGCGCTACTTCCTTGGCATCTCTTCTACCAAAGGATATGTAAGCGATTGGGGTGTTGATGGTATAACGGGAACTGTAAAAGTAGTTGACCTTGCAAACAACAGAGTGACGAAGACAATTCCGACCGGCAAAGGTGCGAACAAAATGCTGAAAGTCGGCAACGTGGTGTATGTTGTAAATTCAGGTGGCTATGATCAGGATAATACTGTTAAAGTGATTGACGCGAATACCGATGCTGTTACGGCCACGATCACTGTTGGTGACAATCCAAACAGCATTCAGCGTGACGCAGCAGGAAACATTTGGGTCTCGTCTTCCGGGGCGGTTGCATACAATCCGGACTGGTCGATCGATGCAGCAAACAGTACGAAAGGATCGATTAGCAAGATCCTGCCGAACAACACCGAAGCGTTGCGACTTGAAGTGAGCAGCGTGACGGGCAGCGGTCTAGGGAACTTATCAATCTCACCTGATGGAAAGACGTTATACTACACGTACAATGGCGCTGTTTATTCGATGGCAACTTCTGCTACAACATTACCAACCCAACCGTTTATTTCGAAAAGTTACTATGGTCTGTCGGTTAATCCATTCAATGGAAATATAATCGGAACGCTTGCTCCTAATTTCAGCTCTGCAGGCTCGATTGAAATTGTTGATGCGAATGGTACGTTGTTGGATAGCCATACCGTTGGCATAGGACCAAACAGCGTCTCGTTTAAGTAAACAATTGAGATGATGCTGGCTCATCCAGTGAATGATTGAAGTATAGGAGATATCTCGTATTTCTTCGGTCGTTCACTTGTGAGACACGCGTACGGTCGGCCATCATGAAAATGAGGAAATCTGGGATTTGCTGTTCTGCCGTGGGCGCATCGTCCCTGAGACACGAGACGATGCTGGACGGTCAAGGGCAAAGCGTGAGGGATAGAAATAAATATCGAACATTCAACACCCAATAATGAATGTCGAAGTGAGAGGATCGCGGGTTGGTTTACAGGTCAATCAACAAGAACTCAAAGCTCCGACATTCGATTCCGTTAGCAGAAGCACAGACCCCGTCACGACACGCACTGCGTGAGGGATAGAAGTGGAAAGCCCGAAGTGTGAGGGGCTTGTGTTGTGGCCGGACTTGGAACGTCCCGATACCTATCGGGAGCCCGACCCGAACAGCGCTGGCTTGGACGATTGAATACGCAATTATAATTGTTGCTGCTATTTCTGCGAAGTCAGTCTCCAGACACGCGGAAGCGCGATGGCGTGAGGGGCACGCCCAAATCAAACTCGCAGAACGCCACGGAAACCTCTTACACCATAGTACGAGTCCGCACCGTTGTGATAAACAAAAACATGACCAAAGCGATAGTCGCAGAATAACGCACCGCCAAGGTTCCTGATGTCCGCAGGCGTTTTGATCCAGCTTGACGTCTTTGCATCGAATGTGCCAAGCTTTTGGAGCTCGCGATATTCCTCCTCCGAGAGCAGCTCAATTCCCATGTCTGTTGCCATCTGCACCGCGCTGTTCTCAGGCTTATGTTGCTTACGCGCTTCCAACGCTTCATGGTCATAGCAAATGCTCCTTCTTCCTTTCGGGGTTTCTGGTGAGCAATCGTAAAAAATATATTCACCTGCTTTTTTGTCGAAGCCAACAACATCAGGCTCGCCTTCGGTTCTCTCCATTTCGTAAAGAGACCACAGTTTCTCCGGATTGGCTTCCAGGCGTTCACGCACATCGGACCACGCAATGCCCTTGTGGCGCTTCATGTTTTTTTCGAAGCGGAGTTGAAGCTTATCCAGCAACTCCTCACGCTGGTCAGTAGACAATTTCTTTTTCGTACTTTTCATTTGCTAGTATTCAGTAATGCTATTGGGTGATTACGTAGCGTTGAAGCCTTTCCATTGTTTGCCGTAATCCTTCGCTACTTTTATATTGGATTTCGACCAGTTGAAAAAGCTCACGTGTTTCATAGAGTTTATACCAGGTCAACAAAGTTCTGTTCTCGCCTTGACTTTCAAAATCAATAATTGCGATAAAGTTTGGTTCAACATGTTCATGCATAATTCGTTTATGCTTCACGACTTCTCGAAAGAGGGTCTTGTTTGGGTAGTTGCTCCCATCAGGACCATGCATGACAAATAGCCACTCACCCCCTGGTCTCACGTCCATCTTTTCGATCGTACTTGTAAACCCATTGGGTCCCCACCACTGACTAATGTGCTCTGGCTTTGTCCATACCTCCCACACCTTTGCAAGCGATGCTTCAAGCACTACCGAGGTGCGCTGTTCTCTTCCTGCCGGATCCATTTTTTCGTTCTGCATTATCGATTAATCTTCTAAACCCTTACCACTCAGTATTTGCTTGCTGTACTTTTCGATTCGCGCCTCACGCGTTTTTGCTTGCTTGGCAGAAGAAAAATACAAAAGATAACCGCGCTGTCTGCCTGGCGTTAAGGCATTGAATGCTTTCTTCAATGCGCTATTTTTTGCCAGCGCAGTCTTGAATTCATCCGGCATTTTAAATTCGGTCGTCTTCTTCAATTCAACTTTCTCACCCGACTTTTCAATCTTAATCGCTTGCTTGATATAGGATTTCAGCGTGGCCTGCATATCGATAACCTGATCGGCATGTTTGAAGCGGATTTGCCGCGCAGCCTGAACATTCTCGGTCTGCTGAATCAGGATACCTTTTGGATCCTTCAGCAACGCTCCTTTCATAAAGAGGTACGCGCAATATTCCTTGAAGCCGTGAATGAGGACGATGTTGTTTCCATCAAGCGTATAGCAGGGACACCCCCACTTCAATTCTTCGGTGAGCCCGCAGCCAAGCGCAATCGCTCGCATGTGTGCGTAGGCATCTTGCCAGGGCGTGTCCTTCTTGAAAAACCAGTCTACTTTTGGATTCGGAGTGCTCATGATGTCAACAATACGTTTTGTGGGCAATCGATGGTTATCGTTATTTGAAAGCGATGCAAGCTTCAGGCTACAGGCTTCAAGAAGTTGCTGGCGCTGAAAACACTTTCCGTTCTGCCGGCCGGAAATACCAAGATACAACGGTGAGGACTAACAATAATGTAGGGCCAAACAAATCTTTGAGCGGATCACCCACCGCAAGATGCGACACAATGGCCCCCGACATCGCAAAGAAGAATCCCGCGTAAGCCCATTCTTTTATTAGTGGGTTTCGTGGAACAAGGATGGCGATCACACCGAGAATTTTCCATACACCAAGAATCGTTAAGATGTAAGCCGGGTAACCCAGTCTGTTCATCATGTCTCCCTCCTCTTTAATTTGCATCAGTTGAACGATGCCGGTGGAAACCATTCCAAGGGAGAGCCAGATGGTTGCAACCCAATAGGTAATTTTTTGAGTCTTTGTCATAGGGATTTATTTTAGTTTGTTGAGGACATCTTGTAGGCGATTATGGGCCATGTTCAGGCCTTGCGCGAAAGGCAACTTCAACATGGCATTACGAAGCTCTATTGAGCGATACACGGTGAGCATGGTCAATTTGCTAGTGTCGGTTGTGAGCTTTGTAAATTCAAGGAAGTCAAGCTGGACATCGAAACCTGAATCCGGCATTTCAAATGTGCGTGTGATCTTTTGGTTAAGAATAAAATCATGAAACACACCATTGGCGCGAAATACCACGTTTCCCTGCGCGTCTGAATTTTGGAATTCCCATCCTCCATGTTTGCGCGTTTCGTACTTCAGCACTTTCACTTTGCCGTAGTCGTGAGACATCCATTCTTCAAAGATCTCAGCGTCTTCATGCGCCTTGAACAGCAACTCGACAGGTAAATCGAATTCACGAGTGATGACCAGGTCGTGTCTGTTTTCTTCTGCGCTGATTTTGGTTTTGCGTTCCATTGGTCTCTATTTTTTCGGTTTGTATTTCTTCATAATCGACTCGAGCTTGTTGAATCGGTCATCCCACAGCTTTCGGAACGGCTCAATGAAGTCGGCTATCTCTTTCATCTTCTTCGCATTAAAGTGGTAGTAGATCTCACGGCCATTCTGCTCTTGCTCCAACAACTCACACTCGGTGAGGATCTGAATATGTTTGGAGATGGTTTGTCGTGAGGAATCAAAGTTCTCCGCGATAGCACTGGGCGTCATGGCCTGAAGTGCCACCAGCGTAAGAATCGCCCTCCGTGTCGGGTCGGCTATCGCCTGGAATACATCTCTTCGCAAATCCATATATGCAGCTATTTGACTGCGAATATATACGCAGCCATGTGACTGCGCAAGTGATTTTCGATTTTTTTAAGAACTCGCAGTGAAAATTGTTCGCTTTTGGAGCTGCGAGGTTGGTTTGCGACAAGTCACGGTCGAGTTAGACAGGAAACTCAATAAATGGAAAAATAGACAAGACGAGTTATGCGGCAACTCGCGTCACTTAGACAAGTTCGCTAGGTCATCCTTAAACGACTGCTCTTGGGGATCAAGTTGGATTGCTTTACGAAAATTTTGACGAGCTGATTCTTTATCGCCAGCCTCAGCATAACCAGTGGCAAGATGCGAGTGGGCCCAAGCGGATTTTGGGAATTGCTCCAGATTGAATTTAAACATCGCAATGGCGTCATCATATTGTTGTTGCTGCATGAACAGATAGCCAGGATACGCAAGGGCCGCATCATTCTCATCCCAGAGGTACAGCGCGCGTTGCACCGAATCAGCTTGTGTCTTAGTGAAGAATGCGCGAGCAGCGTCAATCCCCTCCGACTTCATGATTTCGCCAAACGCAAATCCAATCTGGCGTCTTACGGGCTTCGGCTCAATGTCCATCATGATATCGAGCAAAGCAGCCGCCAGATCGAAACTGCGAATCAACTCATAATTTCCGACAAGCATGATTCCAATGTTCTTTTCAGGCACAAGCATAAACATACTTCGGAAACCGGTATCGCCTCCGGAATGAGTCACCAGCTTCGTTCCATTCCGTTCGCTCAGCCACCAGGCGAATCCGATAGAAGCCTTATCTTTCATATTAATAGTGTTCGTCCACCATCGGTTATAAATTGAATCGGACAGGATTCGCTTCCCATTGTATTCTCCGCGATTCAAATGCGCGAATGCGTAGTGTGTCATCTCCAGCACATTCGAGTTGAGCGTGCTACTCGGACCATGCAT
>DASWTM010000086.1:0-3742 GCA_036402115.1 Chryseosolibacter sp.
ATTTGGAATAAACAATCCTCTTCGATAGAGGCCAGGGTGATCTTCACCAATTCCTGTATAAATGATATTCTCGGTTGTATCTGTTCCAATGACAAACATCGGTTTCTCATTGCCACCGATGTTCAAACCTCTGCGTTGCCCGATTGTGTAGTAATGCGCACCATTGTGTTCACCGATCTCACGACCTTCTTGAGCATTCAACGCATAAGGCTGCGACAAGCCTACAAGATCATCATCTGCAAAACCATTCTTGAACGCTTGTGCGGATGCAGGGAGTTCAACCACTTTTCCTTTTTTATTTTGAAGGCGTTGTTGCAGGAAATCCGGGAGATGCACTTTGCCGACAAAGCACAAGCCCTGCGAATCTTTTTTCTCAGCCGTGACAAGACCAATTTTCTTAGCAATCTCGCGCACTTCCGGCTTTAATAATTCTCCAATAGGGAAGAGTGATCGCGACAACTGCTCTTGCGTTAACTGACAAAGAAAATAGCTCTGATCTTTATTGCCATCTTTTCCGCTGAGCAGTTGATAGACTGTTTTGCCGTCTTTTTGAAATGCAGTCTTACGTGCATAGTGCCCGGTTGCCACAAAGTCGGCACCGAGTTTAAGTGCTGCGTTGAGAAATATATCAAACTTAATTTCACGGTTGCACAAGACATCTGGATTCGGTGTACGGCCGCGTTGATACTCGGCAAACATGTAGTCGACAATGCGAGCCTTGTATTCGACACTTAAATCGATTGCCTGAAAAGGAATTCCCAGATGCTGGGCAACAATCATAGCATCGTTACTATCATCAAGCCACGGGCACTCGTTGCTGATGGTAACGGTGTCATCGTGCCAGTTCTTCATAAACATACCAATGACATCATACCCCTGCTGCTGCAACAGGTATGCGGTTACACTGGAGTCTACTCCGCCTGATAATCCAACTACTACTCGTTTTGCCATAAATTGAAATGTCGAACAGTCCACGGTCCATAGTCCACTGAGGATCTGTCGACTGTTAACCGTGGACTGTGGACTTATTTAGAAGCGATATTCTCGCTTAAAAGTTCAGTAACAAGCTCATTAAAATGCTCCACAAACTGATCGTAATACATTCCAGTACCCGGACCGCTGAAGCCTGTATGAATCCGCTTTACTTTCCCATCCCTTCCAATAAATATAGTCGTTGGAAACGCCACAACTTTATTGAGCTGTGGTAATGTTTTCGCAGCCGCGTCTTTATTGTTCGTTCCGGCAATTACGAAATCATAAGGGACATCGAATTTTTCGATCATCTTCTTTACGCGAGTGCTGGCATAATCAAACTCTGGTTTGCGTTCATAGGCGAGGCCGATGATTTCAACGCCACGATCTTTGTTCTCACGGTACCATGGCGCAAGGAACTTCGTCTCATCCATACAGTTTGGACACCAGGTTCCGAACAATTGAAGGATCACAACCTTGTTCTTGTACTTCTCATCGGCCAACGAAACTTGCTTTCCATTAACATCTGGGAACGAAAATTCAATCTTTTCATAACCCGGTTTCAAATACGTGAGTGATTCTGGATCGGAAAGTTTTGCATTTTCATTCTGCTTAGCATTCCAGAATGCCATGTACGTCTTTCCACTGTAGTGCTCACCCGAAAGCGTTCCATCTGCACGCTTCGATGCCGTGAAAAGGTACGTGTGATTTCCATCGAACGTACTGAGCTTCAGCATCCCATCGGAAACGTTGCCCTGCAGGTAGCGATAATCACCGGTCTCTGTCAGGAATGTTCCTGTTACACTATCCTTCACCTGGTTGAATATTCCAATGGCACGAGTGGTGTCATCTTCCGTTATAAAGTCCACATCATACTTTCCGGAAAAATCCGGGAGCTCATCCAAGAACGCTGACTTCTTAAAACGATAGCCTTGTCCGTGAACTGCAAGGAAAGGAACATCGGCCTTGCGATCGTAATTCTTGATGAAGGTACCGATGAGCGAATCACCTGAGATCTTCGCTTTGATGTTGGCATCAAAAACGTGAAGAGCAATGTCCACCGAGTCGCCTTCAATATTAACTTCATCCAGCAGGAGGCGCTCACTTGCATTAATAATATAGAGGTCATATCCACCGGATTTATCATTGACAAGATCGAAATTAAAAGGGAGCTCCTGTCCCTGTATCTCAACCGTTGCTCTCCAGATCCCGGTCTTCAGAAGGTTCTTTGATTCTTTATCAGTTGAACAAGAAATAAGCAAAACAGCGAATGCGGCAGCAGCCAGAAATCGAAACATGATTGAATTTTTATATGGCTTCAAAACACAAAAATGCGAGAAATGATTTACAATTTGACGCCCGTTAGTCGAATTTGCCTAAAATCAGATCACGTGAGTCAGTTAACGGGAATTAATGTTTTGGAACTCGCTTCGGTGCTGGCCGGGCCAGGCGTTGGACAATTCTTCGCAGAGCTTGGTGCAAACGTTATAAAAGTCGAGAATCTCAAAACGGGTGGTGATGTCACGCGCACGTGGAAGTCGTCAGGGGAAACCACAGACGACCGATCCGCCTATTTCTGTTCGGTCAATTGGGGCAAACGTTCTATCGCGATTGATCTTAGTAAAAGTGAAGGGCAGAGGATAGTTCAGCAATTAACAGCTAAATGCGAAATTGTCATCGCGAGCTTCAAGCCTGGCGATGCAGAAAAACTGAAGGTCGACTATACAACGCTGTCGAAGATAAATCCCGGAATCATCTATGGGCAGGTAACGGGATATGGATCAGATAATCTGCGTGTTGGTTATGATGCTATCATCCAGGCGGAAGCTGGTTTCATGTATATGAACGGAGAGCCCGGATGCCCGTCATTAAAAATGCCTGTAGCGTTAATGGATGTACTGGCAGGTCATCAGTTGAAAGAAGGCCTTCTCCTGGCGATGCTCGAGAAGACAAAAACGCAAAAAGGTAAACTTGTTGAAGTTTCTTTGATTCAATCGGGAATTGCATCACTTGTAAATCAGGCAACAAACTGGCTTATCAACGGCAAACTTCCGCAAAAGCAAGGATCGGCTCATCCGAACATTGCTCCCTATGGCGAGCTTTATAAAACGCTGGATAATAAAGAGATCATTTTAGCGGTTGGAAGCGATGCTCAATTCAAGGCGTTGTGCACCGTTCTTGATATTCCGGGCGTTTCTGAAGAACTGAAATTTAGAACGAATGCTTCGCGTGTCGTCAACAGGAAAGAGTTGACTCCCTTGCTCGAGCAGGCAATAAAGTCATTCGATGCCGCGACATTGCTAGCTTCTTTGGAGAAGGCGAATGTTCCGGCCGGGCTTGTTCAAAATATGAAAGAGGCATTCGAAATGCCTGAGACCCGTGACTTGATGTTGCAAAGCGATACGATTTCAGGTGTCCGATCCATCGCTTTCAAGCCTTTTCCTCCAATTTCCTCCCACTTCTTACCACCACCACATTTTGGGGAACACACAGATGAAATCCTCGTCCGATTCCTCAATTCTGAGCAAGAAGAGGCTGATCAGTTACGGAAACAAGGTATCATCGCGTAAACGTAGAAAATTTTTGATCATGCAAAAGGCCGTTTTTAGCGGCTTTTTTTATTGTTTTTATCAAAAAATGCAAAAAAGTGGCGTAAAGTGGTTGGAAGTGGCATGAAAATACTTATGTTTGCTTAGGAGGAAAAGACAACCACTACGTCTATGACTTTCTTCACCAGTGAATATGAAAGTAAACTCGATTCCAAAGGGAG
>DASWTM010000087.1:0-2936 GCA_036402115.1 Chryseosolibacter sp.
ACGCAAGCCGTCTTGGCGTATTGGGAATTTGTGGTGGCGGTGGTTACACCTTGAAAGCGGCACAATCTGATAAAAGGTTTAAAGCAGTCTCAACCTTGAGTATGTTTAACTCAGGCGAGGTAAGACGTAACGGATTTCAGAATTCACAATTGTCAACCATTCAGGAGCGTTTGCAAAAAGCGTCAGATGCACGTGCGCAAGAAGCATCAGGTGGAAAAATCACATACGCTGGAGTGGCAAGTATAACTGATGAAGAAATCGCTAAAACCCCTACTGACTTATACCGCGAAGGATATCAATATTACTACAGAACCCATGCTCATCCGAATTCAACGTTCCTCTATACAATGAGCAGCTTACTTGATCTGATGACGTGGGATGCAGCAACAAATATGGATTTAATCAATCAGCCACTGTTAATGATTGTCGGAAGTAAAGCTGACACGAAGTATATGACTGATGAAGCATTTCCCAAAGCAACGAATGCAAAAAGCAAGGAGATGTTTGTTCTTAATGACGCCACCCACATTCAAAGCTACTGGAAGCCTGAATATGTAAATAAGGCTGTTACCAAATTGACTGATTTCTTTAATAAGAATCTAAGTGCAAATCAACCGAAATAATCTATGAAAAATATCCTGGTATTTGCATTCTCGTGTATCGTAATTATCTCGTGTGCTCAAGTGAAACGAGATGATAAGCAGTTAGCGACAGCTACCATTTTTCCTACAGGAAATAAAATTACAAACAACAACTTCACTGGGACCGTCTATTTGCAAAACCTGATGGATGCCGATAGCCTTAATCCTACTTCCGTTGGCAACGTGACTTTCGAGGCCGGTTCACGAACTAAATGGCATCTGCACCCGGGTGGTCAAATTCTGTTGGTGATTGATGGAGTCGGATACTACCAAGAAAAAGGACAAACTAAAAAGATACTTCGCAAAGGTGATGTGATCAAATGTCCAGCAAACGTACCTCACTGGCATGGTGCAAGCGCAGATACTGGATTTGTACAAGTAGCAATCACAAATCGCCATCTTGGTGAAACTGTTTGGTTAAATGAAGTCACCGATGAGGAGTATAAAAAATAATTCGGTTGGATGAACGTAGAAATTATGAAGAATCAGATGCAAAATAGTTTTATTGTAATCGTAGCACTGGTGTTGTTGTCAGGCTTCGGCTACGCGCAAAAAAAGCCTCTCGTCATTCAAGACCAGGGAAGCTTTGCTGTTGGTGGCTCAGTAAAAACTAACCCAGGAACATTTGATCCCATAAAGCGCACCCCTGAAGGGCAAACTTTTCATGGCGATCACGCTTACGTGTTTTATCAAATTCCTGTGAATGCTAAGAAACTTCCACTTGTCTTTTGGCATGGTGTCGGTCAGTTTTCAAAAACATGGGAAACCACACCGGATGGACGTGAAGGTTATCAGAATATTTTTCTCAGAAGAGGTTTCGGTGTTTACATCATCGACCAACCGCGAAGAGGAAGGGCAAGTCGAAGTATGGATTCGGTAACCATCGTTCCTACTCCTGATGAACAGACCTGGTTCGGAACATTTCGCATTGGTATCTGGCCCAACTATTTTCCCGGAGTGCAGTTTTCAAAAGATCCCGAAGCACTGAACCAGTACTTCAGGCAAATGGCACCGAACATTGGTGGATTTGATTATGATGTCAATTCAGATGCAGTGTCGAAACTGTTCTCCAAAATTGGAGAAGGTATACTCGTTACTCACTCACACGCTGGCGGTTTCGGTTGGCTAACCGCAGTCAAGAATAGCAAGATAAAAGCTATTGTTTCATACGAGCCCGGAAGTGCATTCATTTTCCCTGAGGGCGAAGTTCCATCGCCCATCGAAAGTTCATCAGGTCCGGTTACTGCTGTCGGAAGGCCGATGGATGATTTTATGAAGTTGACGAAGATTCCAATCATCATTTACTATGGCGACAATATCCCTTCAAAGCCTGACCCTAATCCCGGATCCGATGGTTGGCGTGCACGCCTTGCAATGGCGAAACTCTGGAAAGACGCTGTAAATAAACATGGTGGAGATGTAACTGTAGTTCACCTTCCGGAAGTTGGTTTAAAGGGGAACACGCATTTTCCTTTTTCAGACTTGAACAACATTGAAGTTGCTGACCTGATGTCGAAGTGGCTAAAGGAAAAGAAATTAGATAAATAAACCAACGAGTACGCTATGAAACAAACAATGCTTGCGATGTGCATTTTAACTATGGCATATCTGTCATCTTTCGGTCAAAGCACAACTGCGACAACCTATACGAAAGAAGAACAGGAACTTGTTAATCTATCCAAGGATAAATGGCAATGGATGGCCGACAAGGACGTGGACAAGCTTGCTCCGCTGTTCCATGATGAATCAAAGTTTGTTCACATGAGCGGCACCTGGAAAAAAGAGGAAGAACTTGAGATCATCAAGACCGGAAGCATCTGGTATAAGAATGCCGATGTAAAGGATGTGGCCGTTGAACTTATAGACGACACTGCCATTCTCTGGAGCCGCATTACATTGACAGCAAATGTTCGCGGCAATGATGTCGTCACCGAGTTTACTGTAACAGAAGTTTTCAAAAAACAAAAGAAAGACTGGAAGTTACTGGCCTTGACATTCAGTAGTGTTCGGGATACCCACACCATCAAGCATTAAGATGAAGGTACTGTTAGTATTTTTTGGATTGATTTCTCTGGCTTGCTCATCCCAGACATTGGATGCTACACCTGAATCAGGTCTTACGAATCAATCTAAGAAGATACTGATCGTATACCTATCACGCACAAAAAACACCAAAGCAATTGCTGAGATCATTCACGAAAATACAGGCGGAACTCTTGTTGCGTTAGAACTGGCAAATCCATATCCGGAAGACTATAGGGAAACTGTCGATCAAGTCGCCAAAGAAAACGAAAC
>DASWTM010000088.1:0-1542 GCA_036402115.1 Chryseosolibacter sp.
GGTTCGCACGCTGCGTTGTAAATGGTCGTTGTTCCTTTTGCCAGTACTGCAGCCATGATGATGTTCGCAGTTCCTGTTACGGAAGCTTCATCCAGCAACATGTATGTGCCTTTCAATTCAGATGCATCGATATGGAAAAGATGTTCACTTGCATCAAAGTTGAACTTGGCTCCCAGTTTTTGAAATCCAAGAAAGTGTGTGTCGAGTCTTCGTCTGCCGATCTTATCGCCACCAGGCTTCGGCATTGAAGCTTTACCAAAACGTGCGAGAATTGGCCCTAGTAACATCACCGATCCGCGCAAAGCAGCCGCCTTCTTGCGATAGTTATCTGTCTCAAGAAAATCGGTGTTGACCTTGTTAGCAGTGAAGCGATACGACTCGGGTCCAAGTTTTTCAACTTTGCACCCCAAATCGCCAATGAGGTCGATAAGTTTGTTTACATCAACAATGTTCGGAATGTTGTGGATGGTGACCGGCTCAGCCGTAAGCAGTACTGCACTCAAAATCTGGAGCGCTTCGTTCTTGGCTCCCTGTGGGATGATTTCTCCCTTTAGTTTTTTTCCTCCGCGGATCTTAAAAATACTCATTGAAAACAATTGAAAAGCTCCAGCTAAGACTGGAGCAATTGAAAAAAATATTTAATGATTTATTTAGTACGATGAAAACGACAGTGACGAATCAAGGTCGCACAGAAATGCTATTGGTCTCTTCTCTTTTTGAAGTTGTTGCCTTTGTGTTTGCCGAAGTGCTTGTGGCCACCTCCGCCATGACGATGCTGACCGCCTCCGCCACCACCGCCTTTGCGATCGTTGCGTTCACCGCGCTCATTGCCGCCATTACCACCGCTTGACTTCTTGCGTTCTTTATAAAGCTTCTCGAAAAGATTGTCTTCACGAACCTTCTCGATCGTCATCTTGAGGGCGCCTCCTGACATATCCTGAATGTCTTTCAGAATAACGGAGTCATCAATTGTCTCCTTGTTCCAGTTGCCGTAGAAGGTCTTCATCAATTTTCCTAAGTAGATGATCGCGTCTTCACGTTCCTGATCGTCTTCTTTTTTGAGTGCTTCCTTCACAAGCTTCTCAATGTTTTTACCATAGTGCTTGAAGCGCACCTGGCTCTGCGGATAATCCACCTTCAAGGGTTTCTTAAAGAGGATTTCACGGGAAGGTTTTTCGTATGGGCCGTTGATGTCGAGGTCGAAGTCGGCAATGATATATAGATCATCCCAAACTCGCTGTGGATTTTCAGGTTGATCCTTGATCGTAGGTGTAAGCTGCTTGATAAGTTCGATGAGCGTGTAAGCCATCTCAGTTCGCTTCTCTTTGCTTGGGTTGTTACGAATGTATTCCACAAGCTTCTGTACGTTGCGACCATATTCCTTCAGGATGATGTGCGGTCGCTGGGTGTTGTAATCTGCTTCCATTATTGAATTTAAGCGTGAGAAATTAAATCGCTGTTGCGTTTAAAGAGTCCGTTGTAAGGGACGTATTGTTTATAGATTTTTTTACTATGAGAGATGACATCAAAAAGTTGAGTACA
>DASWTM010000089.1:0-12246 GCA_036402115.1 Chryseosolibacter sp.
AACTAATCCAATGGCCATCCGCCAATCGCCCGATTTATATGTAACGCAAATTGGATCGGAAAAACTGCACCAGCCGAATGAGGAAATGTTTTACCACTAATCTTCAAGCCATACTAGCTTATTTTATTTCACGCATCAGGCAACTTCATGCGATAGATTGAATACGGGGTGGTCCTTTTATTTTCACCATCGTTATAATCCGGTTGCTTGTTGATTTGTGAGCAACTGATGTATAGGTATCCGTCATCGGAGGTCGCATAACTGTCCGGCCAAATCAACCTTTCGTCTTCCATCAAATCTTCTTTTTTATGGTCAGGCCCTATCTTTACCATTTTGTAGTTTTGGTAATCGCCCAGGTAAAGGTTTCCATTTTTGTCAAAGATCATCCCATCCGTCACGCAGAACGTTCCGAGATCTTCTACCAGCGCCTCGCGTTTTTCTTCGTCCAATTGTTCATCGCGCAGATATTCGGTCTTGATCCGGTAAAGTTTGTTATCGGTGAGTGGTTTGTAGTACAGCCATTCGCCATCGTGCGTTAATGCGATGCCATCGGATTGAAGATGTACCGGTTCACCGTTCTTCGAAAATTCTTTTCCATCCACGATCAGCGTGAAGGACGAATCGTGTCTTACGGAATAGTGATGACTCAGTAATTCTCTGATCGTTCCTGATTCAAGATTGATTACGATAATTCCACCTTCATTTGAGTTTGTCAGATAGGCAAATTTCCGCTGCGTATCGACCCGCACATCGTTGATATAACTTTTGTTGCTGAGTATACCATCGAATCTGTACACTTGCTCTACACTATTCGTTGCCAGGTTGAACTTTACAAGTTTAAAACTATTGTCATATACTTCTTCCATATTTGGGCAAGCTGGATCAACCACCCAGAGGTAGTTTTCATCATCAACAAACACAGCTTGCACGCAAACCCATTTGTTTTTTCCGTCATCGCCTTGCGTCCAACTGTTCCACTGTTCATTGGGGTAGGGCGTGCATGCATCAGGCCCGACAACTTCAACTACTCCCCACAAGTGCGGACCAGGCCATAGTGGATAGCAGGTGAACATACGTCCCTCTTTTGATACTGCCATACCGGTCAGTTGATACGTCTCGTCCGAAAACACGTGTTCTAATTCAACATTGTTTATCGTTGTAACGGGTTCCGATTCGAAATTGCTTGTATTCATGATTGTTTGTTTAAATGTGTTTATGTGCTCATGTGTTCATGTTTCGGCCGAAGCACATTAGTCTTTGATATATACTGCTCAACACTGAATCATTTTTTTTGTGAAATTCTTTTTTCGCTTAAACGGGGTAACGCGAAATAGACGTACAATAGCATCACGGGTATCATACTCAAAGGGACACTCCAGATGCAGATGATTAGTGCCGCAAGATGAAGGGCAGGAGCCATTGCGTATTCTCTTGTAAGTGGACCAATAAGCCTTTCATCTGTGCCTTCTTCTAACAAGTGTTTCTTGTTTTTCACCGTATACCACCACATGCAGTTGTAAAAAAAAGTCATCAGCACCAGCGTAGCGTGATAGATCAATGCCGCAGTGCGTTCATCCGGTTTTCCTACGTGCCGCGCCAGCAATCCGGTGGTAAATGATTGGAGTGTCACGAACATGAGAAACAAAATATCGAGGATGAGCAGGTACTGATCGGTTTGCTTAATGTAATTGAACATGTTGTGATGATTCGCCCACGCAACACAGATGAACAGGAACGATGCAGCAAACGCAGCATAGTGAGGCCACTGGTCGGCTATCGCCCGCAGTAAGTCCGTTTCGTTTTCTGGCTTAGGCAATTCGGTTGCAAGAAGGGTTGCTGCTATTGCTAAAACAGCATCGCTGAAGTATTCGAGTCGATCAGTCGGTCTATGGTTGTGCATACTCTTGCTAAGGCTTATGGCTATGGCTATGGCTGGGTGATTGGTGATGGGTTATGGGCGATGGATAATGAGTAATGGCTAAATCGCTGATCTTCGAAGGGAAAAAGTATCAACCCAAGGGGCCTTCCGGTGCGTTTGGGTTGATACAATCTATGTTAGCTGTTCACGATTTGCTTAGTTCTGCTTTTTCTTGTGAGCAGCAGGATGCCGGCTGTGATAACCAAAGCCGTGACTGTCATTCTCGTGACGAAGGCTGGCCGATTATGTTTCCATTCAGCTTTCCATCCGCGTTCAACCCATGGATTAGGAAGAATTCCATTTTTTAAGTCATTGATTTTTCCCTGGATGACATCAACACGATCCGCGAGTATGAGTGTCATCCAGTGTGTAGCCGTAGCTTCACTAAATTTGTACGCATACCTGCGAATGATTCCGCTCAGACCCGAAGGAGGGGTAGAGGTTCCAAAGACCCGCGTGATGTTGGGACGCTCGATGGAACGGAGAACTTCCATGTCCCTGCGCTGCTGCGGTGCCTTTACATAATTCAGACGCTCATGGTCTGCACCATTGGAACGTTTCATCGGATACGTGGGATCGTTGTCCGGGTCTGCATCCATACCCCAGCCTGGAATATCTTGCACACGAACATCCATATTTCGATTTGCAATCGTCCGATCCAAGGGTGGTTCTATAATATCTTCTAATACGTTTTTCATAATTCAATAATTTAAGCTGCATATGCTGCACGCGGTGGAATTAAAAGTGGTTTGATGATGTTGTCCAGCTTCTTGGAAAACATGCGGTAAGCATCTGACACTTCTTCCAGTGGAATACGGTGTGAGATGAGACCTTTGGGATTGAGCCTTCCACTCATCACATGGTCGATGAGTTTCGGCAGGAGACGCTTCACCGAAGCTTGGTTGGCACGAATAGTAATACCTTTGTTCATGATGCTTCCCAGAGGAGCGAGGTTCCATGGCGGACCGTACACTCCGATGATGGATACGATACCACCTTTTTTAACTGAATTAACCGCCCAATGAAAAGCGGTGGCGCTTCCGGCTTGCAGCAGCATTCGACCGGTGATGTCTTGCAACCCATGGCCTACAGCTTCACAGCCCACGGCATCAATACACACATCTGCCCCATACCAATCGGTGAGTTTTTTCACGAACACCACCGGATCATTCATTTCTTTAAAGTTATAAGCCTCGCAGTACGAATATTTTTTTGCAAACTCAAGTCGATAGTCAATATGATCGATGATGATGACGCGTCCGGCACCAAAAAGCCATGCACACCGTGCAGCCATGATACCAATCGGACCTGCACCAAAGACTACCACCGTATCACCTTTTTGGATGCCAGCCTGTTCCGCTGCCTGATAACCTGTCGGCACCACATCAGTTAACAACACAGCATCTTCGATGTCCATCCCTTCCGGAATTTTTGTCGGGCTTACATCGGCATACGGTACCCGGACGTATTCACCCTGACCTCCGTCATAACCACCGCCCGTGTGAGCATAGCCCGAAAAAGCCACCTACTGCTGTAGCTTCTGAGTTTGCCTCATGACAATTTCCGTAAAGTTCCTGCTTGCAAAATGGACAACTTCCGCAGGCGATGTTAAACGGCACCAGTACATGGTCGCCAACTTTCAGGTTCTGTACGCCTGATCCGATTTCTTCTACTACGCCCGTGAATTCATGCCCGAAGGTCATACCGACACGAGTATCTGGCACCAACCCATGGTATAGGTGCAGGTCTGAGCCGCAAATGAGTGACCGGGTGACACGGACAATGGCATCATACGGATGCTTGATCTCCGGCATAGGTCGGTTGCGGTCGGGCCGGATTTGATACGGCCCTCGAAAGTTCATTGCTAACATACGCGAGTATTTAAGTGAAACATTAAATCGCTTGCAGGATCGGGGCGCTGTAAAAAAAATCTAGGCCCATTCAAAAAAATGCTTCACCATTATGACGAAAAAACTTCAGGGTATCTAAACTTATGGGAGTGGTGGATGAAAAGCAGAGCAAGATCTCACGGAACAATATTGTGCCGATGGTATTTAAAGTCTCAAAATAAGTTTTGAAGTTGCTTCATTCACCAGCAGGTGTTGTCCGATGTTGAGCACAGCTGTAGTGCAAGCTTGTCCAGACTATTGACCAGTATTATCAATCTAACGAGCAGAACTTTTGTTGTTGCCGTTGAGAATACAGAGATACTCCAGGACATGTGAGCTTCTAGCGTTCGCAATAACCAACCATAGAAAGCAAGTCTTGTCTAAAGTATGGATCACCGACCATTGAAGTATTCAACATGCTCTCAACTGAGTGTGAATTTGCAATAGATTGCTCACGGATTTCAAACACTATCTCCTGGCCATTGTGTTTGCTTCACGTGCAGAAAGCGCTTGGTAACCTAACTCACGACCAAGCTCGAGCAACGTCTTCGCTTTAAAAAATTCAAACGTGGAACAGACGTTTCTTGGAACCTCAATCAAAATATCGGGAGGATAGGCGATCAACATCAGATTCGTAAGTCGGTCCTGAGTCATTCGGTAAGACGAAACCAGTAATTCGCGAAGCGAATATTCTGCTGTAGGAAGGAGTTCCTTTTCTTTTGTGCCGGCATAGCGCATGATGGAACTTAACCATTTCAAGACTGCCTGCGTTTCTTCGGCATCATCTTGTGCAACTCGAGGTACTGTTGGTCTTCCACTAAGATTAACTGCTACCACTAATTCGCCTTGCTTCTTTGTGACGAGATTCAACGGCAAAGGGTTTAGTACGCCACCGTCTACGAGGAACTGTCCGTTCTGGACAACCGGTGTGAAGATGCCTGGAATGGCGATTGAAGCTCTCAATGCTTTGTATAAATCGCCTTCCCTGTAATGCACTTCTTTGTCGTTTACCATATCGGCAGCCACCGCGGTGAACGGTATCTTGAACTTCTCAATATTTTGAGGACCCGTCAACGCCTGAAGCACGCTAAACACGCGTTCGCCCTTTAGAAACCCCTGACCTGACAACGTAAAATCGAGCAGGCGGAAGACCTGAGGCTTAGTCAGCTTTATAAGCCATTCTTTATAATCTCTTTGAAATCCAGCCGCGTAGATGCCACCCACAACTGCGCCCATGGAACATCCGGTGACAGAGATAATTTGATGGCCTGTCTCCTCCAAAGCTTCGATTACGCCAATGTGTGCAATACCGCGCGCACCACCGCTACCGAGCACCAGGTGTACTTTTTTGTCTGCCATAGAAATTTATCAGCCTGGAAGTTCGCAAAATTTGTTCAAAAAAATCAGTTGTGGTGCGGAACGAAACTAACTTCAACGATGAGTTCTTTTACCTTTTTATATGGATGGCCAAGTGCTACGATTATCATAATATATACGGGTTAATTAATTGCAATGTGATCGCCAACATATGATTATCGTCTACTTAGTTCGTTACGTTAGACCGTGCAGCAGGATAGGCATACCGTGATAATGCGAAGGTTTCAACGTAAGCACTAGGGATAGTCGATTAAAAGAAGTATCTTGACAAGCCTTTACGAATCAACTTACTTTCTGGCAGCGTCCGCTTCCATCTATTTCGACAAATTCCATTCTGGCCAATAGCTTTAGATTAAGCTCACTAAAATTGTTTAATGCTTAAAGTAGTTTTTATGGTCGATGACGACCAGGATGACCGTGATGTTTTTCACGAGGCCATCCGCACGGTGAATCCCTCGATGAATGTAATTTTTGCCGAAGATGGTGATAAAGCGTTTGAATCATTGGTTAGCATGCCTGTTAACCCTGACGTTATTTTTCTTGATCACAATATGCCTCGCAAAAGCGGTGTTCAATGTTTGAGAGCCTTAAAAGCAAATACAAAGACTCGCTCGATCCCTGTAGTAATGTATGCCTCTTCAGGAGATCGTGAAGAAGAAAAAGTTGCCTTGTTATTGGGTGCCGATCATTACATGAGGAAGACCGCCAGTTTTCAGCTTCTATGCTCAGAGATTCAGCGGTTGCTTATTATGGTCGAAAATCAGAAGAAGGACCCAGAATTACGCGGTTAAGAGATTAAAAAAAAGCTATGCACTACCCGACAAATACAGACAACATTTATGCAAAGGGATCTTTCATTTCTGCCAAAGAAGCTCCAGCGACTCAGTTAAAGATTGTTGCGTATAAGCAGCGAATCTACTATTGTTCCGTTGTTGGCAATGAAGCTCGCAAACAATTGGCATATTTTGAACGCGAACTTGTACCACCGGCCGTTACATTCTTGTTACACACAGAATGTTAAAGGCGTTTGAAGTACGAAAATATATTGACGCCATTATTTACCTAGAACAGAGGCCTCTGATGAAGGTCACAACATATGAGTCTCTCGTATAACATTAAACAATCTGATCTCTTCAACGCAGATTTGTATCCCGAAGTCATCGCAGAGTTGAAGGAATTGCAGAGAACATCGTACCAAATGAATACTCCGTTCAAAGAGCAGGTAGTAATCTCCTTCTTAAAAAACCATAGCATCACAAGCCGATGGTTGGAGAGCGATCGCGAAATATGTAAGCTTATGACTTCGCGGGCGGTAGCGGTATCTCATTTGGAGTCCCTTTTTAATTGCAGCCGCAACAACCAGAGGTTCCTTGAAGGGCTTGAACGCTACATCAAGGAACAGGTACGGAAACATCAATAAAAATTATGGTATGGAAAAAACGAATGGCGTGAAAGCTGTGCATGATGTGCAGAAGCCAATGATTTTAAACAAGAACGGTCCGGTTATTATCATCGAGGACGATGCCGATGATCAGGAGTTTTTGACCGAGATCTTTCAAAAACTCAATTATCAAAACAAGGTTCTATTTTTCTTTGACGGACAAGAAGCCCTCGACTCTATTACTGCATCACAGGAATTGCCATTCCTCATACTTTCAGACATTAACATGCCTAAGCTTGACGGTTTTGCGTTGCGACAGAAACTTAAAACCGATTCGAAACTGAGCAATAAGTGCATACCGTATTTATTTTTTTCAACTGCGATAAACCAGAAGGCGGTCATCGAGGCGTATAGCCAGTCCGTGCAAGGGTTTTTCGTAAAGCAGAATTCTATGGCAGAATTAGAGAAGACGATCAGCTCGATTATGGAGTACTGGAGGCGCTGTGCTGCTCCAAATGATTTTCAGGATTAGCGCAAACGATGTTGCTTGTTTGTACAAGTTGTGCCTACCACTTTCTAGTACGCTTGAAATCTATCCGCTGACCACTCCATTCGAGTCGCTCTTGATAAGTCTCCACACCAGTATCGCTAGTGCAGCACCGAGTAGAGGAGCCACAATATAAATCCAGAGATGTTCAAGGTGGCCTGAAACAACAGCGGGCGACAGCGAGCGAATTGGATTCATTGACGCACCCGAGATTGGCCCTGCAAACATCGCCTCTAGCATCACCGTGCTTCCGATCGCAAGTCCTGCAAACATTCCCTGTTCCTTTGAGCCAGTCGCTACGTTGATGATCACTAGCATCAGAAAAAATGTTAGTATTAGTTCAAGCACGAAAGATTGCATTTCTGTTCCTGCTGGGATGGTAGCCCCAAGGAATTCATTTTTTTCGAAAAGGAATCTCAATGTCCATGATGCTCCGAATGCGCCAATAGCCTGGCTTGTCAAGTAAGGCAAAATTTCTTTGACCGGGAACCGCTTCGCCACGGTAAAAGCAATTGTAACGGCAGGGTTCAAATGAGCTCCCGAGATCGGACCTAGCGCGTAGATCATAACCATTACAATTAGCCCGAACGTAAAGGCGATGCCGGGATGAGTGATCACTCCGCCCGATTCCTGATTGATAATGATTGCGCCCGTGCCGCAGAAGACAAGACCGAATGTTCCCAATAGCTCAGTACAATACTTTTTCATTTGACTTTGGAAAAAGCATACAGAATCTCGCGGCCAATTTCGTGAACCCGTTCAGCGTACTTTGTCGCTTCCTGAGGAGTTCCATCGAAATCTTTAGGATCGTTATACGTTAACGCAATTCTTTTTGTCGCACCGAACACAAGCGGGCAATTCTCGTCAGCATGTGCGCACGTCATGATGGCGGCAAAATCTTTCTTCGGATTGAAGTCGTCATCATACTTCTTTGAAAATACGGTGAGGGGAGAAACCTGACGGGAATACTTCACTTTGTAAATCGGGTTGCTTCCATCTTTAAAGACTTGGATATCGAAGCCGGCATCACGCATTGCTTTAACAGCCCTCGGATTAAAGGCCGTTGCTTCCGTTCCTCCGGAATAACATTGAACGTTGCTGATTCCGTAATACGCTGCCGCGGTCTGCGCCCATATCTGGGAAATATGACTCCTACGTGAATTATGAGTACAAATAAAATTCAGGTTGACAACCTGCTGCGCATTTGCTTTCTGCAAAACGAATTCGGTCAGTTCCTGAAGTATCGGCTTTCGGGATTCTGGAACCTGAGTAAACTCACTTGTAAGTTTATTAATTGTAGACTCGAGCGATGGGAGTATTGTACTAGTGGACATGTCAATATTGTTTGCAATTGTAGGTATTAGACGCGCTGCAGGAAAAGTCAGCAACAATTTTTTGGGACGTACTTTGCAAAGAAGTTCACGAAGACATCCCGCGCTTCTTCCCATACCTCTTCATCGATGCAGTAGTTTAGTTTGGGCCCTTCCACTTCGCCTTTTATGATGCCAATTTGCTTGAGTTCTCTCAGGTGTTGCGAAATGGTTGACTGCGATAAAGGCAACTTGTTCACCAGGTCGTTGGTGATACAGGTGCGGTGTGCAAGCAGGTATTCAAGGATCGCGACACGTGCCGGATGGTCAAAGGCCTTGGAGAGCGTAGCCATGCGATTTTGGCTCTTTTTAAAAACTTCTGATTTTGTGATTCCCATATCGTTATAACGCAATATTACGATAAAGACAATTAGCCACCAAAAGGCAAACGTTAATTGTGTGTAAACGTCTTGCTAAGTGTTATCAAATCAGCTAGTGAGTAACGGTTAGCAGTTAACTCGCTATTAGGTATCCGGGATATAGAGTCAGCTTCGAACAATCCCCATCGACTTAGGAATAAGTATCCTTTGCATATGGAAGGACCAACCAAATTGTTCTTGAAAGGTAACGATTCTGACGAAAGAAATCAGGTAAGCACAGGATAGTAATTTTTGAAGCGTTTGTCTATCTTCATCGATTAGCAACTTATCAACGCGCCATTATGTCCTTCAGTCAACTGAAATTTTTGCGGCTATTTCCACTGCTTCTCGTCCTCCTTACTAGTTGTTCACAAAAGAAAGAGTCATGGCCAATTGTAAAACTTCCCGAAGGTGCAGACACAACAAACGCCATTTGGAAGGGTATTGACCTCGAGCCGAAGCCTCCTGTGTTGCCTGTTTCTGCTGACGAACAACAGAAAAAGTTTCTTCTTCACGAGGGATATGTGATGGAGCCTGTACTCACGGAACCAAAAATCCAACAACCTGCAGCCATCACGTTTGACGGCAATGGCCGAATGCATGTACTCGAGTTAAGGTCTTACATGCTGACAGCCGACTCGAAGGGAACGCTCGAGCCCGTGAGTGGAATTTCGAGATGGGAAGACAAAGACAATGATGGCGTTTACGAAAGTGGTGGGATGTTTGTAGACAGCCTTGTGTTTCCGCGATTCGTTTTGCCGGTAGGGCCGAACAGCATTCTGACAATGGAATCAAACGCTGACGTGGTTTACAAATACACAGACACTAACAAAGACGGGAAGGCGGACAAGAAAGAATTTTTCACTGACAACTTCGGTCGGGCCGGAAATGTAGAACATCAGCAAGCGTTTTTGTATTGGGGAATGGATAACTGGTTATACAGTACCGTGAATCCGTTTCGCGTGCGCGAGACTCCGAACGGAGTGATCCGGGAATCAACCGGATCCAATCATGCCCAGTGGGGAATCACTCATGACGATGACGGCAAACTTTGGTTTCAAGGGGGCGCGAGTGGCGTACCGTCATACTTCCAATTTCCGATACATTACGGTGATTATGTTGTTGAGAAGAACTTTGCTCCAGGATTCGAAGAACCATGGGGTGCACCCATCCACATTGCCGACATGCAAGGAGGGATGCAGTCGGTGCGACAGCCAGATGGTTCGTTGAATCGCGTAACTGGATCGTCCGGAAACGATGTTTACAGAGGAGATAAATTGCCGAAAGAATTGTATGGTGAATACTTCTATGGTGAACCCGTTGCGCGCATCGTACGAAGAATTCGCCCAGAAGACAAGGGTGGCCTGCTGACGCTCCATAATGTTTACCAGGAACAGAAGTCGGAGTTTATCCGGTCTTCCGACCCTCTCTTTCGTCCTGTTGACTTGGCCACAGCACCGGATGGTACGATGTACATTGTCGATATGTATCACGGCATTATCCAGGAAGGAGAGTGGACACCTGTTGGATCGTACCTTCGCGTTAAGATTGAACAATATCAGCTTGACAAAGTCATCAACCTTGGCCGCATCTGGCGATTATCGCATAACAGTATCGCGAGAGATAAAAAACAGCCACGAATGTATGACGAATCCTCCGCGCAACTGGTCAGGTATCTGAATCACACGAACGGATGGTGGAGAGACATGGCGCAGCAAGTGCTGGTGCAACGAAGAGATACGACCGTAGCCATGTCGTTAGTAGAAATCGCAAAGAGTTCAAACAATCTGCTTGAACGTTTTCACGCACTCTGGGTGCTAGAAGGCATCGATAAACTACCGGCCGCATTGGTGAAATCACTGATGCGTGATCCGGAGCCAAGGATGCGTATTCAGGCCATGTGGGTAAGTGAGACGTTGTATAAGAATGGTGATGAGTCTTTCGGAAAGGAATACTTACGGATGCTGGAAGACGAGAACCTCCAGGTGAAGATGCGGGCGATGATGACTTGCAGAATGTTCAAAATAAAAGGTACGGAACGCATCGTGAAAAGAATGCTCGCCCGTGATACAACGGCAGGGCTGCAGCTTGTGGGTAAACAAGTGTTGGATCCACCGGTTGTCAACGCTTACTTCGGCCGTACAAATCCGAATCTGTCAGAAGAGGAAAAAAAGATGGTGGATGCTGGCGCGGATATCTATTCAGGCTTGTGCGCCACGTGTCATGGCGCTTCAGGTGCCGGCACACCGGTTGGCAATGGCAAGTTGATGGCGCCTACGCTTATAAGTTCACCGCGCGTCCAGGCACATCCGGATTACATTGTCAAAGTTTTGCTTCGCGGACTTACCGGAGACATTGATCACGTTTCTTACGCAGGAGGCTTGATGGCACCGATGGCCGCGAACAGCGATGAATGGATTGCGTCCGTTGCTTCTTTCATCCGGACGAATTTTGAGAACGAGTCATCTGTCATTACAAAAGATGATGTCGCACGTTTACGCAAAGAAACCGCTGACCAAAAAACTCCCTACACATTCGACAAACTATGGATGTCAATTCCACATGCACTGGAGTTGGATGAAAAATGGAAAGTGTCCAGCAGTCACATAGGTGAGGTGCGAAAGGGGAGTACTGGCCTGGCTTCCGCTGCATTCACATTTGAAGGCTGGACCACCGGGACAACGCAGAAGCAAGGCATGTGGTTCATGACCGAATTGCCAAAAGCTGTAACCTTGAGTGAAATTCAATTCCGCTCTCCACCGATCAGCAGAGGGTGGAGACCAGGGTCACCACCGCCCATTCCAACGTATCCGAGAGGATACGACATCGAAGTGTCAATGGATGGTAAATCCTGGACCAAAGTACTTGAAGGCGGAACATCTAATGCTAACTTTACCGTGATTCGTCTAACACCAGTGAAGGCACGTTTCGTAAAAATGACGTTGACGAAATCAGAGGAAGTAGTACACGGAGAGCGCGCTGGGAAACCTCACGACTTTGAGGTGCCTTGGAATATGCGGGAATTAAAGTTGTATGAAGTGAAATGACAGAAGCCAGCGCCAGTCGTCAGGGCAGATTGCTTAGAAGAACTGAATTGATCAATCTTGGTAGCGCACGGTGATAACATCAGATTCTAGAATCGTATTTCGCTTTTTTATATCTCATCGTAAGTCAGTCCGTTGCGCTTTTTTTTAAGAGGCTCGAACTTAATAGGGAGTAAGTCGTTTTTATGGTATGAACCTGGCGTCTGTATGGTACCTTGAGAGTACCGATCTGTACAAAATTCTGTGTCCACACAAGGTTAAGGACATGAGGTTATACCATGAGTTTGTTACCTATAGGAAAGGAGACCCCATCTATCAACCTGGAACCCCAAGCACCCATATATACCTGATCGCAGAGGGA
>DASWTM010000090.1:0-9307 GCA_036402115.1 Chryseosolibacter sp.
AACGAGGAGCTGCAATCCAGTAATGAAGAATTACTCTCAGCAAACGAAGAGCTTCAATCCTCAAATGAAGAATTACAGTCCGTTAACGAGGAACTGCATACGCTCAACACCGAGCATCAGCTGAAAATAAAAGAGCTGCTGGAACTCAACGATGACCTCAACAACTACTTCCGCAGCGTTGATATCGGACAGATCTTTGTGGATTCAGATTTGACGATCCGCAAATTCAATCCCGCGTCAGCGAAGATGATCAACTTCATCGAAACCGATGTTGGACGACCGATCTCGCACATTTCGAATAACATCCTTCACGAAAGTCTGATGGACGACATCCGTTACGTGGTGCGGAACAACCAAATCATTGAAAAAGAGGTTCAGCTGATTGGCGGCAAGAACATGCTGATGCGGATCATGCCTTACCTCACGCGTGACAACGTGATCGGTGGCGCCATCATCTCGTTTGTCGACATCACCACGATTACCAAACTGAACAATATTATCCGGGGTGTTTTCAATGCGAGCAGAAGTGGTATCATCGCCTTCGAAAGTATCCGCGACCACAATAACATAATTACCGACTTCAGGGCCATCACGGGCAATGAATCGGCAAACGCCATGTTTCCAAACGTAGGTGGTGACCTTACCAATAAATCCCTCCGCAAAGACCTGACCTGGCTGGCACCGCATCAGATGTTTGATAAGTACGTTTCTGTGGTCACCAAGAATAAGGACGTTCTTTCAGACATATTCATTGAAGCCACGCAGCAATGGGTCGAGGTAACTGCCGTAAAAATGACGGACGGATTTGTTGCAACGTTCACCGACATCACGAGCAAAAAATTATCCGACCAGCGACTCAAGAAAAATTATGTAGAACTCGTATCGGTCAAGGAGAATCTCAAAAAACTCAATGCAGAATTAGAGCAAAAAGTTTCCGAGCGTACGCGGGAGTTATCCGTGAGCGAAGAACGGTTCAGACTCGTTGGCCGTGCTACGAATGATGCGTTGTGGGATTGGGACTTTGTGGTTAACAAAATGTGGTGGAGCGAGTCGTTTTATACGATGTTTGGATACGATCCGAAGAAAGACGAGTTCACACGAGACCAGTGGGCGGAGCGAATTCATCCAGAAGATCGTGAAGCGGTACAACAAAGCCTTCATCACGTAATCAACAGCAATCAGAAGCAATGGATGCGCGAATACCGTTTCCTGAAAGCTAACGGACATTATGCCGACATTCTCGACCGCGGGTACGTGTTGCATGACGAACATGATATCCCCTATCGAATGCTTGGATCCATGTTCGACCTTACCGAGCAGAATCAGGCGAAGCACGAAATTGCCCAGGTAGAAGCACAGCGAAAATTCCTGGCCGAGTCCATGCCGCTGATCGTGTGGACCACCGATCCCCGCGAAAACGTGAACTTTGCCAATCGTCAGTTTGAATTATACACAGGCTTATCACAACAGCAGGCCATCGGAAACGGATGGCAAAGTGTTATTCACAAAGACGACCTTCCGCAATTGCTTGTGCAGTGGAAGAAAGCCAGCCACGAGCAAAAAGATTTTCAATGTGAAGTTCGGGTGAAGCTTGCCGATGGTAACTATCATTGGAATCTCCTCTCCGCAAAAGCAAGGCGAGAAAATAATGGAAATCTGATAAGCTGGGTAATAACCACGATCGACATCCACGAGCAGAAAAACCTCAATCAATACCTGGAGAATAAAGTTGATGAGCGAACGCGTCAGTTGAAAGATATGAATGAAGCGCTCGAGCGAAGCAACTACGATCTCCAGCAGTTCGCGTCCGTTGCCTCTCACGATTTGCAGGAACCCCTTCGGAAGATTCACATGTTTGCTCATCTGGTGCAGGAGCGCTACATGCAAGAGCAACCGGAGGCGAGGCAATTACTCGAAAAGATCCTGGTTTCGTCACAGCGCATGAAATCGATGATCTCAAGCGTGTTGAATTTTTCGAAGTTGTCGGGCGATAAAAATTATTTTGAACCGGTTGACTTATCGAGACTCACGCATGAGTTGCTCGATGATTTTGAAATCGTGGTCAAAGAAACGAAAGCGGAAATAAAAATCGATTCATTGCCACATGCCGAGGTTATCCCCGGACAAATGCGACAGGTGTTTCAGAATCTGATGAGCAATGCGCTGAAATTCTCTAAACCTGGAGTGCCTCCGCTGATTGAAGTGAAAGGTGTGCGGGTAGCGGAAAAAGATTTCAACTCGACAGCATCAGACGAAGGTGCCTTTATAAAAATATCAGTTCAGGACAACGGGATTGGTTTCGAGAAAGAATTCAGTGATACAGTATTCCAACTTTTTCAGCGACTGCATTCGAAAGACAAATACGAGGGAACAGGCATTGGGCTCGCCATCACTAAAAAAATTATCGAAAAACATCAGGGCATTATCACCGCCACGAGCGAAAAAGGGCGTGGCACAATTTTTTCTTTTATTATTCCCCTTAAGCATGGATGATGTCATGCATATTCAGTGATGATGAGACGACTTATTTTACTAGCAGAGGATGATCAGGATGACCGCATAATTTTTGCAGAGGCATTCGAGGAATTGCAGCATCCGGACATCCGGCTTGAGACCGTTGACGATGGAATTGATCTAATTAACCACGTGAACCGTCTTTCCCATGAGGACGAACTTCCCCACCTATTTATTCTTGATCAGAACATGCCGAAAATGACCGGCAAAGCAACGTTAACCTACCTTAAATCACAGGAACGATTCCGCCATATTCCAGTCGTTATTTATTCCACGTATCCCGATGCTTCACTTGTGAACGAATTTATCCAGCTTGGCGCTGACCAGGTGATTGCAAAACCAGATTCGTACAACGGCTTCAAAGACATGGTTCACGAATTCATGAAGACGTATGTCAATGTCGATCGGAATGTTAAGGAGTCGGTCAAAGAATAATCAACGAGCTCTGCGTACAGTAACTACTCAGATCAAATCAAATCCATCCAATTTTTTTGTAAGCTCGCGTGACGATGCGATCGAACGTGAGCTTTGCGAGCAGCACACCCCAGCCCCGTTTCTATTTCTTCGCTTTATTCTTCTCGCGCTGCAACTGAAACAATTGAAGAGCCAGCTGATCGACCAGGGATGAGTTGCCTTCGATTTCCGGGAACTGGTTTGAAAAATACGCTTTCGCTGCCCACACTTCGAGCACATCTTCTGCACTGATTGAATACGGTTCGTATGAGCGATTGTCAGACACCAGTAACAACTTTCCTTTCTGATCAGCAAAGCTGAAAATGCGCTTGAACACAATTCCGTCCTGGCGCGTCACAAGAATATAGAGCTTGCCATTCTTGATGCTCTCCACGCTTTCAACATACTCGCCAAAAATTACACTCCCGGGAAGAATAGGAAGCATGGAGTCACCTTTGATTTCAAAAGCACGATGCGTTTTGTTTTTTGGAAGCATGGGAAGACTCATCTTCGGAAGGTCTTTCACAAACTCGGGATCCTGAAATCCTGCTGTATACCCCGCATAGGCTTTCTGCGGAACGAACTCAACGTTCTCGCGATTGTTCGCATCGACTGTAATGGCAAGAACCTCTTTTCCTCGCGCTGCGGCTTTTGATTTCCACTCCTTCTGGGGAACGGTGCTCAGATCGCTATTAATAAGGTGATCGAGGCTGACCGAAAAGATCTTCGAGATCTCCATGAGGCAAGACACGGGTGGCGTTGAGCGCTCTTCTTCATAAGCGCCAACGGCAGCTTGTTTCAGTCCTAGCTTCTCGGCCAATTGCTTCTGCGTGAAGCCACCTTGTACTCGTAAAAATTTCAGATTCTTATTAACGTTTGCCATGAAATGGTTTTTTGGTTTCACAAATAATTACTTGTGAAGTCCCGCAAATATACGCGGAACCCTCACGAAAGTAATTTTGAACTATAAAACGTTGCTATGGCAAAACAACTCTGTAAAACTAAAATTTTTAGTTCACATATGCAACATTTAACTAATAATTTTAGTTACTTGGCATCATGGATCGCAACATTATACACCTGGATCTGGACGCGTTTTTCGTAGCCGTTGAATGCCGCAAGAACCCTAAGCTTAAGGGAAAACCTCTTATTATAGGTGGCAGCAGCAGACGAGGCGTTGTAGCGGCATGCAGCTACGAATCGCGCAAATTTGGTGTGCACAGCGCCATGCCGATGTATCTCGCCATGCAGCTTTGCCCCGAAGCAAAAGTGATCTCCGGAGATATGGAAGCGTATAGCCAGGCTTCTCACGATGTCACGCAAATAATAGAAGAGCAGGCACCTCAATTTGAAAAATCTTCGATTGACGAATTCTATATCGATGCGAGTGGAATGGATCGCTACTTCGGTGCATTCAAGTGGGCCGTTGAACTGCGCAAGAAAATCGTAAAAGAAAGCGGACTTCCGATCTCGCTGGGTATGTCAGTGAATAAACTCGTATCGAAAGTTGTTACGGGCGAGTTCAAACCGAACGCTGAAAAACACATTCCCGCAGGAACCGAAAAAGATTTTCTTGCACCCCTGTCAATTGAAAAAATTCCGATGGTCGGGAAGCAGACTTCCTCCTTCCTGTACGACATGGGCGTACGTACCGTGCAGACGTTGCGCGAAATGCCGTTACAATTTCTCGTGAGCGCCTTCGGGAAAAATGGCTTGGCGCTCTGGAACAAAGCTCATGGAATTGACTCCTCTCCTGTGCTGCCGTACACGGAACAGAAATCAATCTCAACGGAATGCACATTTGAAAGCGATACGATCGATGTCAAGCGATTGAAAAACATTTTGATCGCGATGGTGGAAAAAGTTGCGTTCACCTTACGGGAACAGAAGAAGCTTACATCATGCGTGACAGTAAAGATCCGCTATGCAAACTTCGATACGGAGACGAAGCAAATACACATCCCCTATTCCTCATCGGACCATGCAATCTTGAAAGTAGTAACGGCATTGTTTGATAAACTCTATAATAGAAGGATGCTGATTCGCCTGGTCGGTGTTCGCTTAAGCGGATTAGTGCACGGCAATCATCAGATCAGTTTGTTCGATGACACGGCAGAGAATATCAATCTCTACCAGGCCATCGATCACATCAAACATAAGTACGGAGTAGAAAAAATTATCCGGTCGAATACGATCGATGTGAATAAACGCGTGCGCATGGAGCTAAATATGTTTAAGGGCAACCTGAAATGACCACCCCTAAATCCCCCAAGGGGGACTTACGGTATTTAAAGAACGCTGAGCCAAATCAAAGGGAAGAAAAATTTTAACACAAGGCGGATGAATACACGGACGATGTTTTTTGGATCCCAGCCGATTACGTTTGAGAATGCCAGACGACTACGCAGAGATATGACTGAAGCGGAAAGGATACTGTGGGCGTGTTTGAGCAAAAAACAATTGAACGGTGCGCGCTTTCGAAAGCAGCATCCCATCGGAGATTATATCGCGGACTTCTATTGTCATGAATATAGACTTGTGGTGGAAGTTGATGGCGGAGTACATCAAACGAGAAAGGAGTATGATGTGAAGCGAAGCCATGAATTGTCAACGGTTGGTATACGGGTTATTCGTTTCTCAAATGAAGAAATCATTTTCGACCTCGAATCCGTGCTGATCAAATTAAAAGGTGAATTAAAATAATCTTGAATAAATGGATATCGAGGCAAGAGGCACGAATGAAATGCGGTGGATGGGATTCAGCGTTTATGACACAACTTGTCGTAAGCTCTATCTAAAATTGTCTGTATAACAAAACATTTAAACAAAGCCTCCCCGAGGGAGGTTGGAGGGGTGTATTATGAAATCGACAAAATTAAAATTACAAGAGTCCGTTTCGGAGCTATTTTTTATGATCGCGCCACCGCGGCACATTGCCAGCGATGTTTCCGTTTTGAAAGATGATGTGCAATACCTTATCGGGCGGAAGTTTGAAGATCGGCATTCAAAGGGAAACATCACCCTTTTTAAATACAATGACGAATACATGGACGACATGATCCGCTTTGTCGAATCACGCGCAATGGATTTCAAACCGTTCAACGTCTTCCTGAAAGACTTTGGAGTTTCCTACAACGGATCGAAACGCACGATCTACCTCGACATTGTAAATAAATATCCGATACAGGAAGTATTTGAAAAACTTGTGAAAGAAGATTCATCGTTCGTTCCGTACATTTCCATTGCGCGCAATCTCGAGATCGATGAATTTCTCCGTTGCTGGCCGTATTTGAAAGGACTGAACTACAGCAACCAACATTTCCTATGCGACCGCATTACCGTGTTGGCGAAAGTTGAAAATAAATGGACCTTCTATAAGGAAATCTTATTCGAGGGTCAACTATAAAACTAGTGCTATGTTAAGGTTATATACGCGGAAACTTGCTACAAGCCTCAAGCTCTTGAGCGCTTCTCAAACTTGAAGCTTGAAGCTTGCGGCTTGAAGCCTAGAGCGAAACCGTACGTTTCAACGCCCTTAAATATTATCCACCAAAGGCATACCGTGTAAACAAAAAAGAACACCATATGACACCTTTGGAAATTTTGAAGAAGCAATTTGGTTACGATGCCTTTCGATTAAATCAGGAGGACATTATTAACTCTGTACTCGCAGGAAAAGACACGTTTGTGCTGATCCCCACAGGCGGAGGTAAATCATTGTGCTACCAGATACCCGCGCTTCTGCTTGAAGGCGTAACGCTTGTGGTCTCACCACTGATTGCGTTGATGAAAGATCAGGTGGATGCATTGCGCGTCAACGGCATCGCGGCAGCGTATCTCAACTCTACATTGACGTTTCAGCAGCAGGAAAAAGTCATCGCACTTGTGCGCCAAAACAAAATCAAACTGCTTTACCTCGCACCGGAAAGGTTATTCGCCAATGAAAATCGTGGATCGCTGCTCGATCAACTTCCGGACGTAAAGATTAGTCTTATTGCGATCGATGAAGCGCATTGCATCTCGCAGTGGGGCCATGATTTTCGTCCGGACTACCTGATACTTGCGCGAGTAAAAAAGTCCCTGCCGAAAGTCCCCGTCATCGCCCTCACTGCCACAGCCGACAAGCTAACACGCAAAGACATCCTCGAAAAACTTGAGCTCGACAACCCAAACGTCTTCACCACAAGTTTCAATCGCGCCAACATTCGCTACATCATTGAGGATAAGATGAACAGTGTTGACCGGTTGATGAATTTCCTTTCACAGCACAAAGATGAATCCGGAATCATCTATTGCCTCTCAAGGCGATCAACGGAAACGCTCGCGGAAGATTTGCGCATGGCCGGCTTCAACGCGCTGCCCTATCATGCCGGCATGGATACGCAGACACGCATTAGTCATCAGGATAAATTTCTGAAAGACGAAGTAAAACTCATTGTCGCAACGATCGCTTTTGGGATGGGCATCGACAAATCGAATGTACGCTTCGTGGTGCACATGGATATCCCGAAAAACATTGAGGGTTACTACCAGGAAACGGGACGCGCAGGCCGTGACGGCCTGGACAGCATTGCATTGATGTTCTATTCGCGTGGAGACATTTCCAAGATGAAACGTTTTGCAATTATTGAAGGAAACCCGGAGCAAACTGCCATTTCGTTAAGGAAGCTCGATCAAATAGCTCGTTTTGCTGAATTGGAGGCATGCCGAAGAAAGTTTCTGCTGAATTATTTTGACGAAGCCACGGGCGACTATTGTGGCAACTGTGACATCTGTCTGCGTGATCTCGAAACCTATGATGCTACCACGGAAGGAAGGAAAGTATTGAAAGCCGTTTCAGAGCTCTCTGAGAAGTTTGGCGCAGGATATATCATTGACGTATTGTGGGGATCGACAAGCAATCGTATTCAACCCGAGCACAAAAGGATTACAAGTTATGCAACGGGCAACGCGATGTCAAAGACACAGTGGCAAGGGATCATTGCCGGAATGGTTACACAAAATTTCCTGGAAAAGACAAAAGGCGCATACCCTATTTTGAAGCTCACGGAGAAAGGACTCGCAGCACTTGAATCCAACAGCGCCATTATCCTGACGCGTGGACGCCTCGAAAATGAGGCGCTCAATTTTGATAAAGCTGCGAATCTGCCACTGGTCGAGGAGTTGAAAGCTGTGAGACGCAAGCTGGCCGCGATCGATGGCGTACCTCCCTTCGTGGTCCTTTCCGATGCAAGCCTTGAAGAACTCGCCACCTACCTTCCCCTAACGCGCGAACAACTTCTCAATATCTCCGGCTTTGGTGAAACGAAGGTTCGGAAATTTGGCGATGCATTCCTCACTGCCATCGCTAGCTACTGCAATGCTGCTGGCCTTGAGTCGAAGATCCATCTGAAAGAAAGAAAAATTGTCAAGCGAAGCAATGTCGATCACGACACCTCTACCAAACAGGTCACCCTAAAGCTTTTTCAGGATGGCCTTCGTCCGGAGGAGATTGCCGTGAAACGAAAGCTCAGTATATCCACGATCGAAGGACACCTTGCGTTCTACATCAAGACGGGTAAGATCTCAATTCAGCAAGTGTTGCAGGAAAACAAAATTATCACCATTGAGAAAGTAGTAAACGATTTGGGCAGTCAGACGCTTACACCAATAAAACTTGCCTTGGGCGAAGCGTATTCGTTTAGTGAGATCCGATACGTGATTGCACATATGCAACGCGGAACTGTCGAAGAACCGCTAGTATATTATGGGCATCAATCGCCAGGAGATGTTGTATATGAGGATAAGGCGATCTATCAAATATCTACGGTGTAAAAATAGAAAATGAACCAGAGCCGCGAGGAATCAGCAAAAGAGGCGCAGGGTGGGCTGCTTTTAAATTGTCATACCGGATTCAGTTTCAAGTATGGCACGTTGTCGGTGCGTGAACTTTTTAACGAAGCAAAGCGGTGTGGCGTACACAAGTTAGTGCTCACGGAGATTAACAACACGGCATCCTACATGGAAATGCTTCGGTTGTGTTCGAAATATCGCCCGGGTGGAAACGGCTTGACAGCATTCGGAGAGCCCGGCCACAAACTGGACATTGCTGTTGGAATTGAATTCCGCAAAGACGATGAACTGCTCTACATCGCCATTGCAAAAAACAATGATGGCTTCGAAAAATTAAATCGCTTCCTCTCCTATCACAATCGCGAGGACAAATCGCTTCCGAATCGCGCACCCGATTTTGGCGGAGACGTTTTCATTGTCTACCCTTACGGGAAGTACGAACCCTACGATTTACGAACGAATGAGTTCATGGGCATTCGCAAGTCACAGCTCCACACGTTCGGAGCCA